>JAWBPF010000025.1:8287-15994 GCA_038825355.1 Bathyarchaeia archaeon
GCGATAGGTTTTGCTGCAAGAGATTTAGCAGAACATTATGGCTGGATTCCAAGCATAACTAAAACTCTAACAGAAACATTAACTCAGACGCAAACTGTTACTGAAACTACTACAATTAATCCTGTTGTTAAATATGCCTTGGATAAAGGAATTGACCCTGAAGTTGCTAATAACTTAAGTGTTCTTAAGGAGTTGAACCCAAATAATGAGACTTTGATCGATTATCTTTTTACGATTAATAATATTGTCCCTCCCAATGAAAGCCAGAAAGAAACAGTAAAATCTCTCCAGTTAAAAGTTCTTTATGGAGAGGAAGATGTTTCAGGCGTATTAACTGATGAAGATGTTTCTGATGAAGAAGCTTACGCTTTAAGTTATTTAAGTGGTTTCGATAGCGAAACACAGAAAGGTTATATAGAATTTGGTTTAGCTCCTGATGTTTCAAGTTATTTATCATTAAATTCATCGTTTCCAGACCAAGATTTTGCTAGATATGCTGTCCAGAATAGAGTTTGCATGCAGACTCATCATAACCTGACTGATATAGGAGCAACTTATTTAACCCGATTAGACAAGTCCTATTCAAATAATCCAGAAGTTGTTGAAGAACTGACAAAACTACCAGACCTTTTGGATGTAGATGAAAGAGATTTGGCAGCACTTGATAACATTCTATTTTTAGTTGACGAATCTAAAAATAATGCAGTTTATCAAAAAGCGTTCGCATCCATGCTAAGTGAAGGAATTAAGGGCAAAAGAAAATACTGCTCACCTTTAGAAGCTTTATTGTGGCTTGCTTATGATCGGGACTTCCGCCGAAGTAATCTGTTGGAAAATTATTCTTTGAAGAGTTTAATTAATGTAGCATGGAAACAAAGTTCTGCTTCTAGAAATTATAAGTCGGATAGATGGAAAAACTTTGCTGAAGTTGTCAATAGATTAAATTCACCTGATTTAGTTAGTGCGTATATGTCAAACAATATAAGATATGAAGATGACCCTCTAAATATAACCCAAAATGCTTCTATGACTTTTATTAAAAAAGCAGGAGATTGTGAAGATCATGCCATGTTTGCTCTTTATTGCCTAATTAATAATGGCTATTCTTATAATAATTTTGATGTTTTTGATAATAATGCTGCATGTGGTTTGGATGTACAATGGGGCAAAATAGGTTCACGGAATGCTTTAGGACATGCCGTCTGTTTATACAAAAAAGATAATCTTTTTTACTATCTTGATAATAGTGGATTCAAAAAGGGACCTTTTAACTCAATTGAAAATGTTGTTAACGATATAAACCCCACTTGGAAAAGATATACCTTTTTTAATATATATTTTCAAATTACACATGAGGTTAAAAGGTAAGGGTTTCATCTTTTCCAAATGAGGCCCCTACCTACTTCCTTAGTTAAACTTTTATATTCATCGTTAAGAGAGATGTTTATGGGCTTATTCCCTTCGATTGCTTCAACATTGGTTGGAGAATTTAAAGGTATAATTTTAGAAACCGATTTAATTCGGATGATTGTCACTCCAGGTTATGGGGCAAGAATTATAAGCTTAATATATAAACCTACTGAAACTGAGTTTTGCTGGCACTGCCCTGACACTCCGATAAGGAAGCCTGAATATAAAGTGGAATACGAAAATGTCAGTGGCTTCTTTGATTGTATTCCGACATGTGAACCCTGCATATTTAAAGGAGCAAAACTTCCCCCCCTAGGAGATGCCGCTTTAGAACCCTGGGAACTAATTAGGAAAGAGGAGAACAATAAATCGCTCGTTATTGAAATGAGAAGAGTATGCTGTACATACCCGATTTCAATATCTAAGTCCATATCCCTTTCTGCCAATACGCCTATCATCGACGTTAATTATGTAGTTCAAAATTTATCCGATGAAACCCTTGAATACCACTATAGTGGACATAATACCCTATCGGTAAACCCGTATTACAGGATCGTTCTCCCACAAGAAGTTTCAACTCTTCGCATCGGTGCGACGGTAAGTGACCGGCTTGGAAAAATGGGAGATGAGATCCCATGGCCGATAACGAAGGACAAAGATCAGAGGGATGTGGACCTTAGCAAGGTAGGGAAACCCTGCGATAAAACTGGCGAAAACCTTTACACAGGGAAGTTGAAGGATGCATGGTGTGCTGCAATTAATGAAGCGAGAAAAGAGGTTATCGGCTTTCTCTTTTCCACTCAAACACTTCCATATATTTTACTGTGGCTAAATTACGGTGGATGGAGAGGCTACTACCACATAGCTTTAGAGCCGTGCTCAGGTCGGCCGGACAACCTTCAACTTGCAGTTAATGAATGGAAAAATTATGCTACGCTAAAGCCCAGGGGAAGAGCGTCATGGTCTCAAAGGATAATATTGAAACATGATATTAGCCATGTTGAAAAAATAACGCGAGACGGAGAAATAATAGAGTAGAGTTCGCGATGATAGTGTTATGCTTGGGATTGTCTTGGAGTAGTTCCATCTCCATCTACGTCGATCCCCGAGGGAATCATTTGAATGGAAAGCCGTAATATGTGAATAGATGGCTCTTTATAATGAGGTGATAGCGGCTTCTTCGCGGCCCTATTAACCAAAGGGTGGGATCCTTCATTATCCCCTCGCCTGAGCAGGATTTCCATGAATCGTTTATGTGCGCGTTGAAGGTTATTGGGAAGCCCAGTTCCTCTTATCTGAGTCTCATCTTATCCGCCGGCCTTACGTGGTATATTAGGGAGGTGAGGTCTTCAGCCTTTCCTTATCTCTTTGGAGTTAAGATCAGCAGCACTATATAGGTGGCGGCCGCTATTGCTATCGGAGTTAACCTCAGAAATGTAGCTGTGAGCGTTTGCGGCGATGACTTGACGGTTAAAGCGGCTTCCCTGACGAGCCTCGTCTTAGGTATAGGCTGGAAATGCTCTCTTAAGTGTATGAGTGCTTAACCTTATCTGTGAAGCGGAATCTCTCCATGTCCGGCCTATAGGCTGAAATCCTAGCCGTCTTCAGCCTTGACCTTAGGATTTCAGCCGCCTCTGCTCCGTCTTCGCATAACCTTAAGGCCAATATATGCGTAGTAAGGGTTGACGACTCTAATTCTACGACTTTGCCTTCAAGGTTCAGGTCCCTCAAGGCCTCCCTCAGCTCCAGCCTTGGAGGCCCTGAGACGACTATCCTGGGGAAGCCCATCTTATCCCAGCCCCAATAATATTCCACTTGCCTATTCGAGAGTTCGACGGCGATCCTAGGACTCGTCCCCTGGACATCCACCTCCAAGGCTAGGAAAGGTATTAGACAGAATTTTTCCACCATTTTGCTCATGGTAAAATTGCCGCCGTCTGCCAGTTGAGCGTTTAAAGTCTTCCTGGGGAGTATGGCGTATTCCATCCGGGGCCTCCTCACCCCTAAGTCCAGGAGTAGGCCATGCTTCAAGTGGCCTACAATTACTCCTCGGGCCTCATCCCTTCTCCTAATGCTTCCCTTCTCAATATAGGCTTCCCCAAGGCTTTTCCTCAGGAGGCCCTTGTAAACTCTCTCATCTTCGCCTTCATACTCTAGATGGATTAAACCAGGTGAAAACTCGATCACAGTGATCTCTACATTTAATCCCTCAGCCACCTCCCTCAGCAGGGAGGCCGCCTCCTCCCGGAGCCTCCGACTCCAATCATATACGCCTGAGAGGAGGCTGGTCTTCAAGTGTCGTCTCCAACCATCTCGCGGATCTCGCTGTGAAGGTTTCTGAAACGCTCCACAGCCGGATGTCTTTTTCCAAGGGTCTCCACGAAGTCTCTGAGGGCCTTCTCGTAGCTTATCCTCCTAGATCCCTTAACAAGCTTATCGGCGTAGCATACGATCTTCTCCTCTAGGGTAGAGGGCACATAATCTCTCCCTGGGAGGCCCAGCTCAACCGCCTCGTCAGCCGGGATCCCTGCTCCCACATGCTTCTCGACTATTCCAGCCATCTCTTCATCTAATCCAAGGGATCTGACGATCTCAGCCCCTACAACTCCATGGTTCACTTCATGCGTGACCGATCTCCCAACATCGTGGAGTAAAGCCCCAGCTTCTATGAGCCTCAGATCCGCTTGGAAGCCCTTACTCAAGGCTTTGAGGGCGAGTTCAACGGCGACATCCGCTACGCATCTACAGTGGGCTATAACTTGACGAGGGCAACCAAGCTCCTTGAGGATCTCTAAAGCCTCAGCTCTGGGGGGGGCCAGTCTCTCCTTTAAGCTCCCCTTCAATCTCCTCCACCTTCCTCTCCAGATAAGCGATCAGACCCGAGTTATCTACGCTCTCCAAAGGGCCTCCGCATTTACTACATATGAAGGCTGTCTCCAAGGCCTCCTCGAAGGTGAACCTCTCCAGGGGGCACCTCCTGCATTCGAAGAAGGAATGAGATCTCTCATAATCCAGCCTCCGCTTAAGCTTCTCCAGGACCCTCATCTTCCTACTCTTTATGAAGGCTTCCAGCTGATCCGGCTGGAGCCTCCAGTAGAAGATAAACCAGCCCTGCTTAGGGTCTCTACCCCTATTGGAGGAGATCAAGGCATGGTCATAAAGCCTGTAGAGTATCTTCCTCACGTCGTTCAGCTTGACGCCGGTCTCAGCGGCTACAACGTCATCTGTAGCCTCACCCAGCTTCAACAGGGCCTTTATAACCTTAACAGCATCCTCTCCCCCGAAAAGGGGAGCAACCTTGACAAGCTCATCCTCTTGAATCGACAAGACCTCCACCATCTGTATCCTAAATGCGTCTGATACGGCGGCTATCCTACTATTATTATGTAGTATCATCGTTATAAAATCCTCTCCTAGAATGCTCTGGGGAGGCTAAACCCATGGTCCAAGGCTGGGATTCGAGCCGCCTCCAGGGAGATGAGGCGTCTCCGATGGATCTTGGAGGCGCATCACCCGTTTCCCCCTCCTTGAAGGGGCCACCTTAATCCTTGCGTCTTTAAACTCTACTTTAAGCTCCTCCCCCTTGAAGAGTCTATCAAGGAAAACTGCTAGGGCAGCTACCTCCGAGTGGGGCTGGTTCCCCACAGCTAAGTTGTAATCCGAAACCTTAGGGGAGAAGAATTCCCCAGGCACCTTCCTGCTCCCCACCAATATGAGTAGGTTTCCCCTCCTATCCCGGATCTCGGAGAGCATACCCTCTTCGAGGTTTAACCCATACATGGTTAAGTGAACAGTGAATCCCCCTCTCCTATGCCAGTCCTCTATGGTCTTCCTCCATGGCAGGCCCATCTCGAAGCTGAAGGGGCCGCCCCAATCCTCGACCACCTTCTCCACGGAGCCTTTAACGTTCGAGTCCTCCACATCTGAGAGGATGAATCCCCTAGCTCCAAACGCTCTGGCAACCAGAGCCGTGTGGGTTGTAACTCTGAGATCCCTTGGGCGATGCCCCCATCTCAGAACGTAAACTTCATCCATGATCTTCAGCCCTTAGAGTCGATCCGTGAAACTTCATCAGGGAACCGGTTTATCCCTTCTCTTGATGTGGACTACATCCCCTAGGGTACGTTCAACTCCTCCAGCCGTGGTCTTAGGGACTTCAAGATCCTCCTCCCGTGTGATCAAATTAACCTTGAGGATCCTTTCAAGCTTCCTAGCCAACCTCAGATCAGGGGTAAGTCTTCCAACCTCAACCTTCTGTATCACAGATGCCCTCTCATTAATCCTAGACGCTAATTCTCTCTGGGTGAACCCGAGGGTGAGCCGGGCGCACCTCACGATCCTAGGGAAATCCTCGACCACCTCAAACTTCGGGATCTCCGGGAACCCCGTCTTCCTAGCCTTTACCGTCGCGGGTTTAACCTTAGACACCTGTTTAGCCTTAACATCCGCGTCGAAGCCTGTGTAAGGTGTTCCGTAGCCTCTGCAATCCTCGCAGACAAGTAGAAGTGCTCCATCCATGAGTATCCTGAATCCGCCTCCACGGATGACCCCGCCACAAATCTCACAGTTCAAATCTTCACCATCCACATTTGGATGATCAGACTTATGGAGGAACATTGAAGGGCAGACATTTAAGCGTCTACCTTAACTAGCTTAGGATAGATATCTCATGGGATAAAAGTTTAATCCAACACCCAACCTCAACCTCTTCTTCCACTTACCATTATACCTCATTTTAATTCATTACTATTCTCCCATCTCTATCCAAGACAGACAAACACACAAAAACTAAGAAAAGTATAGATATCTCTAAATTGAAAATTGCTTGGAATATTATTTAGTACAGTTATAGAAATTTGTTAATTATGCATTGCTTGTTTATCTGCTGGTCGGTTTAATAGTTGTGGCAGTGGTGAATTTTCCAGATTTTATAGGTTGGTTACCTTCGCGGTTTTTTTGTTTGTGTCAAGATGTACATGGGGAGGATGTATGAATAGATGGATAATAGTTAGGGGGAGGAAGAGATTGAAGTTTAACCCGTTTCCCATTTAATCTCTTTCGTCATTTTGTCATTACCTCGAACCCTGGAGAAACGAAGCGCGCTTGTTCATTGAATCAGTTTCCCTATTTTCTGGAAGTAGTCAAATACTTCAGAGTTATTTCTTGGATCTGTGCCTTTAAAGAACTCTGGAGATGGATAACCTTTTTCAATCTTTATGGTATTATCTTGAGTTTTCAGAGTATCTATTACTATTCCTGAATAGCTCAAAGAGGAAATGGATACCCAAAATGACCCATTATAAATTTCTTTACCATTTATTTTTATCACAAAGGGACTACCTGTCATAGGTACTTTTAGTGCTTTAATCTTCTCAACTCCTCCTGCAGTGAGTTTGATTTCATGAGAAGTTTTATTGTACGATACAATATCCTTATCCGATATTACTAGTTTATTACTCTCCGAAAGGTAGATGCCAAAGCCTTCTTGCGGCTGCTGGCTTAGAAAAAGCCACCCAACAATAGCAATTCCAGCCAGTAACAAGACAATAATACCTAAAACCATCTTCTTGCCGGATCTCATATTCTACCAAGAGATAAAAATCCAATATTACATATATTTAAGATTACCTACCCTGATCGCCTAAGTGCGTGTGTGTTTGTTTGTGTATGCTAGTAGAGAAAGAGGAGTGAAAAGGGTAAGAGGAAGTAAAGAAAGGTTTGGGTTAGGATAAAAGTTTAATCTAATCCTAGGAGATTAGATGGGGAGAGAGCATGGAGCCGAGGATCCCTACCCTATATGAGCTCCGTAAGATCAGGATGATCGCCGATTATCAGCTCGGCGGAGGCGGAGGAGAGGCCCTGTTCCCAAGCCAGGGATTGAAGATAACCTGTTCCAGGAGCACCGGGAGGATACGCCACATATACCTGAATGATAGGTTGATTGCGACTTTGAGGCCTAAGGATGGGATGCTCGCCCTGACGATCCATGGAGGAGAACAGCTCTTAAAGAAGGTCCCAGTAGATGAGTTGCCTGTAGTGATCGTGAGAAGCGATGTGGCTCAGTTCATAAGGGATGGGAAGAACCTTTTCTGCAAACATCTAGTCTCCGTGTCCCCCGAGATCAGGCCGGGGGATGAAGTCATAGTCTTAGATGAGGATCATAGGCTTGTAGCGTTGGGGAAGGCCTTCTTGGGAGCCGATGAGATGAAGGCCTTCAAGACGGGGATAGCTGTGAAGACCAGGTGGGGGGCATCGGAATCTCTTAGACGAAATCGGAACCAGGCGGAGAGACAGCAA
>JAWBPF010000026.1:0-15920 GCA_038825355.1 Bathyarchaeia archaeon
ATGTTGGAGAGGTTTATGGATCCCAGGTTGCAGGACTCGTATGGTAGGAGGGGCTGCTCCCCGCAGGGATTGGTAGCCTCTATCTCGCCTATATGGGGCGTAGGGTTCGAAGCGTTTATCCGATCTATGAATAATAAGCCTGGATCACCGGTTCTCCACGCCATGGTCACCATGAGGTCGAAGAGGTCGGCTGCCTTCAGCCTCCTCACAGCCTCCCCGGTGCGGGGATTGATGAGCTCATACTCTCCATCTTCACGTATCGCCTGCATGAACTTATCTGTGACGGCTACAGAGAGGTTGAAGTTGGAGAGGAATCCTTCACGGGTCTTAGCGGTTACGAATTCGATGACATCCGGATGATCCATCCTGAGCACCCCCATGTTGGCCCCCCTCCTCCTACCCCCCTGCTTTATAACCTCTGTCGCCACATCGAACACTCTCATAAACGATACTGGACCAGAAGCGACCCCCTTAGTCGACTTAACTATATCCCCTTTGGGTCTAAGCCTTGAGAACGAGAAGCCTGTTCCTCCTCCAGACTTATGGATTAGAGCCATATGCTTCAATGCGTCGAATATGCTCTCCATGGAATCCTGTACTGGAATTACGAAGCATGCGGAGAGCTGCCCTATCTCGGTCCCAGCATTCATGAGCGTCGGAGAATTCGGCAGGAAATCCAGGCTAACCATAAGGTTATAGAATTCATCTTCAACCCTCGACACATCTACGCCCGCGTCGTATCGCTTATCCACAGCCGCAGTTGCCCTGGCGACCCTCCTGAACATCTGCGCAGGGGTCTCTATAGGCTCCCCCTTCAAATCCTTGAGGAGATATCTCCTCTCCAAGACGTTTACAGCGTTCACAGAGAGCTTAAGCTCATCTCTAACTCCTATGAAACTTTTAACTCTCCTTATCTCGGCGCGCCTCTCCCTGTATAGGATGTAGGCCTTAGCGACATCCGGATATCCCCTCTTCATCAATACTTCTTCGACTATATCCTGTATGTCCTCTACCCCTGGAACCCTTCCCGGAAACCTCTCCTCTAAGACCTCCACGACCTCGGAGGAAAGCCCTTCAGCCTCCTCTCCCCTCCCACCCCTAACGGCTACGAAGGCTTTCCTTATCGCCTCAGTTATCTTTGATGGCTCGAATGGGACAATCCTGCCGTCCCTCTTAATTATCCTCGTAATCCTAGAATCCTTCATGAGCATCCCTCATCCTATTGCCTGCTCCCCCATAGATAAGTCCATATTAACTTTCAACGTTAATCCTATAGTATTAAGTTCATAATTTTAAACATTGCCTTTGAGATGACCGGGATGAACCCTTGAACGCGAGAAGGATCCGAATGTTTAAAGCATATCCCCTATAACTACTAAGACTATTAGGCTTATCTAAGGAGTATTCGCCGGGCTCTTATCTGGCTCACATCCTACGAAGCCCCTTATATATTTATTGTATGGTAGTGGAGATGATCCTTGAGAGAACCCTTGACCTGAGTGGATAGAGGTTAATAGAGGTTTTTGATGCCTTTGGTTGTTAGGGGTCATCCGTATCGGAAAGCGGGTTCGATGTGAACCCGATATGAATGGGCCTCTTCTTCTATTAATCCACTAAGCCTTCTCCAGTAATTTGATGATGGCTTTAACTTCTCTGAAAGCCGATTGGCATCCTCGTTTAGGCTTAGGGTTTTTAGCGATGTAAGTCTATGCAGGATGCCCTCCCTTAAATTCAGCTTGTCATAGTATACCTTAGACCGGGTGTCATAGGCGACCTCTAGGATCCCTCTTATACCGTCTTTATCGTCGTTGACTCCTGGAATTATGGGTCCGAGGAATATCCAGGTTTCAACTCCATGGGAGGACAATCTATGGAGAGCTTCAACCCTCCTATCTGGAGGGGGAGCTTTAGGCTCTAAGGCTTGAGCCAAATCCTTATCCAACGTTGTAACGGTTATGCAGACGTCGAATCCCCCATCTAATATCACATCTATATCCCTTGTGACCAGGTCCGACTTCGTCTGTATCGAGGCTTTGAACCCTGCCTCCTTTAGGATCATTAGGCAACGACGGGTAAGTTTGTATCGTTCCTCTAGTGGCTGATAGGGGTCGGTAACCGTTGATACTCCGACGATGCCCTTCCGCTTACGTCTAGCCTCCTTAGTTAATACTTCAAGGATGTTCACTTTGACTTTAACGAAGGATCCCCATCTCTCATAGGCTTCTTTAAGACCTAACACCATTGGGCTGTAACAGTAGAGGCAGCCGTGTTCGCATCCGAAGTAGGGGTTTAAGGCGTAGTCTAAGCCTGGAAGTCTGCTCTTCGACAACGCTGATCTACAGTTTTTAACGGCGTAATCCATTAGTCGCCACTTCTATTGGAAGAAGGATTCCAGCCTCTCCTGGATGAGGATGTTCCCTAGTATCTTGCTCTTGGAGAGCCAAACCTTCATGGAAACCTTAAGCTGAGCCATTAACGCCTTTACAGCCTCGTCGACCTCCTCGAACCTTTCATATCCTGTTTTCATGAGCCTTCTGACGCTTTCTCTTACGTTCCAAACTCCCACCGGTAAGATGTAGTCAGGGTAGATCTCCCTTAGGAGGAGCACCCCCGCCTGCCTCTTCTCATCCTCCAAGGCTTCAACGGCTGCGAGTCTAGCAGCGTAGTAGCATCCTCCAATCTCGTAGGCGTATTCGCTCCTTCCCTTGAATCCCTCATGGTCCCCTATGAGCTCCGGCTTCCATCCTTCAATGTTCCATGTCGTCCCTGGAAACCAGGCCTCTATCCATTCAAACTCCCATCTAGAGGGGTATAGGAGAGCTGCGAACATGTTTCCTAAATGCCTGAAATGGTAGACTCTAAACTCGTTTATAATAGGGTAGCCCCTAACCTCCCTAAGCAGGGCTTTTGATGCTATGTCGTCAACAGCGGTGATGGCCCATCGGGTCGGTACAAGCCTCCTCTTACTTCGTGTCCCAAAAACGCCAGCTGAGAAGCATCTCTGAACTTTAGACACTGGTACGCCGCTCCTGTAGAGTGTCACCACGGCCTCTGAGGCAGGTAGATCCCAGTCATAGAAGACTTTCTCGATCCTATGATCAGTCTTTACCGACTCTAATCGGTAATCCTTTAAAGGGGCTGAGGGGCCGAAGGGCTGGGAGAACTCATTTAATACGATTATGTTTGAGGGCCTTCTTTTAAGCTGGACTTCTGAGTTAACCGGCCTCGAGGCCATGGCGAGCTCCTGAAGGGTTAAAAGGAACTCGCCGGGATCCACCGCCTCATCCACGCCTATCAGCCTCTTACCCCTAATCAGGGAACATCTATAGTCTATGATCTCCTTGAAGCTCTTCCCAACCCATTCCTCAGGCATGTCGAGGATGGAGGTGTCCCCTCTATAGGGCGGTATCATAGGTCCAGCGTAGACTTTAGGGTAGCCCATCCTGCCTACGAATATACCTGGGGGGCTGGAGCCCTCAACCCTTATCGATCTCACCTCCCTTAAATTTTTGATAAGGGCTTCGGCCTTGGATAGGATGGGACAGTAGGGTTTACCGCACAGCATCTTACCTCCCCTACAGGATATACATAGGCTCTTCCCATGAGTAACCAGCTTTATACCTGGAACTTCAATCATTACATTGCTCATCCAATTAGGCCTCTCCTGGTACAATTGATGGCCCAGCCCTTCCCTATTCATCTGTTATACCTGCTGACCTCAATCCTATAATAGTTGCCCAACAGAAATATTTAGTTCAGACTTGATATATCATTTACACCTTACAT
This sequence comes from Bathyarchaeia archaeon, assembly GCA_038825355.1. Lineage (GTDB taxonomy): Archaea > Thermoproteota > Bathyarchaeia > 40CM-2-53-6 > DTGE01 > DTGE01. The sequence continues at coordinate 3,787 of JAWBPF010000026.1, forward strand.
TAAAATATGTTTGGAGTGTAGTGAAAGTATAGCTTTAGATACTTTATACTGATGGGGTTAAGGATGGTGTAGGTTTCCTTGGGTGTCGACTTAGGCGATCTGATTCCGAGGGTTAAGGTATCTTTAGACCAGCTCTCGGGGAGATCTATAGCTGTTGACGCTTATAATATGCTCTATCAGTTCTTATCCATTATTAGAGGTTCTTCAGGAGAGCCCCTCATGGATCAGAGGGGCCGAGTCACAAGCCATCTAAGCGGCCTGTTTTATAGGAGTTTGAATATGGCTGAGAAGGGATTGAAGCTCGTATACGTCTTCGATGGGACACCCCCCGCTTTGAAGGAGGCCGAGTTGAAGGCTAGAGCCAGGGTGAAGAATGAGGCTCTAGTCAGGTATCGTGAGGCCTTGGATAAGGGTGACTTAGAAGCCGTCCGTAGATACGCCCAGATGACAGCGAGGCTCAAGGATGAGATGGTTGAAGACTCAAGGAGGCTTCTAGACCTCATGGGGATACCTTGGGTGCAAGCCCCTTCTGAGGGGGAGGCGCAGGCGGCTTACATGACTGTTAAAGGTGATGTATGGGCTACGGCGAGTCAAGACTACGATGCCCTCCTATTCGGAGCTTTGAGGCTTTTGAGGAATTTAGCTGTAACGGGGCGTAGGAAGCTTCCTAGAAGGGATACCTTCATAGAAGTGGAGCCTGAGCTGATAGAGCTGGATAGAATCTCAGCGTATTTAAGCCTCTCAAGGGTACAGCTTGTAGACCTTGGAATACTAATAGGCACGGATTATAACCCTGGAGGAGTTAGAGGCGTGGGTCCGAAGACCGCCCTAAAGCTTCTAAGGGATCATGGAAGCCTAGAGCTCATCGTTGAAGCTGAACCTGAATTGGGCCTCCCTGAAAACTATAGGGAGATAAGGGATGTATTCCTCAACCCGAAGGTCTCAGATGATTACAGGCTTGAGTGGAGGCCCCCGGATGTGGAGGGCATAGTATCCTTCCTTTGCCGTGAAAGAGACTTCTCAGAGGCTAGGGTTAGGGGTGCCCTGGAGAAGAGCATGACCAGCTTGAAAACCCATGAAGTGAAGCGTACATTGGAATCCTTCTTCGGTTAGCCTTCGAAGCCATGTTCCCCCATCAAGGGTACGAATGAGCAGCCACCCTTATCTTCAACCTTTATACGTCCTGAAGGATTCTTCTTCACCACGGTCAGGGATTGGAAGGAGTATCGGCCACCTACAGGTATGACGAGTATCCCTGGATTGCTTAGCTGCTCTAACAATGGTCTAGGTATATCTGGGGCGGCGGCTGTGACCAGGATCCTGTCGTATGGGGCGGCTTCGGGGAAGCCTCTAGATCCATCTCCAAGTATGACTGTGATCCATCTACTATATGAAGAGCGTATAAGGTTTTTAACCGTCAATCTGAAGAGTTCAGGTATAATCTCAACCGTGAATACATGACCCTTCCCAAGGCCTCCTGAGACTATATGGGCGATGGTGGCTGCGTGATAGCCGCTGCCCGCTCCCACCTCAAGGACCTTCAATCCCTCCTTCAACTCTAGGGCTTCATCCATTATGGCTACCATATGGGGGGCGCTTATGGTTCCACCATACCCTATTGGAAGAGGGGTATCCGCGTAGGCATGGCCCATATACTCTGGTGGAACGAATAGTTCCCTAGGAACTTTTAGGAGGGCCTCTATAACCTTCTCATCCCTGAGGATCCCCTCCATTATGAGCATCTCCACGAGTCTACGCCTAGACTCAGCGAATCCATCTTTGAAGCCCAAAACTTAACATTCACCGTGACAATTCTAGGAGAAGGGGTTGAAGTAAATGAAGGTTACTGAAACCTTGGAAGCCCAGGGCCATAGGAGGATAAGGGCGATCCACCCCACAACATTCGAGTTCACCAGGGAGCCGCATCTAACCTGGCGTGGAGACTGCATAATAGGGGTGAAGGCCTCTAAGGCAGCTTCAGACCTATCGGATGAATTCAAAACTACGGCTAGGAGCACGAAAACGATGATACACGTTATGATGGAGGGGGAAGGACTAATAGAGGAAGTTTTATGGAAGGGGCATAGATCACTCGCCTACACGGATGCGAAGTCTCTAGTGGTTAGGAGGAGCGGATACACGTGCGGGAGAACCCTTATGATATGCTCAAACAAGGCTGCGAGAGATATATCTAGAACATTAGTGGATTTGATGAGGAACCCTAAGGCTAGGATGGAGATAACCTTAACAGCTGACACCACTGGATAAACCGGGATGTAAAAATGCATCGAGATGTAAGCTACTCCTTGTTAGGCTATCGAGGGATGAAAAAGCCCATCCCTCCCTTAAAGGTACCAGCCTAACTTCAAAACCATTCCTTACTTTGGGAACAGTCCACAAAGGCTGGGCTTTCATGATTTTCAAGATCGGTTATAAGACCCGGAGATGAATAGATTTAACAAGGATTCACTCAACAGCGGAAGGTTTTTATATGGCTGAGGGAGGAGATTTATGGGTTAGGCTCATGGGATGGCAGCCGCCCATATTCAGGCTCTGCTTCTCCCAGGCTAACCGTAAGCTACTGGAAGTGAGGTGAAAAGTATGGGCTACCAGAGGCGCAGCTTCAGCAGAGGATTCTCCAAGCCTGTTGAGGAAGGCAAGGAGTATAAGGTGCAGATAACGGACACCAGCAGGAGAGGCGACGGAATAGCCAAGGTGGAAGGCTATATAATATTCGTACCGAATACGAAGCCGGGCGACAACGTGACCGTTAAGATAATATCTGTAAGGCCAAGGTTCGCTATAGCTGAAGTAGTGAGTTAAAGGAAGAAACGACCTTAAAAATTTTAAACTATATTATTTTTTTGGATCTAATAAAAGGTTCACTTATTCTTCGTCAAGCGACTTTTAAGCCAGTTTAATTGCCTCGACAGCATCCTCAGCGTATCCGTCTCCGCAGGTCTTCTCGACCCATTCCTCGGTGACCAGTATGTCTCCAAAGATGAATTTAGAATTATCCCTCATCCCCTCCATCTCCAAAATTTATATTTATCCTCTTTCTCTTTTCCTCGTTTTCCATTCATAGTATATTAACGCCATAAGTTACGCCATTTTATGGTTTAGCAAATATTTTTATATAAGGTTTAGATATTCAACTTATGGTGTTCTAATATGGATTTAGGAGAGAACCTAGGTAAAAGTTTAGAGTATGCTAAGAAGATGACCAAGGATGCAGGGAGATGGGTTCTCCTCATAGTTTTAGGGATAATTCCGATAGTGAATTGGATCATCATGGGGTACTGGGCTAAGGCGGTGAGGGAGTCCCCTGCCTCAGATGAGCCCCCTAGACTTGAAGGCTATGGATCCATGTGGACTCAAGGCCTCAAGATAATCATTGCCGGTGCAATCTACATGATCATCCCTATGGCTTTATCAATCGCCGGGGTGGCTATAGCCATGCCGGGGATGATGCGGAGACCTATGGCTGGATTAACCACTTTCCCGTTACTCGGCGGTTTGGCTCTCGTATTGTTCGCAGCCGCCCTGGTGGTCTCTTTCCTTATAGCGGTAATTGCCGTTGTAGGCATCGTACATATGATAAAACAGGATAGATTCACTAAAGCCTTCGCGATAAGCGATATACTAGGTATAATCGGGAGGATAGGTTGGGGAAGCTACATCCTATGGCTCATAGTATTATTCGTGATCTCAATGATCTACGGCCTCATAGGAGGGATACCCTATGTAGGATGGCTCATAACCCTGATCTTATCGCCCCTATTCCTAGTCTTCACCGCTAGGTCGGCAGCCCTGACCTATGAAGAGGCAGGTAAAACAACGCAAACAGCCGTGGAAGCTGTTGAGATTCCAAGCGGGGAATATAAGTTCTGCATGGAATGCGGCGCAAGGATCCTAGCAGAAGCGGAATACTGCCCAAAATGCGGAGCCAAACAATAAAAGACCAAGAGAAGAAAGTAAAGGATTACCTGTCCAGTACGACTTCTTTACCTGTTATCCCTAAATTTCTCTGTCTGAGAATGTCCAATACCTACATGTAGAGTTAATGACAGTATTACCGAAAATATTTCACCTGAAGATCAATTTTACGGCATACTCTCCTGCGAAGCCTATGGAGAAGGCTGTAGATGAAGGCTAATAGGTTGAAAGTACACAGGTTGAATAGGGCTTAAAAGAAGACCTGATAGGAAGGCTTCTTCACGCTTCAATTTATTTATGGGTATGACAGTCGGTGCATGGAGCTCTAAAAATATATATCGAGCGGGGGACCCAAAGATCATGATAAATATGGGAAAATGTGGATCATCAACTCTACGAGGAGGCCCCCTAAAGGAGATAATGGATCCCGATAGAAGACGGCTTCTAGACGAGCTCCTTAAGCTTATGAGAAAGGTTTTCAAAGAAGGCTTGATAAGCGTAGCCGTGTTCGGATCCGTTGCAAGAGGGGATGCTAAGCCGAGCAGCGATACGGACGTGCTAGTCGTCGCCCGAAACATGCCTGAGAGGGCGAGCGAAAGGATGCAGCTAATGGCTAGGCTCCTGATTAAGCTAGGGGAGACCGGTGTATGCCGGAAGCTGAGGGAGAAGGGAATCTCTACATGGGTACAATTCCATCCACTGAGTTTGGAGGAGGCTAAACTTCACAGGCCCATATACCTGGATATGGTTGAGGACGCCGTCATCCTATTGGACAATGAAAGGTTCCTCGAGGCAATCCTTACGGGGCTCAAGAAGAGGTTGAAGGAGCTTAATGCGAAAAGGATACGCCTTAAAGACGGGTCATGGTTCTGGGACTTGAAGCCGGACATTAAACGCGGAGAAGTTGTTGAGATATGAACACGGAGGCTATGGCGAAGGGATATCTCGAGGACGCAGCCTATTCCCTAAGGGAAGCAGAAGAAGCCCTCGCGGAGGGAAGACATCACAGAGCGGTAAGGAGGGCCCAGGAAAGTGTTGAACTCAGCCTCAAGGCCGCGCTCAGGCTACTCGGTGTGGAGTATCCACGTGAACATGACGTCAGCGATGTTCTAAGCGAAGTTGCCCGGTATAAAGATCTCCCAGTATGGTTCAGATCTAAGCTTGATGTCATAAACATGATCAGCAAGGAATTAACTGAAATAAGAGGGCCAGCCTTCTATGGGGACGAGAGGGCGTTTATTCCGCCTATACAACTATACACTGGGAAAGATGCCGAGAAAGCAATAAACGAGGCGAAGAAAATATATGAATTATGCGATAAACTGTTTAGATGGTGGAGGAAAGAGATTATAGAATAATAGAAGGATAGGATAAGCCTACCACGTGGACACTTTATAAGATTACATGTATTGTCGCCGACCGTTAATAAATCCCGCTATTGGAAGTTTATCCTCTCATTTACATTCAAAGTTGGAGGCATAGTAGGTGGTATCCTAATCCTTCAAGGATTAAGTTAACCCCGATGAAAACCATGAGAAAGGATAAAGATGCCCTGGACGTAGGCATCGCTGACTTGATAGAAACAATGGCGCTAGTTCTAATATCCTGAATCTGTCTACAAGAAGCATTTACTCATGGGTTTCCACTTTGAAGGAGAGGCATGGGAGAGGGGAGCGCTGCATCCTATGAGCTGGCAGGGCATAGATATAGGGGGTGCCCACCTTAAACGATGTGGGCATAATCCTGATGGATTGAGGACAGTTAATTTATATCATGATCCACATGGCTGATGCGGATATTAGTGGGACTGTGAAGTTATCGAAGGGTTTCAGCGGACCTATAGATAAGGCTTCAACTATAGTCCCTACGGCTGATCCAAATAAGGCTATGATCAAGGCTTTGAATGGCTCTACTACGATCGCATCAGTATACACTGCAATCATCCAAGCTAATAATGATCCTAGAGATGCGAAGAGTAGCATTATGAGGCTACCCTCAATGCTCTTATCGGAGAGCGGATATCTGTGGCGGTTATGGATTCTTGGGGCTAAAGCTGCGGCTGCGCCGTCTCCCCAGGCCATGATCATCACAGCTGCCATGCCAACGGGCTTGAAATTCCAAGTCAGAGGAACCAGCAATCCTATGGAGATCACGTAGTATAGTGGGCCGAAGATGTGGAGACGGGAATATTCTGTTCCTTCCACCATAAGTCTACGGAAGGCCTCACCCCTCACTAAACCTAAGCCCACCATGAAGGATAACCCTAAAGGAAGCATGAAGGGATACCACCAAGACGAGAACAGGGGAAGCGAAAGTATCGAGTCCCCTGCAAATATATGGATCATATGTCTAGTCGCCTTCGAAGACAGATCGAGCTTGCCCCTGAGAAGATACGCTAGAGCTATCAACGAGAATACATAGATGTATATGATGGCTACGAGGGCCGCATCGACGTTAAACCCCATAGGTAGCCTCTCCTAGCGATGTACCTTATATTGAATGGGAATTTATTTGTATTACTGCTTAGGTGTAAACACCTCTTGTCTGAAATCTTATAAAATATCGTTAAAACTATTCTCCGCATGATATGAATAGTCTGGGAGATGATTCAAGGAAAATGGACGCGTATATCCGGTAAAATGCAATAATATGAAAAGAAATGTTTATTTATTTTTATTCCCGGTATAACTTGGATTTTATGATCTTAAATGTTTCCTATCATCGCTATCATCAGTTAAGCATCTATTATAATCCCAATTTAGCAAGCTTATTTAAGTAGTGTCACTTTTGGATAGCCGCAGATTTCTTCTATAACCTTGAAATCTTCATCTCTAGTTATTATATCTTCAACGCCGTTTGCTAGAGCGATGCCGGCTACTAAGACATCGATTACATTAATTGGCCTTCCAGCCTTTAAAAGGATGCCCATGATTTGTGCTGCCTTATCCGACGAGTCTTCATCAAATGTTAAAAGAGCTAAACTTTTAATCAGCCTTTTAAGTATTATTCCTTCCTTAATCAGTCCTTTATGGTATATCCTTGAAAAAAGCTCGAATTGAGTTATAGTGGTTGTGCAAAGGCTTCCTTTATTAAGTCTTTCAACGAGATCTCTAACTTCCTCGTCTCCTCTTAGTATGCTTATTATTATCGAGGTATCTAGTAGTTTCATCTTATTACAGCCTTTTTTCTTTCTTCCGCTATTTCCCTTTCAATACTTAACCATAATTCTTTATCTTTAAATATCCCATAAAAGTTCATAAGATTCATTTTCTTACCTTTTAGAACTCTCGTTATGACTTCACTAAAGCTCTCTCCATCTTCTTTAAGTCTAGCTAATTCCTCGTAGACGTCATCCCTAATAGTTATCGTCTTTACCATATATTTATAAGTGCATGCATGCACTTATAAATATTATCTGTTTAAAATTTTATAAATGTTTTTAGAGGACTCCGTTATCGTATGTCTTCAGACCGGCGTGAAAGACGTCTGAGCTTTTTTACGTCGAGTTATACGCCGGCCAAGTTCAGTCTTCTCACAGTCTGAAGCCTAGGGCCTGGATGAGCCCTACCTTAAGCTTAAAGGCGGGTAAGTTTTGAGTATTACGTGAAGGGTTGGAAAGTTTGAGTACTACAGGCCATTCAGACAGGGTTAGGAGTTTCGACGAGCTTGACCGCTACCTGGGCGGGACCGGCGGAGTGAGTTTCCTCGATAGACGCTATCTCGGGGTCGGCGATGAGGAGGCTGTGGCGGCGATTAAGGCCTATGCCAAGGGGGTTCTAAGGGATCTCTTGGATAAGCGTAGGAATCCTAGGGGGTTCAAGGATAGGATACTGAATGGGATCGGCTACAGAGACGCCCTGATAGCCAAATATGGGATATTAATGGTCGCCGCTAGGAGGAGGTTGGACAAGGAGAACCCTCACAGCCTGATATCCTCCATAGAGGAGAGGATTAGCTCGCAGGTGAGGGCCCTGATCGAAAGGTTGAGCCTCCCAGAATGGGTCTACTGGCCATGGATGGCCGTCTTCTCCTATCCATCCCCTATGGTCGGGGAATGCCATCCATGGATAGCCAGATTCCGTACAATTTTAGGCACGGACGCTGTTAGGACCGCTAGGAGGGTTAGAGGATTGATGGACCTCTACAGGTCCGCCGCCCTAAGATGGATCGAGGATCGAATAGGCAGGGAGAACGTAGAGAACCTTAAGAGCCTTATAGGCAGGCTTCAGAGGATCCACTTCTGTAGCGAAAGGGATGAGCTCGAGGAAGAGGAGGACCTAGCCCTGACCAATATGGTCGTAGACAACTTCTGCACCCACTGGGATGAGCATGGAACCTTGGAGGATATAAGGGACTGTCCCAACGTCCGGAGGTTCCTGGAGCCCAGAAGGCTTAGAAAGATAAGGCTTGCACTATACATACTCCTAGACGACTATCTAAGCTGGGGTAGGAGGCTTAGAAAGCTCGTATGGGAGGGTAAAGCTGGTAGGGGATAGCCACCTTGAATAAGAGGGATATCCTCGAATCCTTGATCCAAGCGATAGGATGGACCCCCCTAGTCAGGCTTGGGAGGATCCCTAGGGAGGAGGGTTTAAAGGGGGAGGTCCTCGTAAAGGTTGAATACTTCAACCCAACGGGAAGCCTAAAGGACAGGATATACCTGGAGATGATATCTGAGGCTGTCAAAAGTGGAGAGTTGAAGCCTGGAATGGAGATAATCGAGGCCTCCACAGGTAACGCAGGCATATCCTGCGCCTTCATCGGAGGATTCTACGGACATAAGGTTACAGTCGTCATGCCTGAAGGTATGAGCCGCGAACGCGTAGAAACCATTAAGATGTACGGGGGTAGAGTTCTCCTCACGCCGGGCGGGGAGAGCGACGTAGACCTATGCCTGGATGTTGTAGAGAGGAAGCTTTTGGAGGAGCCCGAGAGATACTGGTGGCCCAACCAGTACGCGAACCCGAACAACCCTGGAGCCCACTATAAGGGTACGGGTCTTGAACTCTGGATGCAGAGCAAAGGCGGAGTGGACTGCTTCGTCGCAGCCCAGGGTACGGGCGGAACCATCACCGGGGTGGGCAGATACCTCAGGGAGAGGAGGAGGGACATCCCGATATACGCGGTGGAGCCGGCTGAAGCCCCCATGCTGACCCGTGGAAGCTGGGGATCCCATAGGATAGAGGGGATAGGGGACGGCTTCATACCCGAAAACCTCGACCTAAACCTTTTGACGGGCGTGGTAACGGTCTCCTCGGATGAGGCTGTGGAGATGGCTAGGAGGCTCGCCGTGGAGGAGGGAATATTCTGTGGGATCTCCTCGGGATGCAACGTTGCCGCGGCCTTGAAGATAACTGAAGCCCATCCGGAGCTTGAAGTCATAGCGACCATGATAAACGATACCGGCAACAGGTACTTCACAACAGAACTATGCGGCACGGTTAAGAAGATCAAGATACCGGAGAGATGTCACACCATAGAGGAAGAGACCATTAGAAAGCTGGAGAAATACTGGGATATATGGGAGGTCATCCCGTAAACCGGAGATATAACATGCAATATATTAGAAAACGTCAGGACAAATATGGAAAGTATGGAGCCCATCGATTTCCTTGAAGGACGGCTCCTTATAGATGCGTACAGCCTAGTGTTTCTGAGGCGGCGATTTAGGCTAAAAGATGTAAAGATCTAAGATATCTATCCCGACTCCATAGTATGGTAATTAAGTTGGACCTGAACCTTACCCTTCATCTAATGGGGGTTCCTTAGTCTATGCAGAGGATGTTGAGGCTCATCTTACCTGGATTGGCCTTAGCCCTAGTGGCTGCGGCGGCTCTCATCTTATTATATCCCATGGGTAAGCAGATTGAGACCAGGCCCGTAACCACACTTATAGCCTATACAGAGTTAGCGACGAGGACTTCAACCCTTATTGAAGGATGGGCCTCCACGGAAACCTACCCCCAGACCATGGTGAGGACGGAGGTGAAGGTCATCTTGGAGGGCCTTACAACCCTTAAAACTGGGAAGCGGACAGCGGAGGTTTACTATCGGCTCCCAGGCTTGAAGGCGGGGGACATCATCACGGTGGAGGCTGGCCCCCAGGTGAAGGTTTGGATAACGGGGCCCTCAGGGGTGAAGGAGGCTGAATCCGATACAGGCGAGATCTCCCATCGAGTTAGAGAGGACGGAGAATACAAGGTCTGGCTGAAGACTGAAGAGATTAAGGAAGACAGGGAGGTATTCATAGGCGTATCAAGACCCAACGCAACATATACGGAGACTTGGGAGACCTATAGCACCCATAGGTGGAGTACAACCATTTTAAAGAGTTATACGAGTATAAAGGTTTCAGCTTCAACATTCGTCATCTATAGGACGGTTACGAGGCAAACTACTGCACCACAGAAGATCTGGCTCGCAGCTCCTCTACTCGCGGTCGCAGCCTCGGTGGCGGCGGCGTCCATACTTCTATGGAGGATTAAACCTAAGCCAGAGGAGGAGGTAATCTACGAGGAAGTTGAAGATAAGGAACCCATTTGAGAGCATCACCGTCTAAAATCATAATAAGCCTCAGCCGCATGGATGGAACCTTAGCAGAGGCCTCAAACTACAGGGTCCTTTCTCTAATTGGTGGAAGACTCACAGAGTTGGAATAAATAATACGATGGGAAGAGACTGGAGTTATCATAGCGACGGTAAGTATCGTTTATAATGGCTTATTTATGCTCGACAATTTAAAGATATACGGAGTAACCAAGGAAGCGTACTTTGCAGCGGTAGAACTTGGAGGAGATTTGAAGCTTGACCCTAACGACGCCTTAGCCATCGAGGTCATGAGGGAAAACAGCATCAGGGAAATTTATTCATTCGATGAAGACTTCGATAAGATAGAAGGAATAACTAGACTGCCCAAACTCTGACTCTGCTAAGCCAATATATCTAACGGGAAGGGATAAATGCATTTAAGCCTCATAATCCAAGTCCTCCTCCAGGAAAGACCCGTTAAGGGAAATTGCCGAAATTAGGAGAGGCCCCGTAAAAGCTGATGGCGGAGGAGGTAACTCCGCATTCCATGGTATAGCCTCTACCGTGGGGTAGCGAACCCCACTGAAGTGGAGAGCCGTGTCCTGAAGACCTCGAATAACCTTGAGATGAATTGAGCTCTGATCCCTCCCCCTTTCCCTTTGTACGTCCATGATTGAGGTTCGTCAGGGACACCGGCCACTAATAGTGAAGGACGACACATTAGGGGGTTTACCGGCCGTGCCATAGGCGGCTATTGAGAACTTAACCTGGTTTGGAGCATGTATTCTCCACATTTATAAACAGATCATGGGCTTGACCCGCCACAATCCGGGCATCAATCTCGTATTCCATGAATTCCCTCTAACTCACCAGGATAATTGCCTATATAATCTCCTTAATCTATCCACTATCAACCGCTGAACTAACCCTGAGAGCATGTAAGCGATGCCCATTCAAAGTTAATTAATCAGGGGGTAGGTAGAGTAAGGATGTAGGAAGTATAAGGGTTGCCCATCGAAATGGATGTAACCGTTCTAACATACGATAATGGCAGTATATTGATCCACGGAGGTGTAGGTACACCCTACGGTAGATGGGATCCAAGGATCAGCGCCTTCAGGGCCTTGGCCTTACACTACAGAGATATCCTTGAATACCTTAGGAGAAGCGGATTAGAGTTTAGGGATCATATCCTCGATTTGCCTCCTTGTCCAAGGCTCCCCTGTAAGGTCGTGCTTAGACCCTATCAGAGGGAGGGCTTGGAGGCCTGGTTTAGGGCGGGTAGGAGGGGGGTCATAGTACTCCCCACGGGGGCAGGCAAGACCTTCATAGCCTTCGAGGCCATCAGGCTCCTGGGCGTGTCCACCCTGGTCATCGTCCCCACCTTGGATCTCATGGAGCAGTGGCGGCGTCGATTAGTGGAAGCGTTCGATGTGGAGGTGGGCGTCTACGGTGGAGGCGAGGAGGTTTTAAGATGCCTCACCGTGGCCACCTATGATTCAGCCTACATGAAGGGAGGGTTTCTCGGCAACAAGTTCATGTTTATAGTCTTCGATGAGGTGCATCATCTGCCTGCGCCTAGCTACAGCCAGATCGGGGAGATGTACGTAGCACCGTACAGGATGGGTTTGACTGCTACCCCTGAGAGGGAGGATGGGATGCATAGTGAG
>JAWBPF010000027.1:0-15879 GCA_038825355.1 Bathyarchaeia archaeon
TAATAACTCTAGGGTTAAAGTTCGCGGTATGGCTTAGGGAGATGGTGCGCCACTTAAATAGGTTCGATGAATGCATGAAACGTGCATTGGTGGGGAAGATCCTGGGAGCGGTGGGGACAGGGGCGGCCTTAGGACCTAAAGCCCTGGAGATACAAACTCTAGCCTTGAAGCGTCTAGGCCTGAAACCTGCCGACATGGTCACTCAGATAATACAGAGGGATGTCCATGCTGAACTCGTATCCCTCATAGCCAATATTGGATCCACCTTAGATAAAATCGCCACGGAGATAAGGAACCTCCAGAGGACTGAAATAGCCGAATTGATGGAGCCATTTGAATCAGAGAGACAGGTTGGCAGCACGGCGATGCCGGCTAAGAGGAATCCCGTTAAATGCGAGAAAGTCTGCAGCTTAGCCAAGCTTTTAAGAGGCATGGCCGTAACAGCCTTCGAGAACATTCCATTATGGCATGAGAGGGATCTAACAAATTCCGCTAATGAAAGGTTCATCATACCTTTCTCATATATAATTCTCGACGAGATGCTAGATACCATGATCAATGTCCTAAAGGGCATAGTAGTCGACCCGGAGAATATAGGGGTGAACCTGCGTAGGACGGGTGGTCTGATACTCTCAGAGAGGATTGCGGGAGCCCTGGTCGAGAAGGGCATGGGTAGACAGGAGGCACATGAAGTTGTTAGGAGGTGCTCCATGGAAGCCTACAAGGATGGAATAACCTTCAAGGAAGCCCTCCTAGGAAGCCGGGAAATCTCCTCGAGGCTCTCCCCTGAGGAGATGGAGAACCTCCTGATTCCCGAGACATATCTAGGAGTAGCCCTCGAACTCGTAGATGAGGCTGTGGAAACCACGAGGAGAGAGCTAGAGAGGCTAGCCCTAGAAGGATGATGGGTCATTGGCAGGTTTAGGCGCAGTCATATCTTATAGAGATGCGCCACCGACCAGAGAATTATCTAGGCTGTTATCCGTCATGGATCTTAGGGGTGGAGACGGCTATGGAGTCTCGGATGGAGCTGAAACGTTTTACTTCAAGGAAGCGCCTAAACCGGAGGACGTGCCTCTTCAAAAGCCCCTTCTCATAGGCTACACATATAAAGAATGTATATTACAAGACTTCGAACAACCTGTCAATGCCGGCGACTTCACCTTAGCTGGAGATGGGGAAATATACTCAGAGGAAAGCATTGAACCCGTCTCATCGATGATAATCCATTCTAAGAGGAGGCCCCATCTATCATTAATAAATTTACTGAAGAATATGGATGGAGTATACGCTGTAGTACTATATTGGAGAGGAAGTATATACGCGTTAAGGGATCCATTAGGGGTTAAACCCTTATATTATGGAAGAGGTCACGGATTTATTGCATTAGCATCGGAGCGGAAAGCCCTTTGGGCACTAGGGATAAAACATCCCGTGAGTTTCCCTCCGGGCAGCTTGGGGAGGTTCTCCAGGAGCATCGCCATTAGGAGGCGGTCCCATCTCTTCTATGGAAAGCCTACTTCAAGAGGGGTTGATGAAAGCGTAAACGCTGTCGCCTTGATGTTGGAGGAATCCGTGAAGAGGAGGCTGATGGATGTGCATAGCGTAGCCATAGCCTTCTCAGGCGGGTTGGACAGCTCACTTATCGCCCTCCTGACCCGTCGATTGGGGCTTAGAGTTGAACTCTATTCGGCCATGGTGGAAGATGCGCCAGAGATTGAACAGGCAGAGGAAGCCGCTAGGCTGTTAGACCTCCCCATCCAATTAGAAGTTATAGGGACAGATACACTTCTAAGGCACTTGGATAGAATCATATGGTTCATAGAGGAACCTGATAGGATGAGGTTTGAAGTAGCCACCCCTCTATACTACGCGGCTTTGAGAGCCCATATGGGAGGGTACGGGGTAATACTTTCAGGTCAGGGAAGCGATGAACTCTTTGGCGGATATAGGAGATTCCAGTCTACACTTAAGGAGAAGGGATGGAATGGATTAGGCACTGCCATAGTAGAGGCCTTAAAGAACTCCTATAGAATAAATTTTGAAAGGGATGAACCGGTGATTACGGGTATAGGCTTGGCGGGAAGGTTCCCATACGCGGATAGAGGCCTCATAAACTTCGGTTTGAAGCTCTCCCCTAAGCTTAAAATCTATGGCGAAGACGATGACCTTAGAAAACGTATCCTAAGAAAGGCTGCTTTAAAGCTCGGCCTCCCCAAGGATTTAGCCTTTAAAAAGAAGAAATCTGCCCAATACGGCAGCGGTGTCCATCATGCATTTATGGAGATTGCTAAAAAGAGGAACTTAACACCCCGCAATTTACTATTGGAGGCGTATAGGGGGCTTCTAGAGAAGGCAAAGAAGAAGGCGCTCCTTGAATTCTAGACCTTTAGGAAAGTTTCAAATTATGAAGGCTACCTTTTCCAAGCGGCATCATAATTTTACAGCTAAACATAAACTACTCTGAAATCGACGTGATCGTAGACGTGGAGGGCTTTAGACTTAGGGTAGGAGCAAACCCTTCTCATAAAGCCTGAAGATCCATTGATGGATCATGGTGGGGCAGGCGGGATTTTCCCAGCGCTTAGCCGTTTTGAACCCGCGATCACCAGCGCACCGGGGCTTCGCGGTTCCTCCCCAGGCTGGGATCCTTTCGGCGGAGGCTTTTTTCAGCTCTCCTGGACCAAGCTAGACTACTGCCCCACCATTAAACCTGTTGAATAGAGGATTAAATTAAAAGTTTCTCTACAAGGCTTAGCCTTATAGGCCCTTAAGGCTTCTATGAGCCTCGGATATTCTATTCCAGCAGAGATTAATCTTTTCATCTTTCCACTAGATAAAAATAGGAATTGGCAGATCGAGGTGACGTTTCTACTCCTCCTATTCAAGCTAGCCGATTCAAAGTCGATGATCACAGGTTTAAAAGTCACACATTCCTCGTATGCCCTTTCCTTTACTATTTTTATATGTCTCGAGGCGTTTGCGAGCTCTCCATGGTCAAGGCCGGCAAGATCCATTTTGAAGCAGTCGTATAGCATCATGGTTAATACCATTTTAACTTCCTCCATAGTAGGGTTACAACTTATCCACTCGGAGAGGAACGGCCCTTCCAATAGCTCCATCAGGATGAAGTTACGGGTGTAACTTATCAGTCTAGCCCCTACATTGATAGAGTTTGCTGAGATTTGAAGCCGTGCCTCCTGTTCCATTGAGGCTCTATTCGAATCTGTCCTACGGGCTTTTAAAGCATGTAACCCTCCGCAGGCCACAGCCTTTACAACTGTCGATGTGCAGCCTTTCCCCAATATTGGGAATCCATCTATGAATATTTGCCCTTCAGGGATTATCTCCGAAACCTTCAGAGATCGAAGTTCTCCTACGCGTATCTCTAACTCTTCAATGGTGGGATTAGGGTAACATATAATCTTTCCAAGAGATCGATGGATTAAATCCTCCTTGTTAACCTCAGTTTTAGAGCGCTGCATCGAGCCAGATAGGCCTCCCAGAAAGGAACCTATAAGCCTCCTCGAGGGCCCCGGGAATCTCAGCTAAGACTAATACCTCTTCATTTAAAATTACTCTGAAACTTTTCTTCAGGCTCTCACAGATTTCGCCCGGAACACCAGCGGATTTCCCCCCATCCAATAATTTCTCAGCTATAAGTCTGTCAGCCCTCCTATATCTGCGAAGCTTCTCAACGATCCATCTTCCCCCTTCAAGCCATGGTCCAGCAGCCGTGTCATGGGCCTTTAAATGGCAGGCTAGAAATTTATCCGAGTCTCCCATCATCTCTACAGGTGGTCCTAGATGCCTATGAGTTAAGGAAAGTTCACCTGACTCTAATTTTAAAAAAATTCGGCAGCGATTCTCGGGGCTACTCCACGATGCCGAGCGGATAACCCTGAACCCTGCATCTGATAGGATCCTCCTCAAAACCTTCTCAGCCTTAAATAACTGGCTCCAAACCACATCGACAACCGCGTCCACAACTCCAATGTCTATGACTACAAGGTCTCCGCCAGCCTTCTCCAAGATGTCCCTGATTGAACCCTTATCAGGCTTCAATACTTTAGGGTAAAAGAATCGGATATCCGGCTTCTCCAAAAGGAGCCTTGAAACGGATACGAAACCCCACATCGTATCCTCAGCCACGGCAGCAGCAGCGTTTCTATTTGGATCTATGGGATCGACCACTACGAGAGGCTCAGGGAATAGCTTTAAAGCATCCAACTCTCTGCCCTGGTAGTATCCCTCTACATCTATGAGTTCCCTCCTCCTCCACTTAGAAGCCGCTTTAACTAACTCTATAAAGGATCCATAGTTTAAAGTTAGAAGCTCGCATAGTAGGCCGCTGAAACCTTTTACCCTAGCCTCCGCGCCGTAAATTCCAATTCCCTTAAGTAGCCTTTTTAAGACTCTAATCTCCCTCCGTAGCATCGGTGTAAGCTTCTCCTTCATATAGCCTGTATGGTAAGGAGTCCTATCAGCTGCGCTGAGCCATTCTCCTCTCTCCACCCTGAAACAAGGAACCACGTTAATCCTCACATCCTTTACATATGCTTCTATGTAGGGGTGTTCCGAATACCTCTCGATTATAGTGTATCCTTTCATTCCCCTCTTGATAGCAGATAAACATTCAGCCTCTAGGAATCGTTTATCCCTAAAGGGGGGAACTTGAATGAATATGTCTACGTCTGCCTCTCCGCTGAGCCATGTATCCTTAGCCACTGAACCCTCTAAAGTAGCTATTGCCTCAATCCCATGAGCCTTTAAAGCCCTTTTAACCCTTCCTAAAACCTCATCTATTACCTTATTAATCCCATCATATTCCCCTGTCTGAGGGGTAACCTTCTCAGCCACATACTCTTTTAGGCTTTGGAGGTTCAAAAGATCGTGTTCACCCCTGTGAAGCCCTCCATTCATGGAGCGTAGTATATATTGGCCCCTTCGATGTTAGGATGCTCTTCTTCAGCATAACCGAAGCTACGTTCGAGACTCCAAAGTCTTTGAGGCGATACTCCTGTAGAACTTTAGCTAAAGCCGCTCCGTCACCTCTTTTAACCCTAGCTATGGTGAGATGGGGTTTAAACCTCCTGGCCTCTGAGGGGAAACCCAGCCTCTCAAGTGCGTCATCCAACCTCTCAGCCAATCCAGAGATCTCATCGCCTCCCTCAGAGACTCCTATCCATATAACCCTTGGTCTAATATGGTCTGGGAAAACACCCACTCCTTTGAACCTCATGTTGAACGGGGAGAAGTTGAAATCCATTAGAGACTCCTTTATTTCCTCAACCATGGAATCACTTATCTCCCCCAAGAACTTCAGCGTTATATGCATTTTTTCAGTGTCTACGAGAGTAAATTTAATATCTAAGGGTTCAAGCCTCCTCTGGACTTCGATGACCCCTTCTTTTACGGCTTGATCTTGGATGTCTACGGCTATAAAGCATCTCACCATGCCTTCCACTACCCCAATACGCTGTCATATTTCCTGGAGCATCCATCCTAATAAAGACTAAAGAAAAGCTTCAGATCGGTTAAAGGGGAAAGGCTTTATGCCTTTACTGAGCACTAAAGTTTTGGAGGATCCCACAAGTGTTGAAGGCTATAGCATTAACGGGGATGCCCGGCTCAGGTAAGACTCTCATCGCGAGTTTAGCCGCTGAGATGGGTATTCTGGTATTCAGCTGCGGAGATGCTGTAAGAGAAGTCGCCTTGGAGAGGGGTTTAAAACCCACATCAGATGTCTTAGGGAGGCTTATGTTCGAGTTAAGGGAGAGTGAGGGCCCTACAGCCGTTGTAGGAAGAGTCGTCTCGAAGATGAAAAAGAGATCGCCCCCAGGAGGGGTAGTACTAGTAGAGGGGATACGGAGTTTAGCCGAGGTTGAGGAACTTAAAACCAGTTTTAAGGTATCAATCATGGCTGTACACTCTTCACCTTCGACAAGGTTTAAAAGGCTCAAGTCAAGGGGTAGGAGCGACGACCCCAAGGATGTCGAGGAGTTCCATCTCCGCGATAGGAGGGAACTTGAAGTAGGCGTAGGCGAGGTTATAGCCTTGGCGGACATCATGCTTATTAATGAAGGAAGTTTAACTGCCTTCAAGGCTGATATTGAAGAAAAGCTTAGGAGCTGGCTGATTGATGAGAGTTGAAGTCTTCGTAGATGTGGAAGTGAGGCCAACGGAGGATCCTTTAAAAGTCCGCGAAGCCTTAGAGAAAGTCTATAATGGAGAGGTTGAGCTCGACTTAGACCAGGATGGTATAGGATACTTAAGGGGAAGAGGCGGGTTGGAATCCCTGACGAAGGTGAGAGATCTACTTAAAATGGAACAGATAAGGGATGCCGCTAAAGCCCATCTTTCAAAACTTATCGAGGATGGTAGGCTCACCTTCTTCTTAAATAAACAGGTTGCCTATGTCGGCCACATATCATTCTGTGAACCTGAGAGGGAATCTCCCCTCGGACCTATAAGGTTCGTGGTCCACACGGATGATCCGAAAAGTATAGTTGAATGGCTTACAAGAACGTAGCGGGAGCATAGTTTTCAGTAGAGTGAATGCGACCCATGTTCGACATTTTAAGACTGATTAACCTGATTTAATATTTAAATGGGCTAGATCCGAGGCTAGGAAGACCTCCCCCGGGAAAATTTCTTCAGCTTCAAGAAGCAGTTTATCCTCAGATTCCTCGTAGATAGGGCTTATATGGGTTAAAGCGAGGCGTGAGGCTTTAACCAGCTTAGCTATTTGTGCGGCTTGTCTCGCGGTTGAATGTCCGTATTCAGCGGCCTTATCCCTTCTGGACTCATCAAACGTGCTATCATGTATGAGTAGGTCGGAGTTATAGGCTATCTTCTTAAGGCTATGGTAGGGTCTAGTATCCCCGGAGTAGGACAGTTTGACTCCTGGCCTGGGCGGGCCTACAACCTTCGAAGGTTGAATAGTCTTCCCGGCAACTTCAACAGTCTCTCCCATTTGAAGCTTCTTCCACAGCGGCCCTTTAGGGATTCCCAGCTTCTCAGCCGTTTCAGGCTTGAACCGTCCGGGTCGAGGCTTCTCCGTTAGGCTGTATCCGAGGCATGGGATCGTATGATTCATCCATAAGGCTTCAACTCTGTACTTCTCGTCCTCGTAGATGGTCCCCTCCGAAACCTCGTAGACTGAGATTGGGAAGTCTATGGAGCAAGGCACAGTAAGCCTTACAGCCTCGAGGAATGAGGCTAAACCTGTAGGTCCATATATCTCCAGTAGGGCTGTCCTGCCTAGGAGGGCCATGGACTGGATCAAGCCTGGTAAACCTAGAACATGATCTCCGTGAAGGTGTGTAATGAATATTCTCGAGATCTTTAAAGTGCTAAGTTTAGCCGTTGCAGCTTGCCTCTGAGCTCCTTCTCCACAGTCGAAGAGGATTACGTCCCCCCCTCTCCGGACGGCTATGCTGGGTAGGCCCCTCCTCCTGGTGGGTATGCTCCCACCAGTACCTAGGAATATAACTTCTAAAGTCATGTATTCAACCCCTCTTCATGGACGCTATCTCCCTTGTAAGACTGCGATGTATGTACACTTCATGTATCTCACGGACTTTAAATCCTGAATCCTCCGCGGCTTCTAAGAGACCGGCTCCCTTAGGAGCAGCTAAGGCCACATGACCTCCAGGGGACAGTATTCGGGCGGCTTCAGGGAGGAATTCCGATAAGATTCTACGTATACCTCTCTTTAAAGTTGAGGCTGCCGTCCCGTATGGGGGATCAGTGGCTATCGCATCTGCTTCCAAGATGGGCAACCTAGCCGCGTCTGCTACAAGTATACCTAGGGGCGTGAAACCATAATACTTCATGTTCATGACACTGCCTGAAACCATCCTGGAGTTTACATCGCATCCTACCGTACGGCATCCGATCGAGGCGGCTTCGAGTAGTATGCCGCCGACGCCGCAGAAGGGATCTAAGAGGACCCCGCTCCTCTTAGCCCTCGAAAGGTTGATCATACACCTTGCAGTTCTGGGATCCATCGTGGATGGATGGACCACAGGCCTATTCTTAGGAATTCTCGCCCCAAACATCCTCCTAGGTTGTACATATAACTTTAATCCTAAGGCGAAAACTTCGCCTGCTATGAAGCCGACGAAAGTAAGCATAGGATCCTCCAGTTTAACCTTCAATCCCAAAGACTTCGAGAGTACCCCTCCGAGCATCTTCTCTAAGAGCTCAACCTCTCCTGGGCTTCCATCCTCAAGCCGCCAAATCCTCACGGCAAAGCTTCCTCTACTCCTCGGTAAACTGGATTGATCTACAGTCTTAGCCATGGAGATTATCGTATCGACCTCATGGGGGCATGTGAAGCATTCAAAGGCTAATGCTTTGAGCATGCCGCATCTCACGGCCGCCCTTAAAGGGTCTCCATCCACCTCCACCGTGAATAGACGCCCATACTTCGAGATCACCTGGAACCCTAAATCCTCAGCCTCTAGGGCTGCAATGAACTCTCCCGCAGGGAGGGTGGGATGATCTCCTGCGAGGGCTGCTAGGAATCGCCGCCTCATATGATGATCCTCAAGGCCTCAACCAGTAGGGGAGCCACGGACACCTCGTCGTGTACCCCTTCAACACAGTCTGTACCTAGTACCATTGAGACCCCAGCCCTCCTCATCCTATCCAAGGCTCCCTCAGCCAGAAGAGGATGGATGCATGCCGCCAATATCCTTCTCGCACCCTGCTTTGAAGCTATCTCAGCCACGTTGGCGATGGTCGATCCTGAACTTATAATGTCATCTATGATTACTACGTCCCTACCTGAAACATTCAGCTCCCTATAAAAGGTTTCAACTGAGCCGGTATCCTTATCCCTCCTCTTCTCCATATAAGAATACTCAGCCTTAAGGATCGAGGAAGTCTCCTCCGCGAGATGGACAGCTCCTTCATCAGGAGCTAAGATAACTGGTTTTAAGAGTTCAAATCCGGCTAGGTGATCTGCAATAGCCTTCGCCGCGGAGAGGTTCAAGCTAGGGATTCTAAACCAATTCATCCTGTCAGCTTTGTGAATATTAAAGGTGATGAAGGCGGAGGCGCCGCAATCCTCTATCAGCCTAATTATGGTTTTAAGGCTTACAGATTCACCAGGCTTAAACATGGAATCCTGCCTAGCATAGGCTAAATACGGTACGGCTGCTATAATCTTTTCAGCGCCAAGCTCCTTCGCAGTTGATAACGCTAGAAATAGCTCTATGAGATGCTTGTCCTGGGGGGGATACGTGGATTGAAGTATCGCAATATTCAATCCT
This sequence comes from Bathyarchaeia archaeon, assembly GCA_038825355.1. Classification (GTDB taxonomy): domain Archaea; phylum Thermoproteota; class Bathyarchaeia; order 40CM-2-53-6; family DTGE01; genus DTGE01. The sequence continues at coordinate 9,282 of JAWBPF010000027.1, forward strand.
TCAACATCCACGGGAATCCTTAAGTATGACTCTCCATCCGGGAAAATCCTAAACTCTAGTTCAGCTACATTCAATCCATGCTCCTTCAAGCCTCGCCCGAGCTTCCGCGAAGCAGGGCCCACAAGCACCAAATCTAAACCTTTCAAAGGCTCCATCTGCCCCCTTCCATTCTTAGACCTCAAGTAGTGATTACTTCGAACGAGTCTATAAAACTTTTAAACGCCGTAACATTTCCTCAAAGGACTAGTACGATTAAATATTAAAAGTTAAAATAGGCTTAGTTGATGAAATAAATATAGGTGATGCGGGTGTATACCCCCTTCAAGGTTTCTACAGGAGTTTCTGGGCTGGATGAGATTCTGGGAGGCGGATTACCTGCTGGCAGGGTTATATTGATCCTAGGTGGGCCGGGGACCGGAAAGACCATACTGGCAACACAATTCATAATGGATGGACTTAATAAAGGTGAGGGCGCGGTTTTCGTAAGTTTAGAGGAGGCTAAATTCCATTATTATTCGGAGATGTCGAGGTTCGGTTGGAACCTGGAGAACTTCGAGAAGGAAAAGACTTTCGGCTTCCTAGACGCCTCCCCGATAAGGCATCTACCAGAGGAGGTGAAGGTTGGAAAGCTGACGATAGGGCGCAGAGACTTCTCAATGTTGAGCTTAATAGAGGGTATAAAATCCGCTGTCAAGGAGGTATCCGCGAAGAGGCTTGCAGTGGATCCTTTAGCCTCTCTGATATTCCAGTATCCAGACCCAGTAGAGAGGAGGACTGCCATACTCGCTCTGATAGAAGCCCTTGTAGGGTTAGGTACTACGAGCATATTAACTTCAGAGCTTTCATCCATGGGTTTAGGTAGGGAGATCCAACTGGAGGAATACATAACGCATGGGGTAATACTTCTCCAGACCTTTCATGTAGGTAGATCCATGATAAGGGCCGTACAGGTAGAGAAGATGAGGGAAACCCCAATAGACCATCAGCCTAGACCCTACAGGATCACTGAGAGGGGATTAGAGGTCTTCCCCAAAGAGAGCGTATTTTAAGCCTTCCCAATTTTAAAGAATAGGCTAGAATATATGCTTAATTCCATTGAATCCGGATTTGGTGGTCCTAACCCACACTTCTAAGGATCTCTTCGTATTGCTCTCTTGTTATAGCTTCCATATCGTAGAGATTTTCAGCGGCCTCTCTAATCTTCATGAAGGCGTGAAGTTCCACGCCCATATCCTTAAGGCTTCTCTCTCCTCCCTCCTCCCTATCTATGAGGACTAGGGCATCCGCGGCCTCTCCCCCCTCCGCCCTTATAGCCTCCACAGCTTCTATTATGCTCTTTCCCGTGGTTATAAGGTCATCCACTATTAACACGCTCTCTCCGGGATATAACAGGCCTTCAATCCTCTTTTCCATCCCATGAGTCTTTCTCTCCTTCCTTAAGTATATGAAGGGCTTATCCATCTCATATGCCAGTATTGCCGCGAAGGGTATGCCCGAGGTTGGAATTCCCACTATCTTATCGAATTTCCCCTTTAACTCCTCCGCCGCCAGCAGCTCATAGAATCCTATTATTCTTTTCAGAGCTTTCGGGAAGCTCGGTACAATCCTCAGGTCAACATAGTAGGGGCTCAGCTTTCCACTTGTAAGCTTGAAGACTCCAAACTTTAAAGCTCCAGTCTTCAATAATATTCTACACAATTCAAGTTTCAAATCATTTATGGAGCCTACACCAGTCAAACGGTTAACCTCCTATAGGGGAGAGTTGTACCATGTAGCTTAATAAGGCTGTGCTTACCCTATCAAGTCACCGCATGATATCCCCATGGTATGAACAGGGATCGTGTATCTCTAATCCTCCGCGAAGCCGATAGGAAAGCGGCTGTCGCAGTATCGGCTGGTTTAAAACCCATCTTCCTTGCATAGCTGTTTGGAAGAATGGAGACGAGCCTTACTGAGATAATATCGGTGACTTCTGAGACCTCTCTCATCAGATCCTCCACTAGTGGTTCTCTAGTACCCTTAGGAGTTAGCCCCATCACTTCCCTCAATAAAGATGGATCGGTCAATACACCTCCACATTCAGATAAGAGGATGAGCTCACCCCCTTCGACTACGGCTTTCCGCACAACCCTTAGGGTATGGATCATATTTAGTATCGTGGCGTCGAACGGATACCCCCCCACACTCACCACAAGGATTGGACGACTCTCATTTATTTTAAAGGATTCCATGTAGCGCCTCACGCCTTCCTTGAAGGCATCAAGGAGGCCTCCTTTACTGATGGATATAGGCTCTCCTTTATAGGGGGTTAAATGGAATACGTAAGGGCTCGAGTTGACCTCCTCCAATATAGAGGATGTAAGAGGATTATCCTCAAGTGATCTAGACTTTACACCTTCAACTAAATCTGGATTATCAAATAGGCTTGGAGATTCGAGATGTCCTAGACAGGCTATATGAGGTGCCCCGCAGAAACCTAGTAGTGGATGTGGAAGCAGCGCAGACAAGATGATGTCGGCGGCGATATCGCCTCGCCAAGGCTCCGTCTCGAAGTTAGCCTTCTTCAAGTATTCATCTATGCTTAGGGGCATGTGGTAAAGGTTAGATGCTAGAACGATCTTTAATCGACCTTCTGGAACCTTCTCCCTTATAGCCATGGAAAGCTCGTTCACTAGATTTTCTCCGCATAAACCTACGAGGACGGGGTCTAAGCCAATGGTCGCATCCTCTTTAAGTATGTCTCTGAAATCTTCGATCCAGTTAACTCTGGTCGGTAGCTTCGGCTCCAATATGTCCACGAGGCCTCCATCCGCAACCTCCACGGAGACCTCAACCTCACCGTAGGGCATCCAGACATCCATTAATGACACCTCTAGCCTCGGTAACCTATCCTAAACTGGCTCTTATACCCTTGTGTTATTTAGTTCCGCGTACCATTAAAACTGCTATGCTCCTTTGGATAAAGAGAGAATAAGCAAGTTGAGGAGACTTTAATAGAATGAGCTGCATCGTCTATCCTTGGAAGTGGATGGACGTGCCGAGCCGTTGCCTCAGGCCTCTTAGGTTTTTAATCCTACTCCTTTTTATTGAAGCCGCATTTTTATCAATCTTCAACCCCATCATAGGCGAGGCCTCCGCGCAGGTAAGCCGGGAAACCCCCCTGGATATACAGATCATATTCATCGGATTTGAAGAAGAAGACGTAGACTTAGAGTATTTGAATTGGAACAACCCAAGTTATAAATACCAATCTGTGCTTATACCAGGCGTAGGCACAGGCGTTATGTTCCGCTTCAACTATGCCTATAGGTTCGCCTCAGAGAATTTCCAGGATAGCTTCATAGATTTTCTAACCTCAATAGGCGTCGAAGAGTATATGAGGGATCAATTATGGAACTATTCTTTTAAGTTCACTCATTTCGGAGTATCCCTGAACTATACGACTTTCGAGGCAGATGCCGTAAACACCTTCTATGACGCAGACGCTGTCGAGGAGTGGCTTATAAACAACGTCGAGGAAGTAGGAGTAGACACGGAAAGATATACGCTGGTTATAGCCGATCTCTATGGAAAGATTCCTTCCACCACACCCGACCAGTTCGATTCAGCCATCTCAGGTGAGGAGGCTCTACTGACACCACACTTTTATAACATAACAAAGATAGACAGAGATTTAGGCTACAGGAGTATTGGGAGATGGATGACCGCCTGGGGCGGGGATAGCCGCCTCTTCTTTATAGACCTTTCCGCAGGCCCAAGCCCATCAACTGGAGAGCTCCCTATCCAATTAGCAGTTCACGCTAATAGATTAGATGAGGCTTCTCCATACTTTAAGGCTTGGCTGACTCAGTACCTCTCCGATTACATTTATGGAGTCGTCTACAACCTATTTGCCCCAGATCTGCTCTATCCCCTGAACTTCGCCGATAGCTACAGGATCGATATCCTAATGCTCGATAACCGTTCGAGTCCGGATCCTAGACTGGAGGAGTCTCTAAACATCGACTTAATAAAGGAATCCCTAGAGGAGCTTCTCCCCTTCGCGGAGGTCATGGTTGAGGTCAGGTTCGGGGCTCTATCTGATTACCCCGAACTGGAGAAGGTTGTGTGTATCTCTACAAGTCAGAGCAGGGGGGTTCAGGCCGACTTCCCTCCAGATAAGGTTTATCCCCCAAACTTCGTCGACGCTAGGCCCCTCTATGAATGGTTAAGCGAGGACGGTGAAGGACATTTGAAAGATCTATTCGAGGCGAGGCGGGATGAGAGGGTCTACGATATTCCCGTATTAGTATTCGCCCTCCAGAGGGATTTCAACCTGGCCTTCACGTTTAAGGACTGGATATCAAGGGATATTTGGGGTGCAGCCCTCTACGATGTGGCTTTGATAAGCCATTCTGAGTACGACCTTAAAGCCGGGGAGTATCCTCTCACCGGCATAGTAAGCCAGCCTGGAAAGGGATATGGATTTACTCAGACGGTAATCCATGAAGTAGGCCATATGCTGGGCTTAAATCATCCCTTCCTCTATGATCAGGTTGAAGACTTCACAGACTCTGTTATGGCGTACTATCCCGACAGGTACCACTTCAGCCAATTCGAGGTTGACGCACTCCTCAGAGCCTTCGCAGATAAGCTCCTCATCTACGTTGAATCCCTTATAGCTAACTATAGGCTGAACCCTCTTGCCACTAGGATTGTAGGCGATGCGGAAGAGAAAATACGTGAGGCAGAGAGATTCTATAATGATATGAACTATCTTGAGGCTTTGAAATCCGCTGTGGAGGCTAGGATCCAGGCCTCGAGGCTCCTATACACCTCCATAAAGGGGCTCACGATAGAATGGTACGGAATAGTGGTGATAGCTGTAGGCCTGATAAGCTTCGCCGCCGGATATCTGATACACCGTAGAGCTGTCCAGAGGAGGCCTCTATGCCCCTACTGCCATTCATCCCTCACCTGGATAGATGAATATAAGAGGTACTACTGCTACGACTGCGAAAGATACGTTTAGCTACTTCCTTCCAAGAGAATAGGCTACCACCTCTAATAGTAATCTAATTCCCTATTTAATCGGTCAAAATACTAAGTATTGCCTATGGTATTGTTATGGATGACGCTCATGTATAGGCATCTGTCAGGCGGGAGCTTCGGGGATTCACCATTCAGCTTTAAGGACTTTCCTATTTTAGCTCCTCTAATTATCACTATGGGTATGCCTTCATCGGCTTCTCCCATTAAGTAATGGGCTGCCGATGCGAGGTCATCCGCCACCCCATGCCAAGTATAATGTAAGGGTTTACCGTATATGTCCTTTGAACCCCTTAGGTCTAGGGTGGGATGTACGCCTGAGAACGCTAATGCTAGGCCTACGGTTCCCAGCCTTAGGGGCGTTACTCGGCTGTCAACTATGAGGACGGCTAGGTCAGCCTCATCTGATAGCCTCTCCCTGATCTCGTCTGCAGATCTCGCCGGGTCTCTAGGCCATAGAGATGCGTAGCCGGGCGGCGTATTTGATACGTCTACTCCGGCATTCGCCGTGAGTATACCGTTTTTTAATGTTAATAATACTTCTGGTAGGCCGCCTAAAACCTGGTCAGCTTCTCTTATGACGACTTCTACGAGTCTGGGATCCATGGTGTAGAGCGCTCCCATGTCGTATGCTCTCCTGCTTGGGGTGACATCGCCAAGCCTAATGAGGCGGTTTTCCGCCGTTGAGGCGAGCTTGCTGGCGACGGCTATAATGTCTCCCTGCCTCAGTTTAAGTCCGTTGACTCTAATACCTTGTCGTATAGCTCCTGGTAGATCTGTCCCCGGCCTTATCAGGGTCATATGAACTGGGATGAGCTTTAAAACCTCGGGATGCCTCATCCTCCTACTTCCGTGCTTCGCCATGTTCAACCTTCCCTAATAGTCTCCTCGCAGTGGCTGAGGGCATTCCCCAGATCTCTACGAACCCCTCAGACCACTTCTGGTTGAAAGCGCTCTCTAGGCCGTAGGATGCTAGGTTCATGTCGTAGAGAGATCTCCTCGAGGATCTCCCCGTAACCCTTACTCCTCCTTTATAAATCTTGAGTTTAACCTTGCCCTCCACCCTTCGCTGCAGCGAATCTATAAAGGCATCTAGAGCTTCCCTCAAGGGATCGATCCAGAGGCCGGAGTACACTAGGAAGGCCCATTCATCCTCCACGGCTGCTTTAAATCCCAATTCATGCCTCGTCAAAACAGCTTTCTCCAAGTCCTGATGGGCTTCGATCAATACCAGGGCCGCGGGGCATTCATAGACCTCTCTGGATTTTATCCCTACGATCCTGTCTTCTATATGGTCTATCCTACCTACGCCGTGGCTTCCAGCCTCCCTGTTAAGCCAGCTTACGAGCTCCGTAGGATCCATCTCCCTGCCGTTTACAGCTGTAGGAACCCCGTTCTCATAGGATATCTCAATCTCAGCGGGTTTATCAGGGGCCTTCTCAGGCGCAACAGTCCATTCAAATGCCTCTTCAGGAGGTTCCATGTACGGATCGTCGAGTTTCCCGCATTCTATGGATCTACCCCAAAGGTTCTGGTCTACGCTATAGGGCTTCTCCAAGTCTACTGGTAC
>JAWBPF010000028.1:0-15644 GCA_038825355.1 Bathyarchaeia archaeon
ATGCTCACTTTAACCACGCTTATGAGCTTCTTTAGCTGTTTAACTACTTGCTCAACGGTTGCTTCATCACCCTTCATCGTTATTGTCATCCTTGCCAGGTCTGATTGCTCAGACTCGCCGACGGATATGCTCTCTATATTGAAGCCCCGTCTCCTAAACATGTTGGATACGCTGTAGAGCACTCCGGGCTTATGCTCAACTATCGCGGATATCATGTAAATTCTTTCTTTCATCTCCATACGCATCAGCTCAATATTAAATCTTTAAGAGTGTTCCCTGGGGGGACCATGGGCAGCACATTTTCTTCTGGCGATATTGGAACATCTATAACTGTTGCAACATCGCTGTTTATGGCTTCCTTAAAAGCCGCTCTGAATTCCTCAATTGACTGAACCCGTGAGCCTTGGGCGCCGTAGGATTCAGCTAATTTGACGAAATCCGGTATTCTCTTTAAATCAACCGCTGAATAACGCCTATTATAGAAGAGCCTCTGCCATTGGGCTACCATCCCAAGCATTCCATTATTAAGGATCAATACTATGACAGGGATCTCCTCTGCTACAGCCGTTGAGAGGGAGTTCTCAGTCATGCAGAAGCTTCCATCCCCTGCTACATCCACTACGGGGACATTTGGGACAGCTACTTTCGCGCCTATCGCAGCTGGAAAACCGAAGCCCATCGTCCCCAAGCCCCCGGAACTTATGAAGGTTCTAGGTTTGAAGACCTTGAAATGTAAGGCGGCCCACATCTGGTTCTGGCCTACCTCCGTAGTGATTATAGAATCCTCAGGAAGCACTCTCCTAAGGGTCTTCAAAATTAATCGAGGTTTAAGTTTAGGATGCTCATCCATATAATCCTCTTTATAGTATTCCTTTATGGCGAGAGCCCTCTCTCTCCACTCGTTCTTCCCTATGATATCATCCTTCTTTAGCGCTTCTATTATGTTTTTGAGGGCTTCCCTGGCATCTCCCACTATCGCTACATCCACATACTTGTTCTTCTCTATCTCAGCTTCATCGATGTCTATATGAATTATCTTTGAATCCGCGCAGAATTCCTCTACGTTTCCCGTGGTTCTATCAGAGAACCTTATTCCAACCGCTAGTATTACGTCGGCCTCTATCGTCAACCTGTTAGCCTCAGGTGTGCCGTGCATGCCTACTACTCCTAGAGATAGGGGATGATTCTCAGGGAAGACCCCCTTACCCATCAACGTTGTAGCAACCGGGGCTTGCATCAACTCACTTAATTCACGTAATTCCTCGAAGGCATTGGAGTTCTTAACTCCTCCCCCAGCCAGTATAACAGGTTTTTCCGCCTCGAATAGTATATTAACCGCCTTCTTAACCTCATCCATCCTTAAGGGAATGTGGGGATTGTATCCCCTTAGTCTAACCTCATTTGGAAAAGTGATGTGGTCCTTCTCCGTCTGGACATCCTTAGGGACATCTATTAAGACCGGTCCAGGCCTGCCCGTTGCCGCTATGTAGAATGCTGCCTTAACTATCATCGGGATCTCTCCTGCCTTCATGGGCTGAAAGCTATGCTTAGTTATCGGGGTTGCGATGCCCATGATGTCTATCTCCTGGAATGAGTCTTTTCCTATCATTGCTCTGGGTACTTGACCTGTCACAGCGATAACAGGGGAAGAATCCATGTAGGCCGTTGCTATTCCAGTTACAAGGTTTGCAGCTCCAGGGCCTGAGGTGGCGAAACATACCCCCGGTCTACCAGTAGCCCTCGCATAGCCGTCAGCCATATGGGCTGCAGATTGTTCATGCCTGCAGAGTATATGCCTTATATCTGAGCCGTATAGTTCATCATATATTGGAAGGATGGCTCCACCAGGGATTCCAAATATAGTATCTACCTTCTCCTTCTTCAAAGCCTCCAGGAGAGCCTTAGCGCCGGAAATTTCCTCCAAAATCTCACCTCATCAAAATTCAACTGCACGAAGCCCATCGAGATAAGGCTTCGCGCTTAATGAAGAATTACTACTACTTCGAGGATGACTGCGGGATTGACCTGTGATACGGATCTGTTTCGAGCGGTTACCGGCAGGTCTAGCATTGTGCATCTACTCGCCACCTTAGTTCTCATAGGATCTCCTAATAAACTTATCGGATTAACATTATCGATTTATTGTGAATTTAATGGAGGCTACACCGCACCTTTTGCAGGTTTAGCTCGTCGATAAATTAAATATTCTTTACGATTTATAAGGAATATTGTGAACGATTAAAATCGCATCTTTAGATTTGACGTCTCAATACTCGCCTTTAAGTCTCCTCAACCTCGGGGAACTCAGAGATAGTCTCCCCCTTATCGGTGATGTCGCCGTTAATATCCAATATCACCGGGTGATCAGCTGAGAGTAGATTAACCTTATGCTCCCTATGCCGGGATTTCCCGGGCCTCCTTCGCCGTAGATCGGATCGATCTAATATCCACTCTGGGGTAGAAGACCTGGGTTGGTGGCTATTATATCTCAACATCTCCATCGACCCCCTCTAGGGAGGCCATAATATAATCGCAACCTCTCTATGGCTGAATAGGTTCCCTAATTGACTCATCTTCCGTATCGGCTGTGTTTCTGAAGCTATAGAGTCGTTAAGGCCTTCATCTCATCCAAGGGATTTAAAGTTAAGTGTGGGTTCGCTCCCTCTCAGATAAGCAATGGGAATAAATTTTTTATTCAATGAAGATATCCCTTAGTAGATTTACTCTCCACCGCAAAACTTCTTTACATATGAGGTTGCTACGTCCCCTGCTTCGAGGAGCGTAGCCTCATCTATGCCAGGCACCCCGCATACGAGGAGGATTAAATTCCTCGTGGACTCAGTGATTTTAGATGAATCTGCATCCCTGTATGGGTAGACCGCTACCAGTTTCTCGACATCTGAAACGACAACTTCAACTCCTCTGAGGTTGATTGGATCCACCATACCTATGCCCTGGAACAGCTCCCCGGGACGAGCATATCTCATAAAGAGGTTCCCTGAAATCTTGTCTCCATCGAAGGCTGCGAGAGCTATCCCCGTCTCCATAGAAGCCAAATTATAGGAGTCGACCAGAGTGTTTATGGTCGGGATGGGCCTCCCTAAGAGGACCCGCCTTACCAAGGCCTCAGCCGCTGGCCGAACCTTGGTGGGGTCGACGCCTATACTCCAGAAGAAGTCTCTATAGGCTCTGAAAACAGGCTCATCTTTTAAAGACTCCAGATCGTATCTAAGTTTAATCCTATTAAATACTTCGCTCTTAAAAGATTCTAGGGATTCATCTACGCTCTTCACGGTAACACCTGAGATGGAGGATGATAATACAGTTAAGCCGGGGTGATCTGATCTAAGCTTCTCATCGACATTCAACCGCAATTAGCATCAACCCCTTATATGACCTCTCTCGATAACTAATGAGGTCTACATACTTAAGTTTAAAACCTCAAGTGAAAGCTAAGGAGCTTTAAAACCTCGATTAAAATTATTGCTTTCTCATCGACGAGAGCTATTCCACTAAACCTAAGCCATTGTCATCCTCGGGAACTGATTTGCACAGCATCTCGACCTCAAAATCGCATTGGTTATTTGACATGATGACAACACTTAATATCTTCCATTTTTCTTAGACTCTTCATTCTCAAAACTCAAACTTGAGGCTCGTTTTGTCAGGTAATGAACCTTTACGGCGGCTTGAAAGAGACATCCACAGGCTTAAAATTAGAGAGTGAACGTGAATATAGGTTAATTATGACGTAATGGAAATATTAAAAAGCTGTACATCCTAGATTAGAGGTATGTTCAACAAGAAGGAGTTAAAGCTCTTAAGGGAGCTCATGGTCGACAGCCGTCAGAAGATAATGGAGCTAGCCAGGAAATGCGGATTAACCAGGCAGAGCGTCTATGAAAAAATATCGGATTTCAAGCTTAAGGGGATAAGGTTCACGGTAGATGTAAAGCCTCAAGACCTCGGATTAAACCTAATAGCATATATCCTAGTTGTAGCCGATCCTCATAAGGCCTTCAGGGAGGAGACAGATAAACTCATAAAGAAATTCAGGGAGATATCACAGATACACTATATTCTAGGCAGGTTCGACGTCATAGCGGAAGTCATGGTGAAGGACATAGAAGAGTTCAGGGAGGTACTCACCCGCGTCCAGGGACTACCAGCGGTTAGGAAGACGGAGACGCTGATCGTCTATGAAAGCACGAAACAGGATAGATTAGATCCGATAATGAAAGCCTTAGAGAATAAACTAAGAGAATAAAAATAAAAACTGAAATCGAAGTGAGCCTATGCTTTCCCTGAGAAAGGGAATACTCCATGAATATGGGTGAATGGATGGATGAGGCTGAAACCCCTTACTTAATAAGGTGAGCGTTAAGTGGAGAAGTTCGCCCATTCATTCATGTATTTCCACCATTCATCAACTCCTAGGCGGTCCATCTTGTCTAGGATTGAGAGGAGCTGCCTTAAACCCTTATGATGCCTTTCCTCTTCCAGAGATATCTGATTTAAAACCGCTTTAACGTTTTCATCTTCAACCTTATCTACTAATTCTTTAACATTCCTGAGCATGGTCTCTTCCTCGGCGATGTGTCTGCTCAGTTCCTCTCCTAGGAGCCGTTTATCAGCCTCTGAGAAGCGGGTGCCCTGAACGATGTCCAGTAGAGCCCTAATTATACTCGCATGCTTCATCGAATCCAACACCAAGGTGTGAATTAGAAGCCTTATAATATTGTTTTCAACCCTATCCATGAGGGAGCTTAACCTTTCCGCCACCTCGCCTTCAAACCTCTCGAGGCCCTCAAGAAGCCTCACCGCATCATCATCTAATCTGCGCATCTCGGATTTAACCCTCCTGAGTTAATCCTCCGGGTCATAGGTCAATTCGTCGAAGAAACTATTTAAATTAACTCCTAGAATCCTCGATTCAACTAAAAACTCGATTACATTGGGGATGTTGAAGAAGTGAATCTGGCTTAAGCCGCAAAATCAACTAAACTCTCGGATGAAACAATCCGCCAAGATAATCGCCCAATCTTCTTTTTCTTTTAGATGCGAAATCCTCGTTAACATATCTGAGTATTTCCTCATCCTCATCATCATACCCTTCATGCTGAGATTCTAACGGGGCTTTCCACTCAGCTTATCCAGAGATATCTACCGTAAATCTATTTAACTTAGGTAAGTATAGAATACCTCTACGCTTACCATTTCATCTAGAAGGCGCCATCGTGCCTTATAAGTTCGATAGAGCTATTTATATGATTTCCAAAATAAGCGGGATAACTTGATTTAGGGCTATTAGAGGCTCATTCATATATAGCTGAAGGCGGAGCCAGGCGTACAATTTAAAAGCCATCTATGAAGACCTGACTATGAGCCTCTTCCCTGGATAGGAATAGAATTAAATATCATGTATTGAAAAAATAGGGAGTGGAGTAATTGTATACTCGAGGGAGGATTCTACATGAAGGAGGAGAAGGTCGGCTTTGTAACCATGGGAGAAGTTAAAGCTAAAACAGAGGAGATACCTGAGATAGGGATAGGAATGCTGGGCTATGCTTTCATGGGGAAATCTCATACCAACGCTTATAGAAAAATGCCATACACGTTCTGGCCTCCCCCAGCAATCCCGAAACTCGTGGCGATATGCGGCAGGAACAGAGCTAAAGTCGAGGAGGCCGCTAGAAGATATGGTTACTCTAGATCCTACACGGATTGGAGGGAACTCATCAAGGATCCCGAAGTAGAGCTCTTCGATAACGGCGGCCCAAACAACCTCCACGCAGAGCCCTGTATAGAGGCGGCTGAGAGGGGGAAACACATCCTATGCGAGAAACCCTTAGCTAGAACCGCGGAGGAGGCTAAACCCATGGTGGAAGCCGTAAGGAAAGCTAAAGTGAAGCATATGGTGGGCTTTAACTACAGGTTCGTCCCGGCGATCCAGGTGGCTAAGAAGCTCATCGACGACCATGCAATAGGTAGGATATACCATTTCCATGGGAGATACCTTCAAGAATGGATAATGGATCCCAGCTTCCCCCGGGTCTGGAGGCTCGTTAAAGAGGTGGCGGGAAGCGGCGCCTTAGGAGATCTCGGCGCCCATATAGTGGACTTAGCCCACTACCTCGTAGGCGATATAGCCTCGGTGACCGCTTTGACGAGGACCTTCATAGAAGAGAGGCCGCTCCCAGAAGACCCGAATAAGAGGGGAAAAGTCGACGTAGACGATGCTTTCGAGTCAATAGTAGAGTTTAAGAATGGGGCGATAGGCCACTTAGCAGCCTCCAGGTTCTGCGGTGGAAGAAAGAATTATCAGCATATAGAGATCTACGGAGAAAAAGGGAGCATATCCTTCAATCTCGAAAGGCTTAACGAGTTAAATGTCCACCTGAGACATCATGACATTAAAGATCTAGAGCCGAGCTTCCATGAAACTCTTGTAACAGAGGCCTACCATCCCTACTGGGAAAACTGGTGGCCTCACGGCCACATCATAGGCTGGGAACACGCCCAAGTCCACGAGGTTTACCACATCATAGATGCCATAGTCAACGATAAAAATGTAGGACCAATAGGCGCCACATTCGAAGACGGATACAAATGTAATGTAGTCTTAGATGCCATATTAGAATCAGCTACGAAAGGAGTTAAGGTTCAAATAAAATACAACCTATAAATAGGGAGTAATTTAACCATAACATCCCTCCTATTTTTTATGAGATGCAACTTTTCTTAAAAGGATTTATTACCTTGTACACATACTCTACATAATATGAGAGCGAGGTTCTGGCTCCTAGACTTAGATCAAAGCGATGAGGATGGATCCCGAGTTATAAGGCTGTGGAGCATAGTAGACGGGAGGCCATCCATCCTTTTAGATAAGGGGTTTAGGCCCTCCTTTTACCTACTATTGGAGGATGATGCAGATCCTTCAAGGGTGTTGGAGGCCGTCCAGGAGAGGATTAAAGGCGTAGATGTCAAAGTAAAAGTTGAGGCGGGAAGACTATTCGGGAGAAGTGTTAAACTCATCCATGTGGACTGTAGCTGTTCGATCCACCTCCTGGAGCTGGCCGAGAAAATCTCTAGAGTTGAAGGGGTTAGAGGCCGGCTACTCGACGATGTTAGGCCTTCGATGCAGTACATTCTCTCGGGGCGGGTTTCCCCAAGCTCATGGAACGAAGCAGTCCTTAAACCTATGGATGATGAGGGAAATTTTAGAGTATACTTGGCGGATAAGGTTGAAGGCTCCCTTGAGGAGCCGCCGCCTCCGCTAAAGCTCTTATCCTTCGACATCCTATGCCTTAGCGAGACGGGTAGTCCGAGCCCTGATAGGGATCCCATTATAGCCTTGTCGGTCGCTGACAAGGATGGAGTGAAGCTCTTCAAGGCGGAGGATAAGCACGGAGAGGAGGGGACTCTTAAAAATTTTGTAGATTATGTAACGAGTCAAGATCCTGATATAATAGTTGGATTTAACAGTAATAGATTCCACTGGAACTATCTCATTAGGAGAGCCAGAAGGCTGGGTTTAACACTCTCCGTGACTAGGACGGGTGGGGAACCTCACCAAAGCCTTTACGGGCACTTTTCAGTTACAGGGAGGGCTAACATAGACTTGAGGGATCTAGCCGAGGACATCCCTGACATTAAGCTTAAAACAATAGATGAATTGGCTAGATTTTTAGGATTAGAAGTTGTTGAAAGACCTATAGTCGATGCCATGGAGGTCCCAGGGTATTGGAGGGAAACCCGTGGGAGAGATCTCCTCTTAAAATACGTTGAGGAGAACGCCCGCCTACTATACGTTATAGGGGAGGAGGCTTTACCATTCATAGCTCAGCTTTCAAGCCTCACCGGAATGCCCATGGACCAAGTATTAGCCGCAGCTGTAGGGTTTAGAGTAGACTCGTATCTGATTAGGGAAGCCCTCAAGATGGGGGAGTACCCTCCGAGGAGGGAGGAACGCCCCTACCAGCCCTATAGGGGGGGCCTTGTCCTTAATCCTAAGCCTGGCCTTCATGAGAAAGTAGCAGTCCTAGACTTCACTTCTATGTATCCAAACCTTATAATAGCATATAATATCTCACCGGACACCCTTATAAGAGGAATCGAAGACGTAAGGGACGGGGATGTCCATAGGATCCCCGAGACTGAGTACAGGTTCAGGAAAGAGCCCCCGGGATTATACAAGAGAAGCCTCCTAAACCTCTTAGAGGCTAGAAAAAATATAAAAGAAAAGCTTAGGTGCACCGCATCAAACAGTATAGAAGCTAAAATCTTGAGGGAGAGAGAACATGCAATTAAGATATTGTCCAACGCTATGTACGGATACGCTGGATGGACGGGGGCAAGATGGTATGTTAAAGAGGTAGCTGAATCGGCGGCGGCGTTGGGTAGAGCCACCATAATGAAATCCATAGAAGAGGCTGAAAAGATTGGATTAGAAATAATCTACGGCGACACAGATAGCATATTCATAAAATATGATGAGGATAAGGCTGTTGAGCTTATTGAATGGGCTAGGAAAGAATTAGGCTTAGAGATAAAACTTGAGAAGATCTATGACCGGATATTGTTTACAGAGGCTAAAAAGAAATATGCAGGGCTCTTATCGGATGGCTCCTTGGACATGGTGGGATTGGAGGTTGTCAGGGGAGATTGGGCTGAGATAGCTAGAAAGGCTCAGGAAGAAACTCTTAGAATCCTCCTTGAAGGCGGAGAGGTAAAGGACGCTGTAGGCAACGTTAAAAGACTTATATCCGAGATCCGAGCTGGGAAGACCCCCCTCAACGAATTCGTGATATGGAAGACCTTAACCCGTCCGCTGGAAGAATATAAGGTAAGAGCGCCCCACGTAGAGGTCTCCAAGAGATTAAAAGAGAGGGGGTGGAGGCTGGAAATAGGTGACAAAGTCGGGTACATAGTGGCTAAGGGAGATGGAAAAATCTATGAGAGAGCCGTCTACTACCCCGAGGCTTCCGAAAACGATGTAGATTATGAATACTATGTTGAGAATCAAGTGATACCTGCGGTACTCAGAATCCTCGAGCCCTTCAATGTAAGAAAGGAGGCCCTTACAACGCCTAAAGGTTCATCTCTACTAGATTTCTAAATATTATATTTATAACATTTCGGCTGGATCATACGCTCAATCCCTTTAACTTAACAGGTGTAAAGATTCAAGGCATCTTAAGTTAAGTGTCGAAGCTTGAAGGGATATAAACAGAAAAATCTCACATCAAACGAAACAGGATCAGACTAATCCACCATGAAAAAGAAAAACGAGATAGAAGAGGATGGTTTCGCTTCGAAGCGGGAGATTCTAATCTGAAGGTTATCTTATCTCTGTAACTCCGAGTCCATATTCTATCCCAGGCTCTATATATGGGCCGTCATATTTAGCGCCGCCTACTACCGGATCCCTTTCCAGGAATAAGGGGGAGTCTAAGTCTATATAGGATATACTCGGCGCGGCGCATGCAAGATGGACGGCGGCTGTTATGGAAAGTCTGGATTCCGCCATGCAACCTATCATGCACTCCAGGCCTGCCCTCTCCGCTATTGCCGCTATCTTTAAGCCTTCCCTTATCCCTCCACCCTTCATAAGTTTAATGTTCACTAGGTCAGCAGCCTTGTAATCTAAAACTTTTAGGAGGTCTCTGGAGGTATGAACTGATTCATCCACTGCTATTGGGAATCCTGTAACTTTCCTTATTTGAGCTAATCCTTTTAAATCCCATGCAGGCAGAGGCTGCTCAATAAAATCTACATCTAGAGGCTCCACCTTAGATATGAACCTTATAGCTAGGCGTCGGGTATACGCCTGGTTTAGATCCGCTGTGAGATGGAGGGAGGAGCCGACCCTGTCCCGTATATGCTTAACCCTCTGGAGGTCTTCCCTCATGGTAGAGCCTAGTTTAAGCTTTAAAGTTTTAAAACCTTTATCAACCCAGCGCTCCGCTTCATTGCACATTTCTTCAGGCTCGCCTAAGGAGATCGTTACATCGGTCTCCAACCTCTTGGAGCTACCTCCTAGGAAGGCGAAGACTGGTATGCGATAAAATTTCCCGATCAAGTCGTGAACGGCCACATCTATCGCGGCCTTTGCACTCCCATTATAAGGGATCTTATCCAAACATCGAGTTATATCCAATAAGTTGAGGGGATCAGCTCCTTCTAGGATGGTAGCCGCCAGCTCTTTTAGGAGGGCCTTAACAGTATCCGGCGTATCCCCCGTTACAGCTAGAGTTGGGGAAGCTTCTCCGAATCCAATTAAAGATCCCGTATTCAATCTTAGGATTATATTCTCAAGTTTCTCAAATTTACATAGAGACGTCTTTAAAGGCTTCCTAAAGGATATCTCCAAGTCATCTATCGAGACATCCAATATTCTCATGGAATCTACCCGCCTCTATTTTCATATTCGATATTTATAAAAGCATGAGGGATCAGGATACCAGGGAAGGAGAGAATTCAACTAAACTCATCTTACAACGCATTCTATATCCTGCCTAAAATTGCAACTTCCGTTAATCATCCAGGCCGTGTTTTCCTAGCTAAAAACCGTGCAAAATTATTGTAGTAGCTTTATTCAAGCTATCGGTGAACTGCCTCAAGCAGCCACGGTACGGCTGAGTATATGAACCATGCTCCGAATACTATTAGTATTATGGAACATACTAGGTTTACAGCTTTGTTAATAGCTGGATTCCATACTTTTTTACTCTTATTCACAGTCTTTGATACTATTAAATCCCATATCAGGTCGCAGCTCCAATGAGTTACGGCAAATAGGATAAACCCGAATAATCCATAATTCGTCGCAGTAGAGATCAGGGCTACCCCTATGGTGGCCCACCATAAGATGAAGTACGGATTTGCCCCTGTAGCTATGATGCCAGCTGTGATTGAGCTGCTCGAGACATTCATTGCCTCCGCCTCGATCTCTTGGGGCTTCATCGTGTTGGAGAAACCCATATAGAGTAGCATTAGACCTCCAGCTAATCCTACTATGGACTTAACGGCGTCTAGGACTAATAGCTGTGCAAATCCAAGGTATATCGCCGTCATTAAGGGTATTTCTA
The DNA here is from genome assembly GCA_038825355.1 of Bathyarchaeia archaeon. Taxonomy (GTDB): domain Archaea; phylum Thermoproteota; class Bathyarchaeia; order 40CM-2-53-6; family DTGE01; genus DTGE01. Next base: position 11,094 of record JAWBPF010000028.1, read on the forward strand.
TTACGCCATGTCCTACAGCTACGTAAGCTCCAGCATTACCGTTTAATCGTCCCTTTGATATAGTGACAGCTAGTACTGGGCCCGGCGCCATAACTCCGGAGAGGCTTATAGCTATTACGGATGCGAAGAAGGCTAGAAGGGTGAACGTCAAGTCATCCTTCCTCACTAGTAATATCCTCTCTATGCCTTATTTTTCGAGCAGGCTTAGCCTTCCTCTTTAATGCCGTCCCGCAGACATGACATGTACCATGACTTAAACTTTCCCTTCCGCAGCCTGGACAGTAATATATCCATGTGAAGAGCCTCTTAATCCCCATAGTTATCAGGGAGTTGTATCGCAGCTTCAAAGACTCGCAGAGATTTTCTACGCTGTAATCATCGGATATAAGTATTGGCTCATCTCCTCCCTCTTTTAATTCTAATCCTAGAGCTATCGTCTCAAGATCAGCTCTACTTAAGACTGTTTCTCCCAGCTTTTGAGCTCTCTCTTTGACCCTTTCAAGACTTATCCTTGAGGGCTGCCGTATGATAAGCTTCCTTTCCTCCACTGCACATCTTATTCGAGCCTGTATCATAGGGTTCCTACAGGTCTCCTTCTCTACGAGGGGGGATATGTAACATTCCCCCCTTAGATCAGCAGGGTTTATACCGCCTATCAATGCGGACGAGTCTAGCACGTATTTCTCAGTTTTCCTCCTCGACTCCACCTTTACTCAGCCTTCTAAGACTGCGGGCTGTAAAATTCTCTTTAAATCTTATGAACTTAGCTGATTTCTCAGATCTTCCCACGGTTATAATCGAGCTAATATTAACTCTGTCTTCTTTACAGCCATCTATAGCTAGTATCGCTCCTAAGCCTTTTAGGATCTTAACATTGAGGGGAGTATTATCAGGTGTTACCATGGAACGTATCGGATCCAAGGGGCTTAGAAATACTATATTGAAGGCGTTTAACTCCGTATGGACTACAGGTCCACCAGCCGAGAAGGCGTGAGCCGTAGACCCTGTGGGCGTCGATATTATCAGGCCATCTCCCTTGATAGTCATGAGCTCTTGTTTACCCTTGTAAAGTTGGATCTCAAGCGTCTTGGATGGAGATGAGGACACTATGAGAGCCTCGTTTAATCCATCAGCTATATGGGTCCCTTCGAGGAATACTGAAATCTTCGAATGCCTTTCTATATAGTATTCTCCCTTGAGGAGTTTCTCCACAGCCCTTAATGCTTCGCTGGGACCTACTTCGGTGAGATACCCCCTTCTACCCATGTTTACCGCGAGGATAGGCGTCTCGGGCTCAGGCATATCCATACAAGTCTTAAGTACGGTGCCGTCTCCACCAACGGTTATCATGACGTCACAGTAAAGATCCTTGAGTTTCCTCCCATCAAGTCCAGCTTTTAGGGCTAAAGATCCTTCAGGTATCGCCTCTACTCCATTATTCCTTAGATACTTCAAGATTTGAATGGCTGTATTCACCGCCCTAGGGTAATCAGGCCTGGAAACTACGGCTATGCAATTTAACCTCATATCCACCATTACTTCCCGCTATCCTCTCTAATCATACTTTACGCCTTTATATCAGTGAGTAGAGGAAAATAATGTTTCCCCTGTTTCATATAGGAGGACCTGGCATTGAAATCTCTGACGACGGGATGCGGGAAGCTGGATTCCCTGCTAGAAGGAGGGATCCCTATAGGAGTGATCACGTTGATCTATGGTGAAGCCTCCACTGGTAAGACAATGCTTTGCTTGGGGGCCTCCATCGAAGCGGGCCGGAGAGGTTCTCAGGTTATCTACGTGGACTCCGATTCATCCCTTACGTCGAGTAGGCTAAACTGGATGCTTAAAGGCTTAACTCCGAAGGAGTTGGAGGAGCTGGGCTTATTATTCTTTAGGCCTTTGGACTTCTATGAGCAGAGGGAGTTAATAGAGGGTTTGGAGGCATATCTTAGGGGGGATTGTAAGCTTATAGTGATAGATTCTGTAACCAATTTATATAGGGCTGCCTTAGCGGAGAGGAGTACTTTCAAGCTTAATAGGGAATTGGGTAGACAATTGGCTTACCTTGCTGAATTGGCTGTTAGGAAAGATTTAGCCGTATTGTGCACCGCTCAAGTCCATTCCAAACCTCTCCTCGGAGTTACTGAACTTGTGGCTAAAAGGGTTCTAACCTACTGGTCGAGGGCTATACTTAGACTTGGGTTTCCTGAAGACCGAACTTTCAGAGAGTTAAAAGTGGAGGATTTCCCGGAGGAGAGGATTAAAGGGAGGTCGATACTTTTAACCTTTGGGAGCGGTGGGGCACTATGCTGCTAGATCCTATGGAACTCGTAGTGTTTATATTGCCCATATATGTGGCTAATGCCTTCCCCGTCATATTCGGAGGAGGAGCCCCCCTAGACTTTGGAAGGAAGTTTATAGATGGAAGGCCAATTTTCGGCCCTCATAAGACCTTTAAAGGATTCATCGGAGGCCTCGCTATGGGTTGGATAACAGCTATCGTGCTATCAGTTATCCTTGGATGGGAATGGCTTAAACTAGGCTTCCCGGCCCCGGCTGGATCCATGATAGGAGATCTGATAGGGGCTTTTATAAAGCGTAGGATGGGGTTGAAAGCCGGGGCATCAGCCCCTTTACTTGATCAACTCGACTTCATAGCGGGCGCATTAATACTCGTCTATCCCATTTGGAAGCCTAATATAGCCACGGTGTTTCTAAGCCTAATAATTACTCCTCCAATCCATTTAGCAACCAATTGGATCGCCCATAAATTGAATTTAAAAGAAGTCCCATGGTGACTCACTCCAAATAGCGATTAAGATAAAACAGAAGAATTAGATGGATATACAAGAGATTTTTTTCATGGATGAAGAGGGCCTCCGATTTTATATCTATTTAAACATCTAAACGTACTCGCCTAATCAGGCTGTGAAGGTCCAATAAATAAATAGGGTTGCCATAAATCCTTTGTTAAGTCCTGTAGACCAGGCTCAGGTTAACTTCGTATTGAGGAGGATAGTAGCGTAGGCCAAGGCTATAACCGCTATAGTTAACCCCACGAGTATGAGGATATAAGCCTGTCTAGGCTTGTATAGCATTCTTGTACTCCTGTAGATTAAATAAAAACCTGCAACTCCCAAGGCGTAGCTTATTCCGGCTACTAAACTTTCACTCACCGTTTGAAGGTTTATACTCCCAGTATATATGAAAGTCCAACCTCCCCCGCTCTTCGGTATTAGAGAGAGAGGATTCTCCACAAGATCATACAGCCCCCCAGCCGCTAGGAAGATGGTGAAAGAAGCAGCCGCTATGAAAGTCAAATTGGATGCATTACGTTGGATCTTATAATAGAGACGGTTCCACTTCTCTACAAGCCTATTGACGCTCATACTACATCCGTACCTTGAATTCAATCAATATAGACGTGATCCATGGTTTAAATTTTTCCCAAATTATGAAAATCATATAAATAGCAGGAGGGTGGCGCCCTCATGGGCCCGCTATTAAATATAGAGGAGCCCGATCCATCCAGACAAAAGGCTGAGAATGCTCACCAGCAAGACGACGCTCCAACACAAATCTAGAAACGACTCTACTCCTAGAAACCTGATTTTAAGTTTCCAATCCCCAACCATCTCCATCCGAAAATTATTGAATGTGGGCCCATCCGCATAAACTTTAGCTTGAACGTCCGCCCTTGAGATCTTAGATCCTTCCATTGATCACTGATACCACTTCACTTAAATCTATCTACTTTTTATTTAAATAAAAAGTAGATAGACGATAAAAGCTATAACATTATCTGCTGGATAAATTCGGATAGGTTTATCATGAGGTACACTTAATGAGGCAGGTCAAAAGGTTTCGTGGTGATGTAGTGTATGAATGTCAGGATAAACAAGGATTCGGCTTTGATAATAGTTGATGTTCAGAGGGACTTCCTTCCCGGTGGGGCTCTACCAATCCCTAAAGGAGACGAAGTGATACCAGCACTTAATGAGTATGTAGAGATATTCAAGAGAATGGGTGGAAAGATCTTCGCTACTAGGGATTGGCATCCAGTAAACCATATATCTTTCAAGAGTAGAGGAGGCCCCTGGCCTACACATTGTGTGCAGGGAACTAGAGGCGCAGAGTTCCACGAGGCTTTAAAGCTTCCAAGAGATGTGATAGTTATATCTAAGGCTACGGGTCCCGATATGGAATCCTATTCCGGCTTCGCTGGAACAGACTTAGCGGATATGTTGAGAAGGAATGGTATTAAAAGAGTCTTCATTGGTGGATTGGCAACGGAGTATTGCGTGAAAAACACGATATTAGATGCTGTTAAAGAAGGATTCGAAACTTATTTTTTGGAAGACGCCTCTAGAGGGATCGATCTAAAACCTGGAGATGTAGAGAAGGCTATCGGAGAAATGTTGAAGAAAGGTGTATTAAAGATACGAATCTCAAATATTGAGAGAGATTAAGGTCTATGTAGACTTATCATTTATATATACTAAATGCCTGATTTAACCGGAATTCGTGATCTTTCCTCCGAGCTTCACCACA
>JAWBPF010000029.1:0-15306 GCA_038825355.1 Bathyarchaeia archaeon
CTTGACATTATACATGGAGATCCATTAAGGATACTCTCTACGAAGCCCACCCTCGATGGTGGAGATTTATTCATCAAGAAAGTAAAGCCGTTCTATTTGATACCGGAGAAGGAGATCTCCCTATACGCATATCTCGCAGGGATACCTTTTCAAAGTATACGCTGCCCCTATGCCTCATCGGCCTTGAGAAACGATGTGAGGGCGATGCTAAACCTATTAGAGGAGAGGCATCCGGGAACGCTTTACACAATAATTCATTCTGCTGAGAAGCTGAGACAAGCCTCCTCAAAGCTTTTCCCTAAGAAAATTGTTAAATGTAGAATATGTGGCTCACCTTCAACTTCAGATATATGCTCGTCATGTAAGATTCTCAAGGCTAAATGAAAGGGCTCAAGCGGATTACGAGAAGTTTATATTGGAAAAAGGGAATTCTATGAAGCGGGTGGCGGTGGGAGGATTGGGGAGCTAGCCGTTCCCTGTAACCCGAAATCGGCTACACGCGGGGATCCGCTAACCGGGGAGGCGGTGGCTCAACCCAGGGTAGGCCTAGACGTTTCAACTTTGAACTCCTGACCCGCCGGGCCGACGTAGGGGCGTCTCCCTCTGAAGGGAGGGGGCGACCTTCTAACCACCGAACCCGGTGAGGCTCGGGAGAGAGCAGCCGTAAGGTGGACGCTTAGGCGCTGGCGGGAGGCCAGGGGGGAGGAGGATGTCTAGAAACCGCGCTGGCGAGGGCCATCAACTCCTCCGGGATGCCGCTGCCACCCTATAAACTCTTATGGAGCATCTATTTAAAAACATGAACATGTGCGCTGGTTCCCTCCGCTTGTGTTCGACCAGCTAAGACCCCAGTTTTAAAATTAAACGATCTTATGAGACGTTTTTATAAGCAAGTGGTGGAGAGAAGGTTATTTAGAATCCTTTATAAATCTCTTAGAAACTTGTAAGTCATGGGTGTAATGTTGGTTGAGTAAGGCGTCTGTAGACCTTAAGATGTTCGGTAAGTGGCCTCTTGAGGGGATAGAGGTCAGGGATCCAGGGTTAACCGCGTATATTTCCTTGAAGCCGATACTTATGCCGCATTCGGGAGGAAGGCATGAACATCAGAGATTCAGAAAATCGACAGTGAATATAGTGGAAAGGCTCGTCAATAATATGATGCGGCATGGGAAATGCGGTGGAAAGAAGGGTAAGGCTATGAGCATCGTCAAAAATGCCTTTGAGATAATTCAGTTGAAGACAGGGATTAATCCTGTGCAGATACTTGTAAAGGCTGTAGAGAACTCTGCTCCATGCGAGGAGGTCACGAGAATAGTATATGGGGGGGTTGCCTATCCAGTCTCGGTTGATGTTTCGCCTCAAAGGAGGATAGACTTAGCCCTCAGGTTCATGTGTGAGGGGGCTAGACAAGCCGCTCTAAATAATCCTAAGACTATAGATGAATGCCTTGCTGAGGAGATAATCCTAGCTTCAGAGAGGGATTCTAGAAGCTTCGCTGTAAAGAAGAGGGATGAAATAGAAAGGGTCGCCCTCTCATCGAGATAAATCAAATCATACCGAATATGGATTGGAGAAGCTGTTGATCCTGAAGGATTTTCCGGAAACTCCTTGGAGGATGGCTGAAATGTCCAATTCCTTCCTTTTACATCCTGAAGCCTGGCGTACGCCTTTGATTAAACTACCGCTTGAGAGCGAGAGGGTTGGATGCGAAGTATACGCGAAACTGGAAACAGTGAATCCTACGGGTGTTCATAAGGATAGGGAGAGCGCCATGGTGATACGTGACATGATCAAGAAAGGGTATCGGGAAGTAGCTTGCGCGAGCAGCGGAAACGCGGCCATCTCCATCTCAGGGTTCGCCTATATGCATGGATTTGAATCTCATGTGTTTTTAGGCTCCGATACTCCGGAGGAGAAGCTCCATCTCCTGAAGATATTTCAACCATCCATACATAAGGTAAGAGGGGACTACCTAGATGCCGTTGATGCACTCTTGGAGTTCATTGATGGAAAAAATGTCTACAATGCAAACGCCGGATACTGCGAGGCGAAGCTCATAGGAAACTCATATATTGGGGAGGAGATAGCTAGAGATCTAAAACCGGATTATGTGGTGTGCCCTACAAGCAATGGAACCCATTTTGTCGGGGTAGGTATGGGAATCCTTAGATCAGGTTTAAAACCTGAATTAATAGCTGCTACAGCTCCGGAGACGAGGATAGCCCACAGCATAAAGGGGTTCTACCATTTAGAGGAACCTAAAATAACGGAGTTAATAACGGCTACGAGCGGATGCATAGTAGAGGTATCAGATTCAGAGATATTTGAGGCTACAAGAAGGCTTGTGAAACAGGGGATAGTGGCGGAGCCGGCTTCAGCGGCATCTATAGCGGCGATCCCGCATTTAAACCCGGATAAGGGCGAGGTTGTATGCTCCACTATAACTGGAAACGGATTGAAATATCCAAATATACTCCGAGAAATACTATCAAAAAGTTGACTGAGCTATTCGACCGTTAATTTTTAAAAATCGATTGAAAAAGATGTCAAAGAGTATATAAATGGAGAGTCGAGTGAAAGTTCTCTCATAGACCCTATTTTAGGCCGTAATTCTTTAACTTTCAGCCGTTTAACAAAGTTAAAAAAATAAGGACCCCCAAAAAAAAAAGGCCCGAAAGCAAGAAACCCCCACCACTGAAAAGGGTAAACCCTCGAAACCCATAAAACCGAGTTTGCGTATAAAAAAAACCCCCCCCCCCCCCCCGGGGGGGAGGGGGGTCTCCCCCACGGAGTGAAAGTATTCTAGACCCCTGGGGCTAAAACCTAAAAAACCGAAGGGGAGAAGTAAACAGTCATCCATACACCCACAGACGGGAGTTATCTCTCAAGGGTCTGCCAATCCCTATCTCTAGAAGCCTCATCCCCCTTCTACATCGGCTATTTCCTCTTTCAACTCCCATCTCAATATGTATATGATATGCCCATAACTATTTATGCAAGACCGGCATTGATCCTCTAAACACTATTAAATCCCCAATATAACCTCTCCAACCCAACTCAATCATGGATGCCCCGTCCTCCAGTTATGGTAAATGTTTTAAAGCCCTAAACCCACTAAACCTTAGGTTGGCGCAGTGGATTCATTAGATGTCGAGTCTCTATGGGGATGAAATCCTGCTCAATTAGTTAGCCAGGATGGGGTTAAACTGTATAAATTTAAAATATCAAAACTGGCTTTCGTCTTAGCCCTAGTTTCCTCTCTTTTTACATATTCGATTTCCAGCGTCTCCGCCGGAGATTATACCGCCGCCAGGATAGTCGAGGTGAAATATCCTGAGAGAGTAACCCTGAGAGAGGCTTTCCAAGTCGTAATAACCGCTGAATACGCCGAAAGCCTCTACGTGGATATATGCATAAGGGATGTGGATAAGGATGAGATCGTTGAATCCCTAACCCTTATAAGTAACTTCCACGGTCCAGGCCTTGAATCCTACATCTTCAACCTAACCGCGCCTGTAATCGAAGGGATGTGGAGGCTTGAAGCCTCAACTAGGGCCTGGTGGAAAAACTCCTGGTACGGCGACGAGAAACAATCAACTTACAGATTCGACATATACGTCACCAAAGACGACAAACAACCGCATGGAAACGCACTACTGAAACTCACCTCACAGGTTCAGGGTCTACAATTCATCGTGGACCGCTTAGAATATGAATCGAGTGGCGAAGAATTAACGCTGGAGATGGGAGATGGACTCCACGAATTAACAGTTGAACCCACAATAATAGAATTCGAAAATGGTACACGCCTCATATTCTCAATGTGGAGCGACGGCGTCTCCTCGAATCCTAGGCTCATCATCATATCTGGCAAAGATTTAGTCCTATCACCAATCTATAGGAGGCAGTATCGCTTACAGGTGGATTCACCCCTCAACTTTGTAAGGGGAGGAGGATGGTACGAGGAGGGGTCGGAAGCCCTAATTGAAGCATTACCAGAGGTATATGAGGGAGGCCCCCTTTACAAGTTTGGGGGATGGCATGGAGACTTATCATCTATGAACCATTCCCTCCGCATCGTAGCGGATAAACCCAAGAGGCTCGAAGCCTCCTGGGTGAAGACGGCCATCGACAGTTCTACATCCTCCGAATGGATCCTGATAATCTCAGTTATACTCTTAACGTCTTCTATAATAAACATTGTAATTATAGCTGTAAGGAGGACGGGTAAAAGCAAGGCCACCCTAGCGATCCTCCTCATTGCATTCCCACTCCAAGGATACGCTATAACGGGGATAAATGCGATGCAAAACCCCACCCGGCCCTCCTATACTATGGTGGGGATCGGGGACTCGGTGTGGCGTTACTGGCACAGAACAGGAAGCGACACTTGCCTGATCTGGCTCGGGGGAGGAGTATTCGGAGAGAGAATCTTCATAAACCCTTACAACCTGGAATCTTACAGTACCATGGGGTTCCTACAAGACCTCTCCAACTTCTACTCCATAATAGCAATAGAGAAGGGCAGCACAGGATCTCTCCAGAAACCCCTTAACAGAATGGTCTACGGCGAATCATATAAAGGTGGAGGCTTCCTTGAGGAGGCTAGGAAATGGGTTGAAAACAAGGGTTTCAAACAGATCTATATCATAGGATACTCAGTAGGGGGAATAGCCGCCATAGAGGAATCGTCGATCCATCACCCCCTAGATTGGAGCAGCCCGAACGGCGTGATCCTCATAACGACTCCCATCGGTAAGAGAGTCCTAGAGAAAGCCTCCAGGCTAACGGGGAACCTCCTAATCCTCTACGGTGAGCACATGACTCCCCTATACATTGAGTCAGGTGAGAGACTCTTCAAGTCTTCTCCTCCAGAGGGCCTCCATGGAGAAAACTGGATCCATAAGGAATTCCATATAATACCAGAAACCGCACATGAAGTATGGACCATTGCAGAGACAGGAAAATACAACCCTAATGCATCACAAATTATAGTAAACTTCATTGAGAAGGCAAAGATCCTAAATCACATCTCCACGAAAGGATCGATAACCCCTGAAATCATAAAAAGTAAGGAGCCCTCAATGCCGAATTTAACTCCAGAGATCATCCAAAGGGAGGGCCTCTATCCATGGTGCATAAAGATCGACGGCTCAGGGCTTTCTCCTAATCTAATAGAATTCGCGGCTTACAGCGATCAATCCGGCATCATTGCAGTATCCTACGGTCTCATCGAAGAGAATGGTCTTCAAATACTCTTAAACATTGAAAAGGAAGCAATAGTCCGGGGTAGAATCCGGATCATAGCATTTCCTAGAGATTCTGAGGCCGTTAATGTTTTAACATATTTAAGTCCACCAACTGTGAACATTACTATCTCCACGGGTTTCCAGGGAATTCCAGTAAGAGTCGACGGCCTGGAATACCTGAGCGACTCTAAAGGCCGTGTAAACCTCAAATTAACTAGGAATCACCATACGATAAAATTACAAAAAAGCATAGAACTTAGCAATGGTACAAGACTCTACTTTAAAGGATGGATAGAAGATTCCAAGAATGAAACAGAGGTAACTATAAACCCGAATAATATAGGGAACCTAACCGCAAAGTATGTAAGACAATATCTCCTCGAAATCGATTCCAAGCTAGGAGACGTCACAGAAAGAGGATGGTACGATGAAAACAGCCTAATCCAACTGAAAGTTAAAACACAGATAATAAGGGGGGAAGGTGGTAACTTCTACATATTTGATGGATGGTACCCCAGCGAGCAACTAGAAGGGAATGAAATTCTATATCTAAATAAACCTTCCAAAATAAAAGCCGTATGGAAAGATATCGATAAGCCCCCACATAGCCAACCAAATAACAACTATACACTAACATGGTTTCTATTTCTACCTACCATAACCTTATTTTTAGCTACCATCCTCTTAGCGGTAAAACATCTAGATCACAGAAGACACCTCGAATAAAAAACTCAGAGTCTCCGTCTAACTTCAACATCATCTCAAAGGAAACTTCATTAATAATTCATCAATTATCCCATTAGGTATAAAAACACGAGGAGTAGCTGATGAAGATCAAGTCCACATATGCTTCTGCGTTTTTCATGGGTAATGCCAGATTTCTATCATGTTTTTGGGAAGCGAGTCCTTCTCTCTCCCGTATCGCAGGAATGGTTTAGTTAAATGTCTATGAGCTCTAGGAGGTGGCATATACAATCCAGGTTTTATATACCTCTCAGCCTTTATATTCATCTTCGAGCTGCTCCTAGTTCCACATCGCCTACACCGATATCCTTGACCTCTTCCAGATGATTCCATACGTCTATTGCATCTATAGCAGTAGGGGTTCTCTTGGATAATTTTCTCATTTAGCCTTAATATCTGCAGCTTTTCTAAATTTATGGTTTTTCCGTAACCTTTTGAGGGAGGGCGTATCCCCCCTGAAACTTCAACTTCGTCTCCAGGCTCCAATGATTCCACTACAATCCTAAATGAACCTGTAGGCTCATATGCTGCGCAGTCCACTTCACCGCTCCTATTATTATCGGTTAATTTAAATAGGACGTGCCCCCCTTTAATTTTGAAGGGGTTCGCAGACACGATTCCTCTAGTCTGGATCGGGGTGTAAGGCTTAGCTTCTCCTAGATAGTTTACTCTACTTAGATGGGCATCCGTCCCCTGGTTGCTCCTAAATATAACCCATCTCTCTACAGGCTCATATAACTTTATGGTTTTATATGCTTCTATTAGAATCTCCGGAGTCTCCCCCCTAACACCGAATAGGATTGGATCAGGTCCATGGGGAGCGATTAAAACTCTCCTTTTCTCATAGTCGTAATTGTTAAATGTGTAAGGGTATGTAGCCTTATCCATCTTTATAACGGAGGCTTCATCAATCCTTCTGGGAGTACCTCGATTCTCATGAGTACGATAAGCTATCAACTCATAGGTATAATCTCCATCTAGGGTTTCCCCTATAGCAGCCAACGCTCCTATAATGCCCCTTAATCCCTTTATTGTATAAAACTCTATGCGGTATTTCTCCCTAATCTTTCCAGCCTCCTGTAATTGGCATATATCCTGAACAGCCTTTTTGGCGAGGGCACTCAAGTCTCCAGGCACGGAGCCCTTAAGAAAGCAAATGGCGGGGTCTGTCCCTGGATTATCTAAGTCAGAATTATCCTCCACGATTTTAATAATATCATCCTTAATCTCTTTTTCATCGATGTTATGAGGTAATTTAACCCTCAAGGCTACAGCTCCGTTTCCCCTCGTCTTCCAGGGAATGTTGGGGTTCAACCTTATCAGATTAAGGGAATCTGTGAAGCTACACCCTATACCCTTTAAATACTCCACTAATAATGCACCGATATAGGTAGTACACCCCATCCTAGGGGAATCGGTATCATCGATCCCTATATGAAGAAGGGAATCCCTCAAGCCCATATCATTTTAACCATGCATATAGTAAAATTGGGAGAAAAAGGTGAGAAAATAAAGGTAAAGGAGTTTTGAAATCAAGTGCCCTCCATCACGATCATGGTGAGGGTTGAACGTACTTTATCGAGTCTTCTTATCCTCCAAGTCACAATTTCCTTTAATCTCTCCATGGTATCAGCTTCGACCCTTACAACTATATCGTAGACGCCGTATACGCTGTACGCTTCTTTAACGTTCTCTATCTCTCTTAGTTCTTTTAGAAGCTCCTCTTCCGCCCCTATCTCTGAATTTATCAATACGAAGGCTTGAGGCAAACCTTAATCACCAAACTTGCTTTCCATGCAACTTATATGCCTTCCTTGTTAAAAGGATTTCTCCTCAGCAATAAATTCATCTGTAAAGGAGTAAAGGTGGGATATTCATCTTGCTTCTTCCCTGAGCGTCATAAGAGTCTTCTCTAATCCCCCTTTAGTCTTACTCATTCTCTTCTCGAGCTCCATATTTATTTTGTTGAAGGTTTCCTTAGAAATCTTACCGGTTCTATACTGTGAATACAACTGTCTTATGCTAGTGCGTACAGCTGCTATCTCCGCTTCTCCACCCTCCAGGGCATCTATGAGTTCACCATATCTCGTATTCATCGACTTGAGCTCGTTTTTAAGTCCTGAGAGGCTTCTATTTATCTGAAGCAACCTCTCCTCGACAGCTTTGAGTTTACGTCTATACTCCTTCTTTGAGATCCCACCCTTGAATAGTTTCCTCGCCATCTCATCTAACTCTATATTCAAGGCAACTTTCTCTCCTTGAAGGCCCACGAACCGTCGAATAACCTCTTTAGGAGCCTTTATAATTTCTTTCTTCTCCCTCTCTCTCTTTTCAATTCTTCCTTTAGCCATTACAGAGAGGGAGGCTACGGATGCCCCGACTAATATGGTCCACTCCACATGCCTCAACGAGATCCATAAAGGATGATTTTTATAATCCATAATTAATGTTAAATCATTCAAAGGAGTTATGCCCGAAAACTCTAAGATAACCCTTGTCTTATAAAAGTCGTTTTCTGTCCTATATGGCCCCTTATTTGAATACTCTACTTGGGCTCCTCTAGGCAGTATTACTTCAACTTCGAGTTGGTCGATAATCCACCGCTGTGGGGTTATTATGTTCATGTTTAAGTGATACTTGCCCCACCATGATGTCATTTCAATATAATTAGTTAATGGAATCCTGTATTTCAATGTAAACGTAAAGGTCTCATTTGATTTGAAGTTTCCATGGCGGGGTGTTACAGTCATCCTTTCCCCTTTCTGCGGATTTAGCCAAATTCTACCCATCTCATCGTAGGCTATAACATCCTCCGCCCCTTTAGCCACATCTATTGTGAGGGCGGATAGAAGAATCCCATTATTTCTAACATGGTAGGAGTCAGATATCTCCAGACTGCCCGTAGAAGTCAAGACTATCTCTCGTCTAGCCCAATATACTTTTACAAGTTCGGTGGAGATAGAGGAATATCGCATAGAGAATTCTCTTGAACTGTAAGGTGTCAGTGGTGCATATAAGACTGTCATAGCGGGAAAACCCATATATTTAATCTCAGTAAACGTGAAATTTTCAGGCAACATGAGAGTTGCATCTGATGGGAAATAGAAGGTTACATTATAGGACTCTACTTGAACTTTGAAAGTGGGAGCATTGAAAAATGAGAAATTGAACTTATTCTCTTGGAGCCGTATCCTATCGGAAAATACCTGAGTGACATTTAGTTTATAAGCCTCGCTTGGTTTCACCGATTTCTCCAAACTACATATAATCCACACATATCCCTCGTCTTCCTCTAATTCGTAGGGTAGGGCAGTGCCTTCAGAGCTTACCACCTTTATAAATCTAACATCCTCTAAATATTTCTTTGGGAAGCCATAGGTGAAGACGTTTGCTTCTACTTCTCCTCGATTAATTAATGTTATTCTATCATCTACAATGGTTGCACCCCATTGGTTAACTTGGACCAGCCTCTCCAGAGATATGGAGGGAGTTCCCTCTTCTAAATTTGGGAAAGCCGCGATTTGGATAGAATAAGATAAATAAATGGATATGACTGTGAATAACACGATTAATGTCAGGATCTGCCTCAAGTTCTCTTCCCCTGATCATTAAGCTCCTGATTATTCTAGGAGCTTTATTTAACGGGCATACTTAAGCTATAGTAACTCCACATTTGTAGCAATATTTAGCGTTAGAGGGGTTTCGTGCCCTACAGTTTGGGCATATCTTCCCTGGACTGGGTGAAGCCTCCAAGTCATCTGTTGATCTTATTAGCACTACATCCCCCATCTTTATAACCTTGTCGAAGGATAGGAAGGATTCCGTGAGTTCGCCTTTCTCGGTCTCTCTCTCTACCAGGAGTGCAAGCTTACCTTCTTCGGTGTAGGCTAGATCTCTTATAACGCCGACTTTTTTAGCTTCCGACTCTATTACTTCTTTTCCAGCCAACTCTTCACGTCTATGGTATTTAGCCAAATTCTATACCTCCACTCTTCTAAACAAACTATTAACACTGTCGGGTATAAAAACGTAAGTAAGAAAGGGTTATGTGGTTCCCGCCAGAAATTTCAGCTTAAACTTATTAGGAATTAAGGTTGAATCTCTTAATATGCTTACGATGAGTTAGGTGAAAAAGTTGAAGCACCCATATCTTCCTACGAGCGGTAACTTCGATGAATTGCTCAGAGAACTTAACATAGATGATGTAGATGATCTCTTCACGGATGTACCACGAGAAGCGAGGCTATCCAGGCATCTGAGAATTCCTGGGCCCATGAGCGAGTTCGAGATCATAAAAAGAGTAAAAGGATATTTAAAACGAGACACCTCAGCCTTGGACATCCCCATGTTTCTCGGAGCCGGAGTATGGCCCCATCAAGTACCAGCCCCAATTGACGAGATAGTTTCTAGAGGAGAGTTCTTAACAGCTTATACCCCGTACCAACCTGAAGTGTCGCAAGGCTTACTACAAGCCCTCTTTGAATATCAAAGTCTAATATGTGAGTTGATGGGGATGGACGTAGCCAACTCTTCCATGTATGATTGGGCTACCTCGCTTGGAGAAGCCGCAAGAATGGCGTACAGAATAACTCATAGAAAAAGATTCGTCATCCCCAAGTTCATCCATCCGGAGAGAAGAAGGGTATTAGACGTCATGACGGAGCCGGCTGGAATGATAATTGAAGAAGCCCCACAAGACTCGAAGACTGGAGGAATCGTGCTCGAGGAACTTGAAGACTTAGCAGAGGGAGCCTCTGGGATATACGTGGAAATTCCATCATACATGGGGTTCTTGGAGTTGAGGATGGATGAGATCTCGGAAGTCGCCCATTCCAAAGGCGCCTTAACTATTATAGGAGTAGATCCAACGGTTTTAGGATTGGTCAAGCCGCCAGGGGCGTTCGATGCAGATATTGCAATAGGAGAGGGGCAACCTTTAGGTCTGGGAATGAATTATGGTGGACCATTACTAGGGTTATTCGCATGTAAAAAGGAGTATGCGAGGCAGATGCCCGGCAGGATAATAGGCGCGACAAAGACGAAATCCGGTAAAAGAGCTTTCTGCATGGTGCTCCAGACGAGGGAACAGCATATAAGACGAGAGAAGGCAACCTCAAACATATGTACAAATAATGCATTATGCGCTATTTCAGCCGCTATCTACTTAAGCCTTCTAGGGCCTTCGGGGATTAAAAAACTGTCCGAGATAATACTCGCCAAGACCAACTATGCTATAAACTGCCTCAAAAAAGTTAGGAGCCTTAAAACACCCTTCTTTGATGCCCCTCACTACAAAGAATTCACAGTAAATTTCGGCGACTTAAAAGTATCTCAGGTAAATAGAAAATTGCTGAGGAAAGGTATACACGGTGGAAAGGATCTAAGCGAAGAGTTTCCTGAATTAGGTGAATCGATGCTTCTCTGCATGACTGAATTTCATAGTAAAACGGAAATAGATATGTTAGTCGACGCCATGCAATCAATAAAGGGGTATGGTTAGAGTTGAATTTTATACAAGCCTCCTGGGATGAGCCTCTAATATTTGAGCTTTCAAAGCCAGGTAAAGTAGGATGGATTCCCCCTAGGCTCTCGGATGAAGAGCTTAAAGCATTGGAGACAGCCCTGGCATCGATACCTGAGAAAATAAAAAGGAAGGACCGCCCAAATCTGCCTGAAATCTCGGAAGTAGAAGTCGTTAGACATTATTCAAGGTTGACCCAAGAATCTTATGGAGTAGACTTTGGAGCGTATCCACTTGGAAGTTGCACCATGAAATATACTCCTAAATTTACAAATCTTATAGGAGGCGATGAAAAAGTGAAGTGGCTTCATCCCTATGAGGATGTCAGGCTTACCCAGGGGATCCTAAAGATACTCTACGAGCTTTCCAGATTTCTAGAGGAGATTACTGGGATGGATAAGTTCTCCCTCCAGCCTTCAGCTGGAGCCCACGGTGAACTTACTGGAGCCCTAATAATAAGAGCCTACCATAAACTCTCTGGAGAGCTGGATAAAAGAGATGAGATAATAATTCCAGACACCGCGCATGGCACGAATCCCGCCAGCGCATCCATGGCAGGGTTTAAAGTGATCACCGTACCTTCGAACCAGGAGGGCTTAGTTGACATAAAAGCCCTCAAATATGTTGCTGGAGAAAGAACTGCGGGGCTCATGCTTACAAACCCGAATACTTTAGGCCTCTTCGAGAGAGAAATATTCAAAATAACCAGAATCATCCATGATGTGGGTGGCTTAGTATACTATGATGGAGCAAACCTAAATGCTATACTGGGTAAATCGAGGCCGGGAGACATGGGATTCGACATAGCGCACATAAACCTTCATAAAACCTTCTCTACACCTCATGGCGGAGGGGGGCCTGGTGGTGGACCTGTAGGCGTTAAAGAGCAACTAGCAAAATTCCTACCAATTCCCACAATAGAGTTTGACGGGAGAAAGTATTATTTAGATTATAAAAGGCCTTACTCCATAGGGAAAGTTAAAGCATTTTATGGTAACATATCGGTGCTGATAAGAGCCTATTCCTATATTTTAGCACTGGGAGGAGAAGGCTTAAAGAAAGTAGCTGAACTCTCGGTACTCCATTCCAACTATGTAATGCAGAGAATTCTTAAAGCGCGAGGCTACACGCTTCCATACAATTTAAAACAACCTAGGAAGCATGAATTTGTCATAAGCGCCGAACGGATGAGTAAAGAGACAGGTATAAATGCCATTGATATTGCCAAGAGGCTCTTAGATAAGGGAATACATCCACCTACCGTATATTTCCCTTTAACCGTGAAGGAAGCCTTAATGGTCGAGCCAACCGAAACCGAAAGTCAGGAAGAGCTTAGAACCCTAGCCGATGCCTTCATTGAAATATCCGAAGAAGCATACAGCAAACCTTGCCTTCTCAAGGAAGCCCCGTCAAACACCGCTGTGGATAGAGTTGATGAAATTTCAGCTTCCCATCCTAAGACATTATGTTTAAGCTGGCGAACAATGAAAAGCATAGAACCATAAAAGATTTTAAGCTCCTTTCCGAGTTTGGATTAAAGGGTTAAAGATGAAGATAAAAGTTAAATTCTTCGCATCCCTCAGGGAAATAACTGGAAACAAAGAAGAAGACATCGAAGTGCCCGAAAATACAACTGTAGAAGGACTCATCGAAATATTATCCTCGAAATATGGAAGAGAATTCTCAGATTACATCTACGATGAACGAACAGGTAAACCCAGGGATCATCTACAATTCCTAATAGACGGAAGAAGCGCTTCAACTCTCCAGGGCTTAAAGACCAAATTGAGAGACGAATGTAACTTCGCCATCATACCTCCAGTGGGAGGAGGATGAAGATTCGATAAGAAGAATGAAGATAAATTGAGAGGTAAAGTCACCTTTTATGCTGAAAGCCATGGTTGTTCATCGAATACCTTTGATTTCCAAATTCTTCTTGGAATTCTAACTGAACAAAATTTTCAAAGAGTGAGAAACGTAAATGAGGCACAACTTATAATCCTCAATACATGTGGAGTTAAGAAGCCAACTGAGGACCGCATGCTTAGTAAAATGAAAAAATTGTCAGAGACTGGTAAACCATTAATCATCTCAGGCTGTTTACCCAAGATTTCCCTAGATAAAATTGTTAAGACAGTCCCTAACTTTGCAGCTGTTTTAGACCCATATTCGGTTGAAAGGATACTCGAAGCAGCTAAAGCAGCGATTAATGGGAATAAGGGTTTAATATATTTTTCGGATAAAATTGAAAGTCTAGTCGGGAAACTTCTCAGAAAAAGAGCAAGGTTAAACCCTTTCATAGATGTAATTCAAGTCTCAGAAGGGTGCCTAGGCTGTTGCTCCTATTGTTGTACTAGAATCGCTAGAGGAAGATTGCATTCCTATCCCTTAAATCTGATATTAGAAGAGATTTCTCGATCAGCTAGGGATGGGGTTCTCGAAGTTCGATTAAGCAGCCAAGATTTGGGTGCCTATGGCCTGGATATAGGTACCGGATTGCTAGAACTTCTAGGAGAGGTTCTGAAAATTCCAGGTGAATTCAAAGTTAGGCTTGGAATGTTGAATCCTCAGCATGCGATTAGAATAGCTGATGAACTGGCCCATATACTAAGTCATCCTAGGTTTTTTAGATTCATTCATATTCCAGTACAGTCGGGCTCGGATGAAATACTGAGCGATATGAGGCGCCAGTACTCTAGGGCTGATTTCACTGAGCTTGTAAGGGAGTTGCGTGAAAAAGTTCCCGACATAACTATCGCGACAGATATTATTGTAGGGTTTCCCACAGAGACGGAAAAAGATTTTAGAGATACGCTATCCCTCTTAAGCAAAGTAAATCCGGATATAGTCCATGTATCTAAATACCATCATAGGCCAAGAACGTATGCTTCTAAAGTTTGGGAAGAGCTGGATCCTATCATAGTATCCGAAAGGGCAAAGATCGCGTCAGAGATATGTAGAAAGATCAGTCTTGAAAACAATTTAAGACTGGTAGGCAGAGAAGTTAATGCATACCTCACCTATGTAGGATCTAAAGGAAGTTTAGTAGGGAGAATCGATAATTATAAGAAGGTCGTATTAGAGGACGGTTCGAATACTGTCAGACTCGGTAGCAATATTCATTTGAAGATTGTTCGTGCCAACTCAAAGTATTTGACAGCTAATTTGATAAAAGAACCGAGCTTAATTACTAATGTTTCTCCCTAACATAAGGTAACCTATTTGGAGGTACGGTTTATACATGAATTTCTTATAATAAGTATGCTAGTTTAGGTTAGGTTCAAAATAAGAAGTCAATAATTATTCTTATCCCTGAGCTTTTATTATAAGGAGATGTTTTAAATGTAATCAGAACGTATATTAAGTGTGATACGTAAGACTAAATCTAAACTTTTAGATAATTACTCCAATAGTTTAAGGGGCGCCGGAGGACATCCTCTTGTACGAAGAAATGATAATGTCTCATAATGAGAGGTCAAATTACGCCAAGACTCAGGTAAGAACAAGCTCCACCTCAACAAATTATACGTTTAAAATAATAAATTACCCGAACTCTAACCCTCTGTTAGAGGTTTGCCCATTTCACTTATTAGAGCATATTGACTTCAAGATAATAGATAAACCCGTAATTTTAATAGAACCATCCGGACGGCAAATGGGCATAGATTATTTTACTTCTGATAAGAGATACGAACCAGTTAAATGCATTATTAAAGGAATAAAATTTTTTGAGGCAGAGATAAATTGGGGAAGCCCTCTAATAGCCTGCGTAGGCATCTCAGAGTCCAGATT
>JAWBPF010000030.1:0-15122 GCA_038825355.1 Bathyarchaeia archaeon
GAGGAGTTCTCGTTTTAAGGTCGGAGGGAAGGAGACTCTCGACCAAGATATCCGACACGGATCCACATCAAGCAGGAGTTAAGGTTTTGGAAGCTGAACCGTTAGATGATAGTGAGGAAGCTCGATTCACAGCGAAGCTTTTAAACGAGTTCACCTTGAAATCATATGAAGCATTGAAAGATCACCCCATAAATATTGAACGCGGTAGGCAGGGCCTCCCACCCGCTAATGTAGTCCTCTCAAGGGGTGCAGGATCGTTACCCAATATAGATCCATTAGGTAAGATTTACAATTGTAAATTTGCGGCCATAGCAGCCGTAGCCCTTGTGAAGGGTATATGCCGCGTGGTGGGAATGGATCTCATCAATGTCCCCGGCGCTACAGGAGGATTAGACACAGATTACTCCGCTAAGGGGAAAGCTGCCCTAGAAGCCCTAAAGAATTATGACTTCGTGGTAGTTCATATAAAGGCTGGGGACATCGCTGGACACGACGGGAACTTTGACCTCAAAGTAGAGGTCATCCAGAATATTGACCGTATGTTGGGGGAAGTAGTGGAATCCCTGGATTTAGGCTCCACATACATAGCACTTACCGCTGACCACGCGACTCCTGTATCCATTGGTGATCATATGGGCGATCCTGTACCGTTCCTCATCTATGGCCCAGGGCTTTTCCCAAGCGAGGTGGGGAAATTCTGTGAGAGATCCGCCTATAAGGGTAATGCATCCAGGATAAGGGGTTTGGATCTAATGCCCCTCCTAATGAATTACACGGGTAGGAGCGGTAAATTCGGGTTCTGATAATAGCTTAAAATCCAATGAGATCTCAGGGTTCACCCCAGTATATTTCATCAATTATTTTTATAGTAAGTATTTAAGCATCAGCTTTAATGTTTATTTAGGATGTTTCAGGGGTGGAAGGCGTAGCCTTTATGACAGACCTAAGATACTCTGAGATTGTCGATGTATATGAGAAGGTTGAATCCACCTCGAAGAGGCTTGAGATGACTTCCCTCCTAGTTGAATTGTTGAGGAAGTCCCCGAAAGAATCCATAGACAAGGTGGTTTACCTCACGCAGGGGAAGCTTTACCCGGATTTCATAGGCTTAGAGATAGGCATAGCTGAGAAATTGGCTATTAAGGCTTTAGCCGTTGTGGCTGGGAAAAGTGAAGGCATTATAGAGGAAAAACTTAAGGAGATGGGTGATCTAGGCAGAGTAGCCGAGGATCTTATGTCGAGGAAGGCGCAGCAAACTCTCTTCCATCAACCCTTAACAGTGGAGATAGTATATGACGCCTTCGATAAGATGGCCAGAGCTACAGGCCCAGGCTCCGTGGACGTTAAAGTCAGATATCTCACCAGGCTTATAAACGATGCATCCCCTAAGGAGGCACGCTACATCCTCAGAACCGCCGTGGGCCGCCTGAGGCTAGGCGTAGCGGATATGACTATACTGGATGCACTATCCGAAGCCTTTGGGAGGGGAAAAGCGGACCGGGATAATATAGAGAAGGCGTATAACTTATCCTCAGATCTAGGCTTGGTCGCTAGAACATTGGCCAGTGAAGGTGTGGAGGGGCTTACAAAATTTAAGGTAATCATCGGTAAACCCATCAGGCCAATGCTCGCCGAAAGGCTATCCGATGCAAGGGAAATTCTCGATAAGCTGGGTGGAAGGGGGGCTGCGGAGTATAAGTATGATGGTATTAGAATCCAGGCCCACATAGGCCCAGACGCGACATATCTATTCTCCAGGAGGCTTGAGGATATAACGTCCCAGTTCCCCGATGTATGCCGGTACTTAAGGGATAGCATTAACGCTTCTGAGGCTGTCGTGGAGGGTGAATGCGTAGCCTTTGAAACCGATACCGGGGAGATGCTTCCGTTCCAAGTGATATCCCAGCGGAGAGGGAGGAAATACGAGGTTGAGAAGATGAGCGAGGAGATTCCCGTGAAGGTTTTCCTCTTCGATCTACTATACTTAAACGGGGAAGACTATACGGCATCTCCATATCCGGTGAGGCGTAGAACCTTGGAGTCCATAGCTACATCCACGGATAGGGTTGGTTTATCCCATCTACTTATCACGGACGACCCCGATGAGCTTGACCGCTACATGGATCAGGCAGTATCCGAGGGATGCGAAGGTCTCGTCGTCAAGTCCATGGGGGATGACTCAATCTATAAGGCTGGGGCTAGGGGATGGCTTTGGATAAAGTATAAGCGCTCCTATAAGGCTGAGATAGTCGATACCTTCGACCTAGTCGTGGTTGGGGCTTTTAAAGGCAGGGGGAAGCGCGCCGGCTCTTACGGCGCGTTGCTGATGGCTGTATACAACCATGAAAGTGATATGTTCGAGACCCTATGTAAACTTGGAAGCGGCTTCACAGACGAGGATCTGGCAAGCCTCCCCAAACTCCTCGAACCCTACAGGATCGAGAGGAGGCATCCAAGAGTGGATTCCCTAATGGAACCCGACTTATGGTTCACACCCGAGATGGTTATCGAAGTTGCAGCCGATGAGATAACACTCTCTCCGATGCATACATGCGGCAGAGATGAGGTCAAGAAGGATGCGGGATTGGCCCTTAGATTTCCGAGGTTTACAGGGAGATATCGTAGGGATAAGGGCCCTGAAGATGCTACAACCTCCACTGAGATTATAGATCTCTATAGAAGACAGCTTAAGCAGATGGCTTAGGAACATCCTCCCTTAATAGTAAGGTTGATAATCCTATCATAAATCCTGAGAAAGAAAGGTACAGGGCGGACATCCCTAAAGTATAGAGTTCAGCCATTACTCCGATGAACCATGGAGAAAACACTGCTCCTAAGATTCCTATGCTTAATATTGAGCCTGAGGCGAGGCCTCTCTGGGATGGAATCATTCTACATGCCCATGCCAGGATCGTCGGAAATATAGGGCCGAACATGAAACCCGATAAAGCCCACAAGCCCATGACTATATAGGCTCCATCCGCAATCGTCCCTGCAAGTATTGAAGTTGAACCTAGGACAGAAGCGGTGAATATCAGTCTTCCATAGCCTATACGGTCTACAAATCCTCCTACAATAACCCTGCCTAAGGCCATGGACGCCCAGAACAGGCTTATGGAGAGGCTTGCCAAGGCCATAGGGAAACCCTTCTCCATGAGGACGAAGCTGGGCAGCCAAGCGTTCACGCCTAATTCAACGCTGAGATAGAAGAACCCTGCTAATATGGGGGCTCCAAGAGTCCTAAGATGTCTAACCCTAGTCTCCCCGTTTATTCCG
Organism: Bathyarchaeia archaeon; assembly: GCA_038825355.1. Taxonomy (GTDB): domain Archaea; phylum Thermoproteota; class Bathyarchaeia; order 40CM-2-53-6; family DTGE01; genus DTGE01. The sequence continues at coordinate 3,277 of JAWBPF010000030.1, forward strand.
GATTTCAACATTCCCTTATCTGGATTTAACCTCTGAGCAGATATTACGCTGACACCTATAAGAGGCAGGAACGCTAGGAATATCACCTGATATGGTAGACGCCATTTTCCATATTCCATGATAAGAACGCCTGCTAAGGCTGGTCCTATGAAGGCCCCCGCGCTCCAGAATATATGTAGGATATTCAAGGCGAACCCACTCTTCTCGGGGTGAAGCTTAGAGACCAGCGGGTTCATGGAGGCCTCCCCGAAGGCTGAACCGATCCCGGCTAGAAGGAAGGATAAGGCTAAAAGATGATAGTTTGGGGCTACGGTAATCAATCCCGCGGCTGCTCCGCCTAATATGAAGCCTAAACTTAAGATTAATGGTTCGCCGTATCTGTCTGAGAGTATTCCTCCTATGATCGTTAGGAGGTAACCCATGTTCCATGCACTGGCTAGGAAACCTAACGCTCCAAGGGATATACTGAACTCTTCCCTTATAAAGGGGAATAGAGGCCCCACCGTAGTCGCGAAGACCGCTGTCATCATGAGCCCCAAGAAGGATATCGCCATCAACCTCCTACGGGGCAGTTCGCCTTCAGGTTTCACTCATCCCCCCTCCATTAGATACATTAAAAATGCCATCCTATAGAAAAGCTTAAGTTGTAGGAAACGTATTTGGGTTCACCGGCAAAATGGTTGAGTATTAGATATGAGTGTTGAAGAGAATTTAGGTGGAGAAGCCGGCTACAAGGTTCAAGACCTTCAGCCGCACTCTAGGCAAGTAAACCTAACAGTTAAAGTTGTCTCAAAGGGGGAGGAGAGGGAGACAGTATCCCGGATGGATGGAAGCCACCATAGGGTTGCTGACTTCCTAGTAGGAGATGAGACTGGAAGCATATACCTCACCATGTGGGACGACAACATAGACAGGGTAGATGAAGGCGCCTATATAGCAATAAGGAACGGTTACATCTCCCTCTTCAGGGGATCTATGAGGCTTAACGTGGGGAGATACGGAACCTTCGAAAAGGTGGATGAGGGCCCTGCAGACGTGAACGTGGATAATAACCTATCCGAAAAACAGTTCGAACAAGAGCGAAGGTTCAGGCCTTTATATAGGGACTCAGGATACTCCAGAGGCAGAAGCTATAGGCGTAGACGGTGAACCTAAACCCTTACTAAAACTAAATTTTTTTGTCTGGGAAGGTTATCCTTTTAGCCCAGTTACTGTTGAGTATTGTTCATGAATAAATGGCAGATGGAGGACAGGCCTAGGATCGTCAGGATCCTAAGAACCATTAAGCGGTCTCCAACGGTGAACTCTATCCTCTTAAATGACGGTGAACTCGAAAGAGCGTCTCCAGGGCAGTTCGCAATGATATGGGTACCAGGAGTAGATGAGATACCCATGAGTATAACAATGGATCCTGAAACTGGATCCGCTGAATTCGTCGTAAAATCCGTAGGCGAGGCGACTAATACGCTCAACAACCTCCATCCAGGCGACCCTATAGGGGTGAGGGGGCCCTACGGGACAATGTTTAAGCTGGAGAAAAAGGATAGGAAGCTTCTAATAGTAGCCGGTGGAACAGGCATAGCCCCTCTAAGGTGGCTTATAAGGGAGGAGTCTGAGAAAAGGGACTTAACCGTGATCATAGGCGCTAAGACGAAGGAGGAACTTTTATTCCTAGAAGAACTTAAAGGTCTCGACATTAGATTATGGGCTGCCACAGATGATGGGACCGAGGGATACCATGGCCCGGCAGCTGAACTAGCTGAAAGACAGATCCTAAAAGATGATTTTAACCTTATCCTATGTTGCGGCCCGGAGTCTATGATAAGCCGACTTATAGAGATGGCCTGCTCTCACAGGCTCAAGCTACAAGCGAGCCTGGAGCGAATAATGAAATGCGGCATAGGTATATGCGGGAGTTGTGAAATAGCAGGCTATAGGGTATGCAAGGAGGGGCCGGTCTTTAATCTCCCCAAACTACTTGAAATGATGGGAGAGCTGGGAAAAATTCGCCGCGACCATTCAGGTCGGAAGATACCAGTAGAAGTCTCAAATCAACAGTAATTAAACATATAAAGGTCAAATTCTACACAGGTAACTCTTAGTGAAGTTTACTCTAAGGTGAAAAACTTATCGTGAATCTTTCAAATAATTAATGAATTAAGAATCCAATTTATATTAGCCGTCCAATTCCTTGTAGACTATGTTCCACCGGATATAGAATAGGCTGCGCTCAGCTCTTAGGAGACGTTGAAAAGAAATAGACGTACAGGGGGTAGTGCATTAACCATGTAGGCATCCCCTCATGGATGAGGAGGTTTGATACGCTACTCAAAGTGCAAGCCATGGAAGGGGCTCCCGCATTAAAACTAATAAAATAAACGTAAAACTTAATATTAACCTTTAGAATCTTCTGAAAATGTGAGAAAGGAGGTCGATCATTTTGGGCGCTGTACCGGAATTAAGCGGTCAACCGATCCTTATATTAAAGGAGGGAACCTCTCGAGCCACAGGAAGGGAAGCCATGCACGCGAACATCACAGCGGCTAAAATAATAGGAGAAGCAGTTAGGAGCGCCTTGGGTCCAAAGGGAATGGATAAAATGCTCGTAGATAGCTTTGGAGACGTAACCATAACCAATGATGGGGCAACCATCCTCGACGAGATAGAAGTACAGCATCCCGCCGCTAAGATGATGGTTGAGGTGGCGAAGGCCCAAGACGACGAGGTAGGCGACGGCACCACTACAGCCGTGCTGTTAGCGAGTGAGCTTCTCTCGAAGGCGGAGGAACTCCTCCAGAGGGATGTCCACCCGACCATAGTAGTGGATGGATATAGAAACGCCGCGGAGAAGGCCTTAAAATCTCTGGAGGAGATAGCTATCAAAGTCAAACCTAATGACCGGGGATACCTAAGGAAAGTAGCCATGATATCGGTTGCCAGTAAGCTCCTAGCTGAACATAAAGAATACATGGCTGACATAGCTGTAGACGCGATCCTCCAAGTGGCTGAGAGGGATGGTGAAGGATATAAAGTAGATATAGACGATGTCAAGATAGAAAAGAAGGCTGGTGAATCATTAACCGACACGAAACTGATAAGGGGAATAGTGTTAGACAAAGAGGTAGTTCACCCAGGCATGCCTAAAAGAATAGAAAACGCCAAGATAGCCCTACTCAACTGCCCCTTAGAGATAGAGAAGACGGAGATGGATGCGAAGATAAACATCGAATCTCCTGAGCAGATGCATGCCTTCCTAGAAGAAGAGGAGAAGATGCTTAAAGAAATGGTTGATAAGATAGCTGCATCCGGAGCCAACGTTGTTCTATGCCAAAAAGGAATAGATGATATGGCCCAGCATTTCCTAGCTAAAAGAGGCATATTGGCCGTGAGAAGGGTTAAGGAATCCGATATGGACAAGCTCAGCAAAGCTACAGGTGGAAGGATCATCACAAACATAGAGGATTTAAATTCAAAGGATCTAGGGGAAGCCGAGCTCGTGGAGGAACGTAAAGTAGCCGATGATAAAATGACTTTCATAGAGGGATGCAAGAACCCGAAGGCTGTTACGATTCTAATCCGGGGAGGAGCCGAAAGGATAGTGGATGAAGCTGAGAGGGCATTACACGATGCCTTAAGCGTCGTCAGGGATGTCGTCAGAGATCCTAGGATCGTAGCTGGTGGAGGAGCCCCAGAATCAGAGACCGCAAGGAAACTTAAGGAATACGCTGAGCAGTTAGCGGGCAAGGAACAGTTAGCTGTCCAAAGCTTCGCTGAAGCCTTAGAGGTCGTACCGTTAACCTTAGCGGAGAATGCGGGCTTAGATCCCATAGAGATCATCACGGAGATAAGAGCTAAACATGACAAAGGAGAGGTATGGGCTGGAGTTGATATAACATCCGGAAAAGTAGCCGATATGAAGGCTCTAGGAGTATATGAGCCCCTAGCAGTTAAACTACAGGTCATAAAGTCGGCAAGTGAAGCAGCGACTATGATACTTAAGATAGACGACGTCATCGCGGCTTCGAAAACCAAGGAAGAGAAGGCTTCAAAGGGGACAGAAGAGAGTGGCGAGGAGGAGTCGAGCAGCGAATTCTAAAACCTCCTCAACCACATTTTTACATATAGGACCTAAAAAACTGACTAGATTCGAAAAGGCCAGAATAATAGGCGCTAGAGCCCTACAGATATCCATGGGTGCCCCTATACTATTGGAAATTCCTTCAAATGTCAAGACGCCCATGGAGATAGCGCTCCTAGAACTTGAGGAGGGGGCCCTCCCCATGAGTATAAGGAGGACGTTACCAGATGGTACCAGCCAGAACATACCTGTTAAATTTCTCCTAGAGGGAGAGGAGGAACCTGAGTAAAAGAAGTGAGATGAAGGAATGGAAATATGCTTCTACCATTCTACTCTCCGCTTCGGTTATCATCCTACTCTTAAATTTAGTCTCGATAAAATTATTCACTAAAGATTTTGAATTACTTATATTTCATCTTCCGGCAGCCGTCTCCATCCTATTCTGGATTAGCCACCGGAGAAAAAGTTAGCCTTAAAGCCATCACATATGCATCAGCGCCATCATGATAATATAATGGAGCCCTCCTAACTATTTTGAAACCCATCTTATTGTAAAGCTCTATACCCGGCACGTTGGAGACCCTAACTTCGAGGTAACTCTCAGAAGCTCCCATACTAGCTAAGCCCATTAGGGCTCCCCTAAGCAAGGAGGAGCCTAACCCCATCCTCCGGTATTGATGTAGAACGGCTAAAGATACAATGTGCCCCTTCTTAACGACCTTAAACCTATTAAACTCTGAAAGTCCATATTCTAAACGGCTCATAATGTATCCAGCCGCCCGTCCATCAACCTCTGCTACGAGGAAGCCTTTGGGGCAATTCCTATAAACCTCCAAGAAGAAGTTGGACGTATAATTCTCAGGCAAGCATAGCCTATTTATCTCCACCACCTTTTCAAGGTCTATACTAGGATTGAACTCTCGTACCCTATGAACTTGCTGATAAACCAAGGCCTTCCCACTTACCAGATCCCTTAATAGACGCAATAATGTAACAGCATAGATAGTTAAAGGTTACGAAACCCCTACTCTTATATGGGAGATCTTACAACTAAAAGAATATAATCCTTAGGGATAACCAGCAGGGATGGGTTGATTTAAGTGGACTGGAGGGAAGAACCAGCGAGGGGATATTCGTCATTTCCAGAACTCACAGATAAGATTTCCACATACTTTAGAGTCTTAGATTCATATATCGACCAGAACGGTGTCCCCACCTTCATATTAACTGAGGGAGACTATAAGATTAGTTTTAGGCAGTTGAATAGAGAACTAGAAGGGCAGGGGCTACTCCCAATACTGAGGAAAGAGTGGGATCGTATAATATTAAGGGTGTTCTCGAGGCCTTCTATTAGAAGAAGCTCAAAGAAATGGCTTAACTTAACACTCCTAACTGTTACGGTAGCGACGATATTCATAGCCGGGTATTGGGGCTTCATCAGTAGCCCAGTTTTAAAAGATATACTCATGAAGGATGAGAACATGTATCTACAGGCTGCATCCTTCGCAGTCTGCCTCTTCGGAATAATAGGCTTACATGAGCTAGGCCATATAACCGCGTGTAAGGTACATGGACTAGATTTCTCCCTGCCATATTTTATTCCAGGGCCTCCCCCATTCGGAACCTTCGGAGCCGTAGTCTCCCTTAGAAGCCCCCCCAAGAACAGGGATGAACTTTTCGATACCGGCTTCGCAGGGCCAATTTCAGGGTTCCTAGCCACAATAGCGGTAACAGCAATAAGCCTGAAAACAGGCTTTCTGGTCTCTCTAGAACAGGCTACTGCATGGGAGACGAAGGGACTAATTCAAACGGCTAAGTGGCCCATGTACCCTCTGCTATTTGATGTCCTCCTCCCCATGGTTAGACCTATCCCTAAAGGCTACTCCCTCATATTAACTCATATCGAGTTTGCAGCTTGGGTAGGCGCCCTAGTAACTTTCCTCAATATTCTACCTATTTGGCAGCTGGATGGAGGACACATCTCAAGGGCCGTCTTAGGAGTTAAAGGACATAGAATAGCATCGCTCCTGGGACTCATAATATTGTTTGTAACAGGATACTGGTTCTTCGCCCTATTCCTAGTACTATGGATGTTTTCCTCTGGTCGTGGGCTAGCTGGAGCAGAACCCCTAGACGACGTATCCCCCCTAAGCAAACCCCGTAAAGCATTATACATTCTAGCCCTATTAATCCTGGTCCTCTGCTTTGTTACTTTACCTATTTTCTAATAATAATATTAATAATGTAGAAAACTTGATTTTATAGATGGGCCAATCGTGAAATAATTAATCTTTAAAGGTGTGCCGACAATGTCTAGTAAGCCATTAGTGGTATACGTTATGATCATGGTTGAAGGTGGTAAGGAACGGGAAATCGTGGAGAAGGCTAAAGTATTCCCCGGAGTTACGGAGGTCAAACCCGTATACGGTGAATATGATATAGTAGCTAGGGTTGAACTAGACGACCTCTCAATATTGGAGCAGACTGTTACGCAGATAAGGAGGATACCAGGCATAGTAAAAACAGCTACTTTAATATCTATGGAATGAAGCTTAAAATGACAGACTTATAATTATTAAATATGCATTTTTGGAGGTGTATCCAATAATTGCCTCAGAGAATCATGTGCGGGAGATGTGGTTTTACCCTATACGAGGGTGCCGAAGTTAAACAACCCGTGGAGGTAATACTCCAATACGATGGGAGATGTCCTGGATGCGGGAAGCCGCTTGAATATAGCGTAGATAATATCAGGCTGAAGATATTAAACCAAAGAGAGTAAAACCTACGCTCTCCTATAGAGTACTAGGGGAGCGTTTCTACCCGCTTGTTATTTAAGGCGCAGCTTCTAAATTTAGGATGCGTTATCCTTTAAGTTAAAACCTTATTAAAGGACCTGTTCACTTCTACCTGGGGTTTAGCATATATGGGTTTGAGGTTGGAGAGGGAACCTTCAGGGTCCAATTTTAAGCTTATTGCAGCTTGGCCTGGAATGGGGATGCTGGCCACTATATCGGCGGATTACCTTAGGAAACAGTTGGATGCTGTTTTTCTAGGAGAACTTGAAACACTTCATAACAGTGTAACCTTTAGAGATGGAATTCTAACTCTCACAACTTTTAAGCATAGAATTTATCAGGCTGATCGGATCCTCATATGTATAGGGGAAAGCCAGCCTCTTTCAACACCTGAGGTATATGAATTGGCTGAACAGCTCATAGATTTCGCTAACCGCTATCAAGTGGTGAGGGTATATACGATAGCGGCTTCTCTGAGTTCCTATGTAGGGGAGCCTAAAGTGTTCGGCGTCGCTACAAGCGGAGAGGCGATGGAGGAGCTTGAGGTTTATAAGATTCAACCCGTCAAAGGTGAAGGTAAAATTACAGGCTTAAACGGCGTCCTTTTAGGTGTCGCTGCTAAGAGGGGGCTCCAAGGGATATGCCTCCTAGGACAAATAAGGTATGTGGATATACCCCAGGCTAGAACGGCTTTAAACGTGCTTAAGTATCTGGTCAAAATGCTTAATGTAACCGTTGATTTGAAGGAATTGGAGGAGGAGGCTGCTAAGATCGAGGCCTCGATCCAGGAGGCTATGAGGAGTTTTAGGCCTCCCGGTCAGGAGAAGGGCTTAGATTATATTGGTTAGGGAGCTTGAAACATAAGGTTTAAAACTTTTGGTGAACTTATATATCCTGTGGTGGAAATGCAGGTAAAGCCACAGGTAACCCTTAACGAGTTTCAGAGCTTGGATTTAAGGGTTGGAAAGATACTTGAAGTTGAGGCTGTTAAAGGTAGTAAAAAGCTTTATAAAATTAAAGTCAACTTAGGGGGGCTAGGAGAACGCCAGACAGTAGCCGGTCTAGTCCCGTACTATAAAGCTGAAGAATTGATCGGAAAGAAAATAGTTTTCCTTACTAATCTCAAACCTGCAAGGCTTGCAGGTGAACTCTCCGAAGGGATGATATTAGCAGCGGAGAGCGGTGATAAAGTATCCCTTCTCACCTTAGATAGGGATGTCCCTGAAGGAGCCCATATCCTATGAGATCCTAATTCTCCAAAATAGGGGTTTCCAAAGTGGCTAAGAAGAACTTGGGCGACCGTAGAATCCTCGATATTATAAGGAACGCGGGAGACCAGGGTATCCTACAATCGGAGCTATGGAAGATGGTTAACGCGGACAGTAGGGAGGGATCCCGTACAATGCTGAGATTAGAGAGGAAAGGATTGATACTCAGAGAAAAAGAGCTGCATGAAGGGCGATGGACGTACAGGGTTAAGGCTAAACACAAATTTACAACGGTCGATTCAATAATCAACGTACCATGTGCATCCTGTGGACTAGAGGCGAGATGCAGCGAGGCAGGGGTCATAACGCCTAATAAATGCACAGAAATTACGTTATGGCTTAAGGAGATGGCTGGTGAACGGTAAACTAGAGATGGCTCGCAGAAGAAACCTGATGAGATGGCTCGAAGCCCGAAGGAAAGACCAGTATTATAGGAAAGCAAAGGAGCAGGGATATCGTAGTAGGGCAGCATACAAGCTTCTAGAGGTTCTCAGCAGGTTCCATTTAATACGTGAAGGCGATAAAGTATTAGATATAGGCGCAGCCCCGGGTGGTTGGAGCCAGGTTGCAATCGAGGCTACTGGGGACTCAGGACTAGTGGTGTCGGTGGACCTCAAGCCAATTAGACCTTTCCAAAAAGGGAACGTTAAAACTTTAAATCTCGATATAACCTCTAATGAGGCATCTAGCATTCTACGGGAGATATCGAGGGATGGATTCAACGTTATCATCTCCGACGCATCCCCGAATATCATAGGTGCTTGGAATCTAGATCACTACAGGCAAGTAAGCCTAGCTTTAACGGTACTCGATCTAGCTGTAAAAATTTTAAAACCGAATGGAAACTTGCTAGTGAAATTATTCGACGGACCCGAAGTGAAATCATTTAAACAGAAAGTTAAAGAAATATTCAGATATGTTAGGTTGATAAAGCCCAAGGCCAGCAAAGCGAGGAGCAGCGAGATTTACATTTTGGGAATAGGCTTTAAGGCTTCAGGGCCTCCTCGATGACGTTTATAGGCGCATCCGTCTTGATAGCATCCCATTGTATATGAGTTCTAGTTGTTCTATATCCTAGCTTATTTAGGGCATCGACTACCTCGGAGAGCTTCCTCTGGGGTATATTTAACCTATCGCAAATTTGACTCAGAGAATAGAATAAGGCAGGGCTATTCGCCTCCTCTAAAGCGAGGCTAAGGAATTTCCTGATCCGATTAGCTTCGGATAACGGGGTAGCTGATAAAAGTCTTAACATGTTCTGGCAGTAATTCTCGTCGAATAGGGGGCCAAGCCAAACTGGACCTATAAGCTTGAGTTCACCCTGGCACATGGGACAGAGTTTTGAGAGTTGGGTTAAATCCAGTAGAGTCTCCCTATATCCACATTTATGGCAATGTTCCACGTACCCTATCTCATGTAGGAGGCTATCTATATCTCCCTTTCCCCTCCCAAGGACTAGGTTAACGCGTACATAGTGATCCGCATAGTAGCAGAATACGGGGCGGGAGGCGACTTCATGTGCTGCGGCGACCCGAATAATTCTTTGGATTAATGCTCGCATAGCTATTTCATGGCCGTAATCCGTCGGATAGATCGACGCTCCATACCTTCTATTGGCCGCTCTGGAATGTATCCCATAAAGCACCGGTAGATCCGTAGCAGTTGCTGCGATTACTCCTCCTATTTTTAAGGCCCTGATGCTGGAATCTAAATATGGTACTGGCGTGCCGAAGGGATCTAAATCAACCAAGTTGAACCTTGAATTGAAGGTGGAGCTGAGGGATAAAATCCTGTTAGCTTCATCCCGTACAATTCTAGTCTTCTCATCTACTCTATTAAGATGAGAGTTGTATTCTGCGAACTGTAAAGCTATAGGGTTAAGATCATTGAGAACTACCTCCGATACCTCCTCCACTTCTTTAGCGTAGCGTATTCCCCTGGCTCCCACTCCCGTCATAGCATCGCATATCCTTAGTTCCCCATCATTCATGATTTTTGCGTGCGCCTTTAAGGTTAGTACTGAGAGATCCCTGTTGAAAGCCATAAGTGGATTATAAAACGCTATAGTTTTGGATGGCGCATCGGATGGCTTGGGAGCCAATAAAATCGTCTCCCCTTCCCTATATCTCAGAGTCTCAATCCATAACTCCATTTATCTCCACTACCCCAGGGAGGTCTTCCATGGGCTATCTCTATCTCTCCGGTTTCCTATACGTATCCTTCGTAGAAGTTCAATGGCAACCATGTGGAGGATCAGATTCTAGTCCTTTCACTTATGCGTACAGAAACATGGTATATATATCTATTCTGTTTTAGATTTCAGATCGGTGATTTTGGTTGGAGGGAGGGTTGATCTTAACAGGCAGACCAGGCGTCGGCAAGACCACTATTATAATTGAAGTTGTTAAGCTCCTTAAGGATTGGAATGTCTCCGTTGGGGGTTTCATCTCCAGGGAAGTTAGGGATAAAGGTTTGAGGATTGGATTCGAAGTTATAGACCTAACCTCTGGAAGAAGGGGGTGGCTTGCAAGAGTTGGGATGAATAAGGATAAACCAAGGGTGGGGAAGTACACCGTATGCCTGGGAGATTTTGAGGAGGTCGGAGTATCGGCCTTACGTGATGCGCTGGATCGGCTAAACATAGGGTTTGTCGTCGTAGACGAGGTGGGGCCAATGGAGATGTACAGCGATATGTTCAGGTCTCTGATTAAAACTCTCTTCACAGGAGTGAAGCCATACATAGTTACTCTGCATAGAAGCTATAGGGGGAGCCCCTTGATACCGGATAATGCGGAACTGATCGAGATCACATTTGAGAATAGGAACCGTATAGCAGGTGAAATAGCCGAAAAGGCGTATAGATTAGCTAGAGGACCTTTATAGGCTCCATTGAACCGGCTAATTAGTTTCAGAGGCTATTAGTGGAAGGCTCTCGTCTTGTGTCTCTCCGTTGAGGGAGTTCGCTAAACGTGTTATGCAAGATTTTAATTGGGATTCCTCCTTTGCCCCCGCACAGACTATCTTCCCACTAGAGAATATTAAAGCTACTATTTCAGGTTCCTTCATCCTATATATCAATCCTGGGAATTGCTCAGGCTCATATATCGTGCCATCTAGGATTTGAGCTAAATCTTCTAGATCCACTTCGAAGCCCAAGTTTGAAGTGGCCACTATATTCTGGATGACGATCTCCGGCTTTCTCGTAATCACTATACCCCTACCCTTAAGTTCTTCTAGGATTTTATTTATCGCGTTTTTAGCCTTTCTCTCCGAGTTCGCCCCAGCGCATACCATTTTACCGCTGGAGAAGACTAGGACCGTGGCTCTAGGCCTCCTCAAACGATATATCAAACCCGGAAATCTTTCGGGGTTATATTCTACCCCTGGAACTACTCGATAAATAGATTCCAGATCTAAAGGCTGATAGAGATATGCGAGGGCCACTACATTCTCGATCTTAATAGAGGGAATGTTCGTCAACATGAAAACACCTTTACACATGAATACCATGAGATTTATTTGATAATACTTTTTTAATATTATATCAAAAAAACAGCGTTAATAATGGATTCCATTTCAATGAACAATTTCCCGAACAGCCAGAGGAGGCACAGTCAAGTCTAATAGTGGAAGCCTTTCATCTAACTTCCCATACTTCTATTTTTAAGGTCCACGTAGTCCTCCATTTACAACTCTTCTAAG
>JAWBPF010000031.1:0-14793 GCA_038825355.1 Bathyarchaeia archaeon
AGGGAACGTATTGACTACATGGAGGGAGAGAGCCATCCCAATTTTTGTTTGCTTAATGAAGTTGACAGACCAGGGCGTCAGAGAGATTAAGGATGCACCTAAACGCATTCAGGAAGGCATTAAAATGCTTGAGGCCATGGGAGGCAAGCTAATAGCCTTTTACATGGTCATGGGCGAGTACGACTATGTAGGCATCGCGGAAGCCCCAAGCGATGAGGTCGCTGCAGCATTTCTGCTTGGGTTAGGCGCCCGCGGAACCATTAGGACGACAACTATGAAGGCGTTCACAGTGGAGCAATTTACAACCCTTATTGAAAAATTGCCCTAGCTCCTACTATGGTCACACCTCCAATCCCCTTTTTTCAGTCTAAAAATTTAACGTTTCATTATGAAAATAGGAGAAATGGTTAACCCCTGTTGGAGTCTACCCCTGAGCCGGCGAAAAGATTAATTCCCAAGTCAGCTCTTTAGATTTCTAGTCTTCGGCCGAGAGACTTGGAGGGATTAATCCTTCAAATTGGCTTATAGGCTCAGCCCAGCCGGTAGGATAGAATGTAAATTATGCGGCAGGAGGAACAGGGTTCTATCCGAGGTCCTCGGCGTATGCCTGGACTGCATCAGGTCCAGGCCTGAGGAGGCTAAGCCCATAATCGAAGAAGCCCACACCTCCATTAGGAGATCCTATGGCTTGCCGGGTAAGCCTCCGAAGACCCCTAACGGGATCGGATGCGACCTATGCGCCAACGAGTGCCGGATCGGAGACGGAGAGAAAGGCTTCTGTGGCCTACGCTGGAACAGGGATGGGAAACTGGTTAGCCACTCATCTCCTGGAAAAGCCCTGTTGCATGCTTATCTGGATCCCCATGTAACCAACTGCTGCGCTGCATGGTTCTGTCCAGCCGGCACAGGCGCCGGATACCCGAGGTACGCCTACAGGGAGGGCCCTGAATCCGGCTACTACAACTATGCGGTCTTCTTCTATGGATGCAACTTCAACTGCCTCTACTGCCAGAACGCGTCCCATAAGAGCCTCCGTGAGGCACAGAGCGTGGACATCGAAAGATTCGTGGAGACGGTCTCAGAGAATCGTAGGATCTCATGCATATGCTTCTTCGGGGGCTCCCCTGAGCCCCAGCTTCCATTCGCCCTCGAAGCCGGCAGGAGACTCCTCGAAACCGTTGAGAAAGGCAGAGTACTAAGGATATGCTTCGAATGGAATGGATGCGGTCATCCCGGGCTCGTGGATAGAGCCGCTGAAATAGCCTTGAGAAGCGGTGGCAACATAAAATTCGACTTGAAATGCTATGATCCAACCCTGAGCCTCGCCCTGAGCGGCATACCCAACAGGAGGGCCTACGAGAACTTCCAGAGGATAGCGGAGAGATACTACCCTGATAGACTGGACTTACCTGTGCTCACGGCTACGACCCTCCTCGTCCCCGGATACGTGGATAGACGGGAGGTCGAAGGGATAGCCGAGTTCATAACCTCCCTCAACCCTGAGATACCCTACTCCCTCCTCATATTCCATCCGGACTATTACATGTACGATCTACCGGTTACGCCTAGGAGGCAGGTAGAGGAATGCCTCGAAGCCGCCTCGAAACACCTTAGACGCGTCCACGTGGGGAACCTGCAGCTCCTAGGCTTAGGAGACCTATAATATAAGAATAGGTAAGGCGGCTAGAGCCTCGGTAACCTGCTCAAAGGTTTTGATAGCTAAATCTCTGGCGACCATATATCTTTTCTTCTCGAATTCCTCTAGCTTCGCCTGCCTCTTTTCTGGACTGAAACCCTCTATAAGACCTGCATCGACACCGGGGGAACCAGGCGCATCCTTACGTGGGTACCCTTCTGTTTCCTAGTTACCTTATTAGAGGGCGTGGTTACACGTTCTTAGGGTAGTTTCCGTATTCTTAACGGCTGTTAGGTGCTCGACTGCTGTTAAGTATTTGCGGTTCCCATCCATAGGTGCTGTTGCCAGCTGTTGAGTGGTCCTATCCGGCTTTTGTCTGTCCAAGCGATGTTGCTGTGGGAGTTTTAATAATGCCAAAATTTTATAAATATATAAAAATCATATATAAAAAACCTCGTAGGTTCATCCTCCCCCTACCCAACCATCCAGGGAACGCCTTAATATCAGGCGAAGAAAAGAGAAGGGGGTTTTTAGCGTCTCCGTCTCTTAACAGCCATAATCACCGTGGAGGCTAAGCAGATTAAGGCGATGTAGGGCGCTAGGACGGCGAGCTTATCTGTCGAGTAGACTTCTCCTCCCACGGGCCGCGGTACCCCAGGCGGGCTCTGGGTTAGAGCCACATCCCATGGCGTCGGCTCATAAGGCGTGGGCGTAGTCTGTCCATCCCCTATGTATACTGTAGCTGCCGGTGGTGGTGACGACTTCACAACTATTTTACTCGAGCCTGGGCTTTGGCAGTGGAATACTAGCAGAGCCCCCCAGACGATAGACTCAGTAAGCGGCGGCCCGAACCCATGGATGCGTACTCCTACAGGCTCACCGGGAGGTGCCACCAGCGGGAGAGATGTCACCTCCAGCCAGGATAGGCGAACAACTTGTCGACCTTGCCCTCCACTTGGCTGCCATCCCATAAAATATCGGCGTAGAATTCTACCATTCCCTGGCCTTGGGGCAGATTTACGAGTTCTATGATGAATGCGAGTTCGAATTCTTCGCATACAGGTATGCTGATCGTAGTAACGGGGCTATCATCCATGAGAAGCTTGTAATGGACCTCAGTCTGCTGCTGGGCGGCCACCTTGTGGATTGGAGGCAGTGTCGGAATTAGGATGGCGGCGGAGATGAGGAGTATGAGGCAGACTTGTCTTAGGTCGTAGAGGAGTTTAACTGCTTCTCTAGCATCGCTATATCTTTCCCTATAACTCATTAAACTCATTTTTTTAAGCCTCGCGCGAGGCGTTCTCCCTTAAGGGAAAACTACTAAGAAATCCTTCGTATTTGCTATATAAAGGGATATGTCGAATTTCGATATAATGCTCGGATTTTAACCTTCTTCCTCATTCCTTTCGATCGAGATCTAAAAGATTTTAATGCCCCGCTAAGAAAATCCTGGTCTGGAATCCCATCGCCCCGCCACCGATGGCCCGCTACAACCCGGAGAATCGCTGTTAAACGGTTTCCAGGGAATCCATACCTCCTCTAGGGTCATACAAATAGGGATATGATAGGGCTTCCCCCCGATCCCATATGCCTCCTAAGACCTGTAGTCCATAGGAGTGGGACGACCCTTCGGAGCCGGGATAAACCCAGGAGTTTCAAGACGTTTACTCGTCGAAATCTTAAAGGCTTAATTAGGGCTTAGCCGATATGAGGACGAATAAATGTTCAAATGAGCGTATAGTATAGCCTAGGGTCCGCCATAGATGAAAATCTCATCCTTCAAGGTGAGGGAAAGAGTTAAGCCGCAGAGCAGTTAAAGTTAAGATAAAGTAATGGAATCATATAGGAGACGGGTTAGAATGTTTAGGGGGAAACGTAATAGGAGATGAGCGGCAAGTATAAATTCATCTACCTCATCACAGGAGTAGCCTTATTATCATGTCTCTTGGCCTCGCTCATAGTTGCAGGTGGATTTCCATCAATGATCCTTCAGTCGTCCAAGAAGCCTGAGAGGCTTGAATCAGGGTTAAGGATGCTCGCGGACGCCCACGGCTCAGCCGATGAGGCGGCGGGTATAGCTGAGAGATACGGTATCCGCTACGTGGACGGCCGGGTCCGAGTCATAATAGAGCTGGATGCAGCCGATTCCCCGATCCCGGATGTTGAAGGCTTCCAAGTTGAGGCTCAGAGGGGATCCCTCGTCCAGGCCTGGGTGCCCGTGGAGAAGCTCTACGAGCTTGCTCAAGCCCCCCACGTGAAGTATATTAGGGCTCCAAGGGAGGCTTTAGCAGAGTAGCCCCCATCCCCGGTGACCCCTAGTGAAGAAGACGGCCATCCTCACCATATTTAGCCTGTTATTCCTGTTCACCTCTCATCCCTTAACCCTTTTTCTCGGCGTTGAAGCTGGTTCGCTGAAAGCTGAAGATGTAGACCTGCCACCTCGCCAACTCCTAACCGTGGAAGCCGTTAAAGGAGGAGGCATCCTTGAAGGCTGCTCAGAGGACGAGTTCAGGGTTATCCTAGAGCTGGATGAAGCCCATATGGACTCCGCTGTCGCAGGGATCGCCGGCATGGGATGCGTGGTCGAAGGCTCTTACGGGAACCTCGTCCAGGCGAGGGTTACCCCCCATCTCTTGGAGGACCTGTTAGGCAACCCCCATGTACTATGGGTGAGGAGGCCGGCCACCCCTGTATTATACGGCTTCACCAGCGAGGGCGTCGAGTTCATCAAGGCGGATCAGGTTCACTCTCAGGGCTTCCTAGGCGGGGATGTGGATGTCGCAGTCATAGATGTCGGATTCGACCCCTCAAACCCTGAGATAATGGATAACGTTGTAGAGGCTAAATCCTTCAGGATCGACGGGGACATAGGGGGTGGAGGCGGCGAATACGAGGCCCATGGAACGGGGTGCGCCGAGATAGTCGTCGACGTGGCCCCTAAGGCCCGCCTACACCTTATAAACTTTGAAACCGACCTGGAGTTCCTCGAAGCTGTAGACTACGCCATATCGAAGGATGTAAGGATCATAACGACCTCGATAGGATTCGTCGACGTCGGACCCTACACTGGCGGAAGCTATATATCCAAGGCCGCCGATGAGGCGGCGCATCATGGGATCCTATTTGTAGCCTCAGCGGGAAACGCAGCCCTCTCCCACTGGAAAGGCGCATATAGGGATGATGACGGAGACGGATTCCATAATTATACCCCTGGAGATGAGACGAACGATATCATGCTATATAGTGGTGAAGCTGTTAGGATCTATCTCAGCTGGGATGACTGGCCTACCTCAACCCATGACTACGACCTATACCTATACGATGAAGGGTTAAACCTCGTGGCGTCCTCTACGAATCCTCAGACCGGGTTTCAGCCCCCGACGGAATCCATATCCTTCATGGCTCCCAGCCCGGGGATCTACCGGATAGTGATAGCCAAGTCTGGAGCCTCTGGCGTGAGCAATCTTCACCTATTCTGTTTCTCTAAGGAGCTGGAACACTACGTGGAGGAGGGTAGTGTAACGCCTCCAGCGGACGCCGTTGGAGCCTTAGCGGTTGGGGCTGTATCGATACCGGATGGATCGATAGAACCCTACAGTTCTAGAGGCCCCACCGATGACGGAAGGGTGAAGCCCGACCTCGTAGCCCCGGATGGGGTATCCACATCCTCCTATGGGAGCCTAGCCTTCTACGGCACCTCAGCCTCTACACCCCATGTCGCGGGGGCAGCAGCCCTCCTCCTAAGCGCCAACAGATCCCTCACATTGAATGAGCTGAGGGAAATCCTGGAATCCACAGCCGCCGATAAGGGGGCGCCTGGAAGAGACAACCTATACGGGATGGGCCTAGTAGACGCCTATAAGGCCTTGGGGGAAGCCCATAAGACGGCTGTGAAGGTTTCCCTGTCGATACATGCGCACCCAGACGGGTACCAGTATCCCAGCGAACCCCCCCAAGAGCTCCCAGTAAACGTCTCAGCATCATACGTATACGATGGGGTATCGATCTCCCTCATAGCCCCGACGCCCTTTCAACTCCAAGCAGATATGGGCAGCCAAGCCTCCATCACGGTGGAGTCCATCCCTCCAGGATACGGGTGGCGTGAATGGGATGACTACGGCCATGGTAGGACCACCTCCAAGACCCTGAAGCTGACCCTAAACGGAGACCATGTAGCAATAGCATATTTCACAGAGGTCAATGATACCGGCATCATCGTTAATCCGCCTAGCCCAGGCGGCACAGCCTTGGAGGTACACGCCCATCCCCTAGATGTGAGATACCCGGATGAACCATCGGGGGAGCTCCCCCTAAAGATAAGCCTCGAATACACCCTCAACGATACGACTCATAGAAGTGAAGCCATAATAGGGCCTGACCCGCTGAGGATAACATTGGATCAAAACTCCACCGCCACCCTGTCAGCTATAGGGGTCCCAGACGGCTATATCTGGCATGGCTGGGAGATCCCCGGCGGAGAATCCACCATGGATGAAACCATTCAAATAGCGGTCGGGGATAACGGCAGCGTCGTCGTGGTAGCCTATCTTAAGCCTTTAACCGTTGGGGAGGCGGGGTTCAAGGTGGCCGCTGAGCCGGCGAGGCTGGTCTATATCCCAGGCCAAAAACTGAACTTCACAATACATGTAACTCCTATAAACGGATTCGACGGGGAGGTGCTCCTCATCGTCGAGCCTCCCCCCGGGGTGGAGGCTGAAATAAACCCTGATAGGATCCGGCCGCCTGGAACCGCCGTCCTAACCCTAACCGTAGGGAGAGGGGTTGGAGCCGACCTTGAGGTAACCGTTAAGGCGGTTTTCCAAGGCAGCGCCGCAGAGGATAAGATAACCCTGCAGGCTTGGAGGATCCCAGGGTATCAGCCCTCCTCGACGATTCTCGGTTTGGCGGCAGCAGTTACGATAATCGTCCTCAGAGGATTGCTCTCGCCACGGCGTCTACGAAGGGTTTGAAGGCCATCCATAGAGTCATGATGAGCCGCTCCGATTCCAGGGATAATCCATAAGCAACTTTAATATTCCCAACTGGAATATTCCTTTACGGATAAAATTGGGGGTGTGTTTTAAAATGGGGTTAGAGGCTTCCCTCCTAGAGGAGCGTATAGAATCCAATGCCTCCATTAGGGATGAGGAGGGGCTCAGCCGCCTCTACAGGATGGTGGGCTTAGCCTCCCTAGCCTACGCCAGTAGATACAGGTCAATGCCCTTCAAGGAGGCCATGAAGACTCTGACGGGGTCGATAACCCTGTTCGAAGACGCCCTCAAACTGCTCCTATGCGATGCGAGATGCATGAACGCCCGAGAGCTTATAAACCGGAGGTTGATGAAGAGAAAACACTACGTCTACGGCGCTTATCTAGGGGTATTAAGCTCCTTCCCGGTTTTAAGGGGGAACATACCCTTAAGCGGAGTCCTTAGCGCGGTGACCGCCAAGGTGGCTGAGATCGTGAGCATAAAATCCCTGGACAACGTAAACGACGCCCTACACACCCGGGATAGGGCCCTGAGATCCCTGATGAGGCAGCATCTGGCCTTCACGTCGGAGAGCTTCCAGCTGGAGGATGGCTTCGACGAGATCGCCAGGATAGAGAACTCCATGTACCAGTTGGCGTGGTTCACGAACAGGCTTGTAAGCGCCGCCACCGGGAGGATAGGCCCAGCCTTCCAGATATACCTGGAGGACTTCCAACGCTACATCAAGGGACAGATGAACTCTATGAAACAGAAGGCGGGAGGCGATGTCAAGGTAGATATAGGGGAGTTCCTCTCGAAGGTGAACGAGAAGGGGGTTGGAAGGGTCTGGGTGAGCGTCGACTTCTGCTTCCTAGACGCCTTCAAAACCCTTGATGGAGGCGAATTAAAAGCCGTCAACCTGGTTAGGGAGGCGATAGACCTGATATTCAAGGGATGCAACATATATGACGACGTGGCGGACCTCGAAGCAGACCTAAAAGAGGGAATCCTCAACAGCGTAGTATATCTAGCCCTAGATAAAGGGTTATGCGACGAAGACGACTTGGAAGGCGAGACGTCATCCCTGAAGACTAAACTCGAGAGAGGCGGCAGCCCATACCTTGCGGTGCAGCTGGGCGACCTATTGTTCCTGGAGGGATTGAGGAGGCTTGAAAGCGCCGGGGAGTACACCAGTCTGATAGACCTGGAGGGATTAAAGTTCTGCGCTTATATCCTCCGGTTATTCGCCATGAGGAAATGGCTTGAGAAACAGCGCAACCCTCTACTATTGTTGAAGGCGGCTTCGCCGAGGGTCTCAGAATCCATCGCAGAGTATTCAAAGTATATCCCATAGGGTTAACCCTGATGGATTCAGCTTAGCCTTTCCAAGGCTAGACTGCAGATGTTGAGGGCCACATAGGTTACGGTGCAGGGCATTATCAGCCTGAGCCATCCAGGCAACCCCCTGAGCATCCTCAAGCCGCATACCACTAGGCCTCCCAGAACCGCTGTTGCCGCCGCTAGGATCAACCCCTGAACGAAGCCTATCCTCGACGAGATCAACGGCGAATAATAGGCCAGGAAAAGGCTAACCGTCATGAACGCTGGAACCGTGGAGGCCACGCCTAAGGGGATTAGGCCTATCCTACGCCGGGGTCCATCGTAACGCCACAATCCAATCCATGTAAAAAGGTTATCTACAGCCAGCTCCACGGCTGAGGCGCATAGAAGCATCAGGAGGATCACCTGAGCCGGGGATCTCAACCCGGAATTCTCGGCGATCCCGATGGATAGATGAAACGGTATCGAATAGAACCAGAAGTATCCCAATACTATGGATAGGGGGGGATAACCCTCCACGGGCAGTTTAAATCTGAACTCCTCCATGGGATACCTATACTTACCCAGCCTATGGAAGAGGTACTCCAATGTCAAGCCTTGACTTATCGAAGCTGCGAAGAGGAATAAGACTTGGATCTTAGATATTCCCGTTAATAGGAGGACCACGGTGAGGATTATGGATGAGGCCTCGAATATCCTGACAAGCCTGCCGTCCATGGATGAGCCTCCCCAACCCTGCTTATCTACTCTTCCTCTCTATCCTGAATATGCAGGCTTCATCGCCCATGGCTTTACATTGGACCTCACGGCATTCAAACCTCTCCTTGAGGAGTACCCCGCAGGCCCCGGTTACGGTCCCCTCCAGGATATGGCATACGGGATGGGTGCTCTTCACCCCTCGACAGATGAAGCAGTCGGGCAACGTCATCTCGTATACGTCTACGTTCACCCGCTTAAACCTGGGCTTCAACTGGTAGCCGTAGAAGAATGTTATGGATAGGAGCTTCGGCAGATACTTCAAGTCGAACTTCAAGTCTGGTCTCTCCCTGTTCCTGATCAGTTTCTTCACGGCTGTGACTCTAGCAGCGAAGTCCTGGAAGTCCCTCTCAAGCTCCTCCAGCGACCGGTCCAACTCCACCATGGAGGAGGGCGCCTCCTTGGCGAAAGCCGTCACAGACCTCCTTAACGCATTATACACGTCCATGGGTATGGTTCTAGGATGCTCCGTTAGGAGGCTTAAAGCCAGCGGGGTGGGGACGGCGAGGCCTATCCTAGACTTCAAAGTGAGCTTTCCGCTCAATCCAGGAATCCCCGCAGCCGCCTCCTCCCTCTCCAGGCGTATATAGCCTCTAAGGCTCCATAGGGCCAGCTTCTCAGCGATCTCCATGAACCTATCGGGGAAGATTGTTGCGACGTCTTGTAGGTGCATATCGGAGAGCTGGGAGAAGAGCCATCTATCCGGTACCGTCAATGTGGCGGGTTCCACGCCGCTCCTCCGGATCCTCAACAAGGGAGTATTCTCCACTATGTAGTCTCTACGCTCCTTTATCTCTTCAGGGGTCTCCTTCGGGAGGGAGTCTGTGAACTCGTCGCCCCACTTTATCAGGAGCCTATCCCCGGCGATCATGAAGGGGAAATCCATCAGATAATAATCCGGTTTACAGGCTCCCAGCAACGCGAAGGTGGGAGTCCTATGATCCCTCTTTATCTCCAGGCTTCCACCGGCTAGGGCCCCCATCTTCTTCTCGAAGTATGGGAAAGACCCCTTCGGTAGAAGGTATACCTCCAGGATCCTCGAGTTTTGAACCCTCTCCAGCCAGTGCTGGACCATCTTCAGGATTCTATCCTCCTCCTCCCTGACTAGGACCTGGGGGAGATACGCATGTATTATGACAGCCCTCTCCTTCATAAGCTTCCTTACGCGTTCAACCTCCACGCTCAAAGAAGTCATATCTGAGAGCTTACCCAGGTCTAGCCTGTAAACGTTGAATGGAGACTCCAACATCTCGGTCGAGAGGATTAACGCCGGCCTGTCAGCCCTCCTGAATAAGGCGTTCGCGAAGATCAACGCGCCGAACAGCGTTGAATCTAGGAGTAGGAGGGCCCCGCCCTCCCTCAAGGTCGATATGTGATCGAATACCTCGTGGCCCGTCTCTACCTTCCCGTCGGCCATCCCTACTTACCCAGTCGCATGCAGCCCATATAATCCTACTGTAACTTATACTTTAAGAAGGGAGACTCAGCTTTAAATTATTGTAGCCTTCATGGAAATATAGGCTCCCCATTCAGGCTATTCCTGAAATAGGGAAGGTATATCAGCCACCTCTATCCTCGGCCTCTCCAATACCTGGAATATGAAGCCTATCAGCTTCTCCCTAACCTTTTCAGGGAGGTCTGGATACCATAATGGACTCGCCAATACTAGGGCGCGCCAAGCGTAGAACGGCTGGATCACCTCCAAGACCTCTCCGTCGCCGGTCTCGTCGATATAGGTTTCGAGGAAGCCTTCGACTAGCCTTGTGAAAGGCTCCGAGAGTACTCCATCCTTATACCTTAAGGAGAAGAACATGTAATTTATGGTCATGGCTGCGACGTCATCGGCCGGCTCACCCCATTCACTCCTGCTCCTATCCAACACGGTGAAATCCACCCCCCTGCGGAAGAGGATGTTCCAGGGATGGTAATCCCCGTGAACCTGCGACAGCCTATGATGCCTATCCCTGAGCCTCCA
Organism: Bathyarchaeia archaeon; assembly: GCA_038825355.1. Taxonomy (GTDB): domain Archaea; phylum Thermoproteota; class Bathyarchaeia; order 40CM-2-53-6; family DTGE01; genus DTGE01. Next base: position 10,679 of record JAWBPF010000031.1, read on the forward strand.
CCTCCATTCAAGGCATCTCCGCTCGATTGATTGGAGATCCCCCTGGGACGGTAAGCCCCGATCCACGGGATAGCTGTCTACCAGCCCCATTATGCATTCTCCGTGGCCGATCAGCTCCCTTATCCTACGCCTATAAAGGTGGGGGGCCTCCAGCTTCTCGGAGTGAACCTCAGCCAGGTAACGGGATAACGCCTTGCAACGCTCCATGTCCAGTCTGGTTAGCCTCCCCGTCCTCCCGATCCTATCCAGGTCCCTCCAATACTCCACCCCCTCAACATACTCAGTTACGAGGAAATACTCCCTGAACCCTCCCAAGGAGTCTAGGGATCCATCCTCCATTAGGACCCCCACATCCAAGGCCTTCACGTGTCTTGGAAGCCTATTGAACGTGGAGTAAGCCATCAGCAGCGAATGAGCCCTGTCCCATGGATGCTCATGGCCGAACATATCACCCTTCATAGTATTGAATACGAGCTTATGGGGTTTCCCATTCCATTCGAACTCGATAAGGTATGGGGTTCCATATCCGAACCCCTTGAAGTCTTCGACGCCAGCCGGCATTCCTATCCTGGAGATCCCCTTTAACTCAACTCCTCCGCCGTAGAGATCTTCCAGATACTTCTTAACCTTCTCCCAGCTGGATCTTAAATCCGACAAATCGGGGATCCACCCTTAAGAATCATATCCGCCCCTGTAGAGCTTATCCTTCATGGCTTGATATATAACATGAGCGGATTCAGATGGCTTCAACCTGCTGGAATCCACTGTGACCTCCGGGTTTAAAGGCTCCTCGTAGGGTACACCTAAGCCGGGGACCGTTCCGCTGACCCCTTTAAACGCCTTGTCATATATGGCTTCAGGGGCGCCCCAGCGCCTCCTCCTACGCCCCTCACGCTCCATGCATAGCTCTATCGGACATTTAACGTAGACCTCCATGAACTCGGATATGAGGCCCCGAGCCTTTTCACGGTACCTCCTACGGTTCCCAGTCGCATCTATCACCACGTTTACATCATTCCTGTTCAGCATGAGAGCCGTATAAACTAGGGCGGCGTAGACGATCTCACGCTCCTCCTCGCTATAGGTGGGCTCAGGCGTCACAATCCTCCGCAGCTCATCCATCCTGAGTACGTCGAATCTTATCCCTTCACCCTTCAGGATCTCGGATAAAGCCCCAGCTATGGTGGATTTACCTGAGCCCGGTAAACCCGTTATCCACAGAGTCCAAGCCATAGACGCCACCAAGCCAAGTGGATATATCTAAGCAAGGTGAGGGATAAATTAATTTCCGAGATCGCATAGGGGTATCCCGGTGCTGCAACCCTTGACTGTTAAACTATTGGATTTCGCCCTAGGATTGGCTGACAGCGTACGGGGAGTCGTTAAGGAGACTGAGAAAAGATCGGATGCCGCCGAGATAGTAGGGTTCACAGAGCTAGACGTTACGAGGAAGGTGGATAGAATGGCTGAGGACGAGGCGATCAAACATGTACGAGATAGCGGCGTGAACGCCCTGTTCATAGGGGAGGAGTCCCCCCCTCAAAGTATAGGCTCCAACCCTGATATCATAGTAATACTGGATCCGCTGGATGGATCGAATAACTTCGTTAGGGGGATCCCCTTCTCAAGCGTATCCGTCGCATTGGCCTCCCCGGGAGATGAGGGAACAGTAGACCCTTTCATAGGCGTCGTCAAGGATGTCGCCAGGGGAGACGTCTACTACGCTGAGAAGGGGAAGGGCGCATACCTTAACGGCTCCAGGCTGTATAGATCCATCATGGATCTCAGGGATAAGCCCCTCATCAGCCTCTACACCTACGGCTCCAGCGTCGGCGAGGAGGCAGCCCTACATACGATCCGGCTTAACAGCCGCTGCAACCTGAGGACCCTTGGAAGCATGGCCTTGGAGCTATGCTACTTAGCATCGTCGAGGCTGGACGGCATCGTAGATATACGGGGAATGCTAAGGCTTCAGGACATCGCCGCTGGGAAACTTATCCTTGAGGAGGCGGGATGTACGATAGCCGACGGGGATGGGAGACCCCTGGACCTCAGGATCAACCATAGATACGGGATAGTGGCTGCAGACTCCGAGGAGAGGCTGAAGTGGCTTCTAGGACTCCTAGAGCCGACCTAGGGACGGCGAGGCGGAGACGGTTCTCCTCTCCCTGAGGCTTCATGGATGTAAGGTTACTCCACATGGACTCTAAGCTGGTCCATGTCTAACCCTATTCTACGCAGGAACTCTAGGGCTGCCCGGCGTGGGTCTCGGGCCTGGGTTATATAACGGCCCACGATCAATATATCTACTCCGGACTCCAAGGCCGTGGGAATGGATTCAGGGGTTATCCCCCCCGCAACCGCGACGAGTACCCGGCTGAACCTGGCCTTTAAATCTCCGATCAGCTCCCATCGGATCCGGGTAGAAGCCTCCTGGTCTATACCCCTATGGAGGATCGCCACCCTCGGTAAAACCTTTAAATCCCCTAGAAGCTTCACGGGATCGGGTATATCCGTCATATCCAGGATCGGGTAAACCCCGATCCTCTCAGCCTCATATATGAACTCCTCTATGACATCCTTAGGAGCCAATCCTGAAACGACTACGCCGTCGGCGCCAGCCTCCATAGCCTCATCCACCTCTACACGGCCTGTGTCCAGAGTCTTTAAATCGGCTATGAGGAAGTTATCCCCAGCCATCGATCTCAGCTCCCTCACGGAATCCAAGCCGTTCTGTTTAATCAGGGGGGTGCCAGCCTCTAGGATTATCCTATCGCTTCTAGGAAGTTGGCTTACCACCTGCTTTATATATTCCATATCCGGGTTATCCAGAGCAACTTGGAGGTATGGAGGCATCCAAAGCCTCGGCGCCCTAAACTTGCTCAAGGGATGCCTTGACCTGTCCTTCTCAGAGAATAGTTTACCCACCGATGGATACTGGCTGATCGCCCTCTTCAAGGCTAGCTTAACCGCGGAATAATTATAATGGAAGAGCCTGTTAACGTCCTCCGCCCTAGGATCCACGTAGACGCCGCATATTACGGCCAACCTATCTAGGTCTCCGCCGGGTATAAGGCCCTCCTCCACAGCGTCGGCTACAGCCTTGGCGACCGCGTATTGGACAGGACCGAAAACCCTGCCTACATCGCTGAAGCCTTTAAGGTCCACCTTTGGAACTATAAGCGTGAAGGGCTTAACCAGGAGGTTTGGCCGGATGACGCCTGGAAGCGGCGTATGCCCCATCCTACCCCGCACCACGCCTCGAGCCAGGGATGATCCGGCAACTCCGTCTAGATCGCCTACTATAACGTCTACATGGGCGAGCTCAGCCCCCTCCCCCACTAAGGCCTCGCCGACGAGATACATCAAAGTCTCCCCTACTTAGATCCTTCCACCTAACCTAGATATCCCCTGGGATTAAAAACTTTCCCATTCCATTTAACTCGTCCCATTATCTGGACGATGAATCAGTAGATCCTTTACCAGGCCTGGAATCGGCAACTGCAATCACGCTTAACGAAGGACTAAACCTCCCTTCGCGACTTCAAGTTAAGTATCGCCTTGGCCAGGTCTCCCCCCGCAAGCCTTAAAGCCTCCCTCGCCTCTTCTAAGGTAGCCCCCGACTGTTCAGCCACTATCCCGATATCCTCCTCATCGAATTCCGGGATTTCCACCGGGGCCTCCGAGACCTCCCCTGTGATCTGGAATATCCTCTGCCCTCCAACCTTCATCACGGACACCTCAGGTTTCCTGATCACGATACTCCTCGAGGGATGCTTTATCAAAACTTCCTCTACGCCCTCAAGGCTCTCCAACTCGACGCCCATACGCTTCATCAGCCGTGCAGCGTCGCGCCCCCGAAATTCTGCAACAGAAAATTCACCCGTCGAGAATTCCAAAGCTGCTAGCCCATAAGCATCATGACCGGCAAATATAGCTACAAGATAATTATTAGCTTTGTTATCGAGTATGTTCTCCTCAACGACCGTCCCCGGCGTGATGACCCTGACGACTTCCCGGCGTACCACCCCCTTAGCATATTTCGGGTTTTCCATCTGCTCACAAATAGCCACCTTGAAGCCAGCGCGAATCATCTTGGCAAGGTATGGCTCCAC
>JAWBPF010000032.1:0-14613 GCA_038825355.1 Bathyarchaeia archaeon
AAAGCTTTTAGGGAGGTGGCTGAGAGGCTGAGCGAGCTCTTTAAACCCGATTTCATACTGGTATCGGCTGGATTCGACACCCATAAGAGGGACCCCGTAACCCATATGAACCTAACCTTAACCGGTTATAAGGATCTATACGGTTCAATAGTGGATTTGGCTAGAGGCCTATGCCAAAACCGTTTAGCCGTAACGCTAGAGGGGGGTTACGGCGACCTCTTCGGGGAATCCGTTGCTACAGTAGTCGCATCGATGGCGGGCCTAGACTCAGCGTCTACGGAGCTGACTACTGAGAGTAGCGATGCAATTAAGAGGAAAGTGGACAATCTCATCGAGGAGGTTAAGGGGATCTTAAAGCCTTATTGGACTCTATAAGCGTCTTGGAATATGAGGGAGCAGCAGGTGTCATGGATTACCGGCTTCAACCTTATCTTGGGTAGCAGCCTATAGACTTCCACGCTGGGATAGGCCAATCCATTTATTCCAGCCCTCACCGCTAAGGAGTCGAAGCGCCTCCTATAAGTTTTCAATGGACGTATACACCCTAACGCGATGGGGGTATGCGGCGCTTTAACCCTAGCATATGCGATAAACTCGGCTACATTCATGATCTTTGGGGGATTAACCTTCTCCATAGGTGTATCCTTAAATGGAGTGAACACTATGAATACCAGGGCTGAAGGATCATGGTTTAACGCGAGATCTAAAGCTGTATGCTCTCCAAGGATGGCTCCATAATATAAGCCGATGTTGATATGAGGTACGAAGCTTAATCCGATGGAGGACATTAACCTCATCATCCGCTCGTACTCCTTCACGGTTGAGCTTAAATGGTAAATCTCACGGATGATGAGATCTGATCCTATTAGATCGAAGGAGACTACATCTACTCCTGTATCTGCAAGCCTCCTCAGCGTCTCCGGAGAGGCTAGGCCTGTATGGACGACTATCTTAAGCCCTGTCTCATGTTTCACCTCCCTTATGACTCCTATGAAGTTATCCAGGGGCACGGAGCCGTCCTTAGAGCAGCCGCCGCTTATCAAACATCCAGCTCCACCCTGCCTGTGAAGCTTGAAGCAATGCTCCCTAAGCCTCTCCGGAGTCAGAGTTGGAGTCATATATCCTAGAAGCTTGCCGTAGCAGTGTTCACATCTCAAAGCACATGCATCGCCGGTGATAGAGAACGAGGGAAAACCTCGAGGCTTATATCCCTGAATAGGAGGGGGATAAGGGCTGAAGCTTGGATAATATAGGTGGAGCTGTTCGCCGAAAACTTTAATACGATTCCTAAATGCCTCATTTAGGATGGGCGCTAAATCTCCCAATTTCAGCTCAATCCTTAATTCCTTCCTGGAGGAGTTTAAGTTATTCACCTTTGGGGAGTTGCGAATCGAGTATGGGAAGCCCGGAGCTTATAAGGATATCAATTGGAAGCGCAATTAAGGTAGGCCTCCTAAGGGGAAGGATAGACGTAGATCCTACGACGTTGTATATGATGACTTATACGAGGGGAAGATGCAATGCAAACTGTGCTTTCTGTTCTCAGGCAAGATCCAGCAAGGCTCCTGCACTCATGCTTTCAAGGGTGACTTGGCCTGCGTTCCCCTTCAAAGAAGTATTGGCCAGGGTTAAATCCAAGGATTTTGGAGGATGCTTCGAGAGGATATGTATCCAAGCTTTAAACTATCCAGGTGTTACATCAGACTTGATGGGGGTAGCCCGGGATGTTGGAGCAGTTTCGGATGCGCCTATATCCATCTCATGCCAGCCTATGGCTGAATACTTCATAAGGGAGTTGGCGGAGGCGGGGGTTGACCGTATCTCTATAGCTTTGGATGCCGCCTCTGAGGCTTTATTTCGGAAGGTTAAGGGTGAAGGTGTTGATGGACCGTACCTATGGAGGAGCCATATCGAGAAGCTACGTATAGCCGTTGAAATATTTGGAAGGGGAAGGGTTACAACGCATCTCATCGTGGGTTTAGGCGAGTCTGACCGGGAAATTTTGGAGCTGATACGGGAACTCTTGGATTTGGGAGTCAATCCCAGCCTATTCGCATTTACACCTATTAGGGGAACCCTCCTAGAAGGTAAGGTTCCGCCACCTGTGGAAAGGTATAGGGCAATCCAGCTTTGCCGCTACCTTCTATCGGAGAGTAAGATGAGGGGGTTAAACTTAGAGTTCGCCTATAATGCTATGGGGATGATCACGGGGGTAAACTTGAGCTCTAGGATGGAGGATATCGTAGGCCCAGAGGCCTTTATGACGATGGGATGCCCTGGATGCAATAGGCCATTCTACAATGAGGAGCCGAGGGGGCCGATCTACAATTTTCCTAGACCCCTAAAGGGTTCAGAGTTCACCGGAGCGTTGAGAGCTGCGAAGAATTACATGGAGTGCAACTTGCCATAACGGCCTTCATTATCTATTTTTTGAAGTTCATTACGACATGGTAGAGGTTTCCCTCAGCCCTAACCTTCAATGGATAACCAGACTTCTCGAAGAGCCTCAACATACGCTTGTTATCGGAGAGGACCCAGGCTGTGAATCCCCTTATCCCCCTATCCAATGCGATCTTTAATAGATACTTGAATAGTGCTGTGCCTATCCCCTTCCCCTGCCATTCATCCTGGACTGCTAGGGCTATCTCCCCATAGTCTGTGGAGGGATCCAGTATGTACTGGCCTATTCCCACTATGTTCTCCACAACGTTTTGTTTTATGGCCACTATCGCCATCTCGTTTTTATAGTCGATGTTCACGTATCTCGTGGCGCTCTTCATGGTCATTGCTTTTAAGCCTCCAAAGTATCTATGGTATACCGTATCCTTGGAGAAGCTGTAGAAGAGCTCATGCTTCATAGTCACGTCAGACGGCTTTATCGGCCTTAACATTAGTCGTGTCCCATCGCCTATGGTAATATATGTCTCTAGCTCCTTGGGATACCTAGACCTGGGATATTTGAAGTCTTCAGGGAGAATATAGAACCTTTTCTTGGCCCATGATAGAAGGCGTGACCTGAATTTAGGATGGGCGATCTCAATCAGGGAGAGAGCTCTCTCCCTTATAGTTCGGCCATGCAGATAGGCGACTCCGTACTCGGTTACAACGTAATGTACGTCTCCCCTGGTTAATACTACGCCGGCTCCCTCGCTTAGTTGCGGTCGGATCCTTGAGATTTTTCCTTCCCTAGCGGTTGAGGGGAGCACCGTTATGGGTTTACCGCCCCTCGACCGAGCAGCTCCTCTCATGAAGTCGGCCTGCCCACCGAGGCCACTATAGAATATGTGGCCTAGAGAATCTGAGCAGACCTGGCCGGATAGGTCCACCTCTAAAGCCTGGTTTATCGCCACCATCTTTTCATGCTGGGATATTATGGACGGATCGTTCACATAGTCTTCCTGATGGAACTCGACCATAGGGTTATTATCTATAAAATCATATAAGCGTCTAGTCCCCATGGCGAAGGAGGCGACTATCTTACCCCTGTTCAGAGTTTTATTAGCATTAGTTATCACTCCTTCTTCGACAAGGTTTACTATCCCTTCTGTAAGTAGTTCGGTGTGGATTCCTAAATCTCTTTTATCTTTTAGGAAGTCAAGCACCGCATCTGGTATGCTCCCTATCCCAACTTGAAGGGTGGATCCATCCTCCACTAGGCGAGAAACGTATTCTCCTATCTGCTTCGAAACATCGTCTTGAGGTGGCCTAGGCGCTTCAAGTATCGGCTCCTCATACTCTACCACTACGTCTATATCTTTCACGTGTATAAAGCTGTCCCCTAGTACACGGGGCATTCTAGGATTAACCTGCGCTATCACTTTACGAGAGGCTTCAGCCGCTGCTTTCGTGATATCCACAGATACCCCTAAGCTGCAGAATCCATGCTCATCAGGTGGAGAAACCTGTATAAGAGCCACATCTATATCAACCCTCCCAGCCCGGATTAGATGAGGGATCTCCGATAGAAATATCGGGGTGTAGTCAGCCTTCCCCTCAGCCACCGCCTGCCTAGTATTTACTCCAACGAAGAATGCGTTAAGTCTGAAACGATCAGTATATAATGGTTTAGCATATGGAGCCACACCTAGAGTATGAATGTGCAATATTTCGTTGTCGAGGAGGTGTTCCCCCTTCTCCACTAAGCCCTTAACTAAATACTGGGGCTCACCACAGGCTGACCCAACGAATATTTTATCCCCTACCTTAATCAGGTCTATGGCCTCATCGAGTTCTTTAAGCTTCTTTGTATAGGAAGATTGCCATGAAAGCTTGCTCTTATGAGATGCCTGGGCCATGTAAATCCTCCCCATTCTCTCCGGGAAGCCTTAAGGGAAAGTTCCTCGCCTCCAAAAAAGCCGGAATCCCCTCTAGACATATGAGGAGTATCACTTCCTCCTTCGCCGTAGAGGAGATGCTTCCCTTCTCTAGGAGGACTCTTTCCCTTAATGGACTATTATATGATGCATCCTTAGGGTACAAGTATTTTCCCTAAATCAATGTTGTCCCAATAGAGGCTCTTTAAAGTTTCTATCCTCCTGTAATCGCCCGGTAGAATCCTTCCACGGACCGAGTTAGCTATCTGGAGCGTAGTATACGTGTCATAAGGTACGAGTATAATCGGTATTGAAAGCTCATCTGCCTTAGGAAGGATCTTTATACTTGGATAGATGCCTCCGGTTAATATTATCCCTGAAACCTGGGCTTCCAAAGCTGTCAAGGCGAGATCTGTACGGTCGCCTCCCGTGATGACGACAGAGTTATGGGATCTCCTTATAAATTTAGCCGCATTCTCTATACCCATAGCACCTATCAGAATATTTTCTACAAGTTTACCCATCCCGGTTTCCCCAGCTAAAACTTCACCCTTTAGCTTATGGTTTAGATCCTCTATTGTAGGGGCTAGGAGCCCGCTTCTCTCGGGCACCACACCTAAAACGTTGACGTTGTTCTCCATCAGGATTTCCCTGTACCTTGTGTTCACCCTCTCAACCATTAATTCTGGGACCCTATTGAATACTACGGCTTCAACTTTTGAATCAAACTGTCTACAGTAATGGTTTAAGACGATTATATCGTCTACTATCTGGTCGTTCTCAGGCCTCGCCACAAGGAATAACCTAGCATTTATATGATTCGATAGAAGTGGAGCCGAAACGCCTAAAGAAGCCCCAAAGGATAAACCTTCAATCCCCTCTAGAATTAGGAGTTCATAAAGCCTAGTAAGCCGCTTCACACGATCCATTAATTGCCGGTTCACCATTCCTATATGGACCTTATCCATGTCCAGCAAGTCTCTTGGAGTAACGGAGAGTATGGGAGAACAGTCTTCATAGCTCATATTCAAGAAGTCTTTCATAATCGTAATGTCTGGATCTAACTCGTCAAAAGTAGATTTAGAGGATGTCACCGGCTTGAAATAAGCCACACTAACTCCGCTATTTAAAGCCTTCAAGGCTATAGCTAGAGCTAAGGTCGTCTTACCGTCCCCGCTCTTATTCGAAGTTAAATAGATTATCTCGGGCATTTAAGCCACTTTCCATGACCTTCATTCCAGCATGATTCATATCCTTAATCATATACTATATTTATCATATCTTAATAGTTATTTTAATATCTAAGGCTTTACAACCTTCGCCTCCGGGATATACGAAGATGGGGTTTATATCGAGTTCAACAATATCTGAGAAATCGGTTACAAGCTGCGAGATAGCTAATATGATATTAACCAACGATTCAACATCGGATGGAGGCTCACCCCTCACACCTTTTAGGAGCGTGTACGCCTTAGTATTCTTAACTATAGAGTAAGCCTCCTCTCTTGAGATGGGACATAGACCGAAAGCTACATCCCTTAGGAAGTTGACGTATATTCCTCCTAAGCCGAACATTACGAGGGGCCCGAATTGAGGATCCCTTGAGACCCCTATTATGACTTCTTTTCCGGGTTTAGCCATCTCCTGCAGGAAGACTCCTCTTATATGCGCCTGGGGCATCAACAGCCTACATTGATCTATTATCCTCCTGAAAATTGCTTCAACTTTATCAGGGGAGTCCACTCCTAGTACTACGCCTCCTACATCGGTCTTATGGAGTATATCCGGGGAGACTACTTTCATCGCTATGGGAAACTTCAGGGATGCGGCTAACTCATAGGCTTCTCTCTCACTAGTGGCTACGCCGCCTCCTGGCACGTCGATCCCATAAGCCTTCGCTATCTCCAGGCATTCATCTATGTAAAGGTTAACGCGACGCTCATTTGCAGCCTTCTCGATTATAGATTTGACTTTTATTTTATCTGTCTCGATGGACATGTATGTTTCAGGTTTATATGAGGATGCGAAGACTCGATATTTAATCATCTTTTCAAGTATGCTTACCGCTAATTCGGGAAATGGTAGGTTTGGTATTCCCATCTTAGCTAGGCGTCTAAGGGGTCTGGATCTATGATCGAGCCCCATGAATACTGTGAATATGGGTTTATCTATGGTTTCTGAAACCTTTATTATAGCTTCTGCGACTCCATCGGGATCCGACATTGCTTGAGGAGTTAAAATGGCGATGGCAGCGTCTATGTTGGAGTCTTCTAAACCCTCTTTTAGTGCTGTATAATAGCGGTTATCATCTGCATCTCCTAAGACGTCTACAGGATTATGGTAGCTTGCTTGGGGAGGTAGGCTTCTCCTGAGGCTTTCAACGGTTTCAGCGTTTAAAGAGGGTATCCGCAGCCCGGCTTTTTCGCAGGCATCCGCAGCAAGGATGCCTGGACCGCCACCATTAGTAACTATGAGGACACGATCTCCTTCAGGTATAGGCTGCCTCGAGAAAGCCACTCCTAAATGGAGTAACTCCTCTAGGTTCTCAGCCTTAACAACTCCAGATTTTCTGAAGGCTGCTTCATACGCCACCGCTGAGCCAGCTAAGGAGCCTGTATGGGAGGATACCGATCTTACACCTGCCTCGGTGACCCCTGCCTTTACGGCCACTATTGGCTTCTCTTTGGAGGCTTCCTTACAGGCCTTTATGAACTTCAATCCATCTTTGACGCCTTCGATGTAGAGGAGTATCACTCTTGACGCAGGATCTCTCCCCAATGCTTCTATAAACTCTGATTCGGTTAGGTCTGCCTGGTTTCCCAGGCTTATAAGATGGGAGAAGCCTACTCCTCTACTCTTAAACCAGTTGATGAATGAGCTACATATCGCTCCGCTCTGAGAGACTATGGCGATCTCCCCCTTTAAGGGAGCTGAGGATGTGAATGAAGCGTTGAACCCCGATACAGGACTCACTATGCCCAGACAGTTGGGTCCAAGCATCCTCATCCCATAAGTTTTGCAGATCGAAACTAGATTACGCTCCAGCTCAGACCCTTCTCTCCCTGCTTCGCTGAACCCTGCGGTGATCACTACGAGGCCTTTCACTCCCTTCCTCCCACATTCTTCGGCCGCCTTCAGCGTTAGAGGAGCCGGCACCGCTATCAAGGCGAGGTCAACAGGACCTTCAACTGATAGTATCGAGGGATAAACAGGTAGGCTCAGGATTTCCGATGCTTTTGGATTTACTGGATATATCCCGCCTCGATATTTAGAATTAATTAGATTCCTCAGTATTTCATATCCTACCTTACCTGGATTACGGCTTGCACCTATTACCGCTATGGATCTAGGGGCTAGGAACTCTTCAAGCATCTTAGCATCATTCGAACTAATAGTTTCCCAGATAAGATTAAAAAGCGTTCTTAGTTCCAGAGAGAGGTAAACAATATTTGGATTGTTTAAATGTTTTAAAAACAGGAATTGGGGATCACTTGGATCCCCGGAGCTCCTCCACCCTCTTCTTCAGGAGCTCCACCACCTCCGGGTTGCTCAACGTGGTAACATCTCCTACATCCTCGCCCCTAGCCAGCCTCTTCAGGATCCTGCGCATTATCTTCCCGCTCCGTGTCTTAGGGAGATCCACCGTGAATATTATCTTTTCAGGCCTTGCGGTTGGGCCGATAGCCTTCTCAACGAGTTTCACCAACTCCCTAGCTAGTTCCTCGCTTGGATCCCTACCCTTCACCACCACGAATGCCAAGGGTACCTCTCCCTTTATTGGGTGAGGTAACCCTACCACGGCGCTCTCAGTTACCGCTTCATGCTGGTTTATGGCGTTCTCCACCTCGGCGGTCGCAAGCCGATGGCCTGCAACCTTTAAGACGTCATCCACCCTTCCAGTCAACCTTATATCACCTATCTCATCGTATATCCTGGCTCCATCACCGGTGAAGTAGTATTTCTCCCCGAACCTGCTGAAGTATTGATCCCTATACCTCTGCGGATCCCTGTATATGTTTCTCAGCATCCCAGGAGCAAAGGGTTCCACCTGTACGAGGTAGCCTTCGCTGTGCTCCTTCCCCTCCTCATCCAGTATTTTATGTTCGGATCCTGGGAAGCTTCTCCCGGCTACTGTAGGTATGAAGGGTCCGATTCCAGGCAGTGAATTTATCAGAGTCCCACCGGTTTCAGTCTGCCACCACGTATCGATTATTGGGCATCTTCCTCCCCCGATGTTTTGGAAGTACCACATCCAAGCATCATAGTCTATGGGTTCACCCACGGTTCCTAGGATCCTTAAAGTGCTGAGGTCGTGGCTCTTGACCCATTCCTCACCCCATCTCACGAACATCCTAATAGCCGTGGGAGCGGTATAGAATACTGTCACACCGTATTTCTCAACGATGTTCCACCAGCGATCCGGTTTCGGATAGTCAGGGGCTCCCTCATAGACTATCATGGTGGAACCGTTCATCAGCGGCCCATAGCACCCGTATGTGTGTCCTGTGATCCAGCCTATGTCGGCTGTACACCAGTATACATCCTCATCGTGTAGGTCGAAGTCCCATTTTGTCGTCCAGTAGGCTTGAACTGCGTAGCCGCCAGTGGAGTGTACTATGCCCTTAGGTTTACCCGTTGTACCACTGGTATAGAGGGTGAATAAGATGGCTTCGCTATCCATAGCCTCGGGTTTACATTCAGGGGATGCATCCTCCATGAGGAGGTGCCACCAATGGTCTCTTCCCTCAACCATTTTGACGTTGTTGCCTGCTCTTCTCACTACCACGACTTTCTCTACGGTTGTTCCCTCCACAGCCCCATCAGCTTTGGATTTGAGATCTGACACCTCTCCCCTCCTATAGTAGCCATCAGCTGTAACCAATACTTTAGGCTCAGCGTCCAATAGCCTGCTTTTAAGGGATTCTGCGCTAAAAGCGGAGAATACAACACTGTGGATGGCTCCTATCCTTGCACATGCCAGCATGGCTATATGCACTTCAGGGATCATGGGTAGATATATTCCGACTCTATCCCCCTTCTTAACTCCCAACTTTTTGAGGACATTAGCGAACTTGTTAACCTCCCTATAGAGGTCATAGTAGGTTAATATTCTATTGGGCTCATCGATGGGCTCAGGCTCCCATATTATAGCAGCCTTGTTACGCCTCCAAGTCTCAACATGTCTATCGACTGCATTATAGCATATGTTGAGTTTACCGTTTATGAACCATTTATAGAATGGAGGCTCCCATCTATATGGCTCATCCCACTCCTTGATCCATGTAATTCCATCTCTGGCAAGTTTACTCCAGAATGCTATTTTATCCTTGGAAGCCTCATCATAGATGGATTCATCTTTTACCCATGCTATCTTCTTGAGCTCTTCGGAGGGCCAGAAGTATCTGTCTCTCTTCGGATCTTTTACGACCCATATTTCGCCTTTCTTCAATACTATACACCTCTACTGGGCATCCATATTGGAACGTCTGCTCTTCGAAGCGGATAAGATAAAGAGATATTATTTAAGTATTTTTGAGGATTAGGGTGAAGTTAAGGCGTTTCGAAGGTTTGGGCTATGGGAACCTATACTTCCATTTAGAGATTACGCCGTGATATGGACAGTACCATCGATTTGGTGGAAGCCAGTATAATAGATGTCCACAGTAAGGACAGAGGTATGCCCTAGGAGGAGTTTGTGGAAGAAGGGGTATCGGTCTCCAAGCGGCCACTATCGGGAGGGGATAAATCAACGCCATTAGCGTTCATCTCCACACTATTCATTTTTTTAAACGGTTTAAATTAATATTTTTGATATATTCCATTCAATTCATTCTATTTTTGTGGAGCCTTATAATCCGAAACGGTTCAACGAGGCTAATACGATGGATAAGCCCGAGATCATCAATACGAAACCTAAATCATTAAAATATTCATAGCCATCCTTGGCGAGGTGAATTACAAGTTTTGGAGAGTATTTTATATCCCATACATAGAACCAGTTCATATACTCTACACGGTAGCCTATTTCGCTTCCCTCACAGGCATCTTTAAGCAACCATCCATAATTTGGTTCTCCCCGCTCATACCAGGCTCTGAGATCCTCGGTCACGATCCATACGTTCCAGGAGTCGGGATGTTCGAAGCTAACTTTTACATCTGAAGGATTAAAGTCTCCACCGGGGTTATTCCATAAAGAGTCTGGGTAGGTGGAATAGCTCCAATACGTGAAACTCCAGCCCGTCCATTCTCTATTTAGGCGATTCACGTATATGAGCCTGCTCAGAGACGGGGTAGGCTGCCACTCTCCCCTATCCTTTTCCCAAATGTATGTACCTATCACGTACAGCTCTAGGCGGGCCTCCTTTACATGCCACCCCGTAGGAATCTCCGATAAGTCGAATTTGAGTAGGCCCCTCTCATCGCTGGGCTGCCTCCCATCAATTCTAAATCCGGAAGATATGATTAAAGGCTGCTCTATACTAGAATAGTCGTTCCCCCTCATTATAGAGATATTGTTTGAAAGGCATGGTTGGATTACTATAGTCTTCTCTGGAGGCTCGTCTAGAACCATCGGTATAGATGCAAGTATTATTAATATAATCCCTAATGCTAGGGAGATGCCATAAATCGTCTCCCTACGCAATTTGTCTTGCCTCTACAGTTACCGAGTTAGATAGGCCGCTAAAAGTAAGATTAATCCTAAAAGCATGGATGTAAAACCCACCATAAGCCATGCAACCCAAGGCTGAAGGAATGTCAAGAGATAATAGTAGAATCCTATCCAAAGGAAAATGATCCCTGCCGCTAATATTATCACACCTGCTACGGCAAATGCTATGATTCGAAGTATCCTCATTAAACCCCCCCTTACCCCTCTGATTACTGACTTCTGTAATTGCTCGGTTAGGATCCCGAAAACCCTGTTTTTCCAGCTACCTTCATCATTCGGGGCCAATTTCCTCACCACAACCTACCTTTAGTTCGGAGGAGATATATAAAATCACCAGATTTAAACCTTAATCAGCTAACTCATATCAGATAAGTCCAACTTAAAACGCCTCGTTTAACCCTGATGATCACATGCTTAAACTAGACGCCCCGCTTAATCCGACTCGACGTTCGGTCGACCATAAATTTTATCTGTTTTAAATATGGGACGGTAGCATACTCCGTATTGGATTAAGCCGTCCTTCCCTTCAACGGATATCCTTTTTATTACTGCCTCAAGCTCTAAACCTTCCCTTAAATCATTTCCATGACAGTCTACCAGAGGTACATAGCCTCTTCTAAATATATCATATTTTGAGAGCAGCCTTCCCCTCAAAGGTATCCTCAAATATTCAACTAGCTTAGCCTTTAAAGGGAGCTCATTGGTAACAAGGGGGCCTTCGCATCCCCATTCAAGGCATTTATCTCTTGGAGGATAATAGATCCTTCTACAGCCTTCACAGATCTGGAGCTGGATGTCAGGATTCGTTAAAGGCTCTATCTTTCCTATAATCCTTGGATAGGGAAGTGCCCTCTTCCCATCTGCAATGTGATATCTCATATATTTTTCGTAGAGTGGAAGGCTTATCTCATATCCACGTTTTATATAATCTTCAATTCCAGGAACACGCGTCCTCTTTTCTAGGAGGAGTTCCCCCGTCTTAAGCCACATAGCTATCGAATATGCCCCCGATCCATAGGATACCGCAAGAATGTCCTCTCCAGGTTCAGCTTTGTCGAGGATAGAGGCTGTGCCAATCATGGTTGAGGCAGAGTAGGTGTTACCTATTTCTACCACTTTAAGCCATGGCATCACCTTCTCCTCTATCTCCTCCTTCGTAAGCTTTACGCGTTCCCGGATGTCTTCTTCAACTATATACTCTTCAGGCGATTCCAGCAGAGTCCTACAAGTCTTTAGGGGCATATAGCCTGAAGGTTGATGGAATGTTATATAGTCGAAGTCTGATAGACTCAAGTTTTTATGTTTCTTTAAAAGCATGGATATCGCCCCTGTCACATGTCTAATATAAGATTCGACCGTTGTCTTCCCGAAATGTCTTGGAACGGGATAACCCTCCCTCCTCCAGAAGTCCATAAATAGGCTTGAGTAGGGGGCCATATCCACTATTCTAGCTACACTCTCCTTCTCGCCTCCAAGCAGGAATGCGGCTGCCCCCGATCCCGTAGCGTATTCCAAGGGATCTCCCTTCGGGGCTTGAGCGATGTCTGAGCCTATCGCCAATCCATATTTAATTTCATCAGAGGATATCTGAGCCCTAATGAAGTTTACCGCTTGAAGTCCTGCGTTGCATGCGCCCTCTACATCTGAGACGTAGGACCTCGTACCTATACCTATGAATGAAGCGACATGCCTCGCAGTGGATCCCACAGCGTAAGGCTTAGACTCAGAGCCGACGATTACGGTTCCCACATCTTCAGGCTCAACTCCCCCCATAATTAGAGCATTTTCAGCAGCCTCAGTTGCCAGTGTCGTCACATCCTCGTTTGGATCAGCTACCGCCTTATACCTAAGGAGGAGGCCGTCTCTAACCTTCGCAATTAACTCTGGAAGATCCTTTCTACCTCTCTCACGTCTCTCAACTATCTTTAAAGTATCAACCCTATTTACAGGGATGTAAACGCCGTATCCTACGATACCTACCTCGACCAATCATATACACCTTCTTCCATGATTAAAGTATTTCAACAAGTTAGTAACCCTATTGCATTACACCACATCTATCACAGAACTTAGCTTTAGAAGGGAGTTTAGCCCCGCATTTGAAACAGAACTTCCCCGCCTCTCTTACCTGCTTCTCTTCCTCAACCCTCTTTATCAGATTATTAACCTTAATGTAATTGTAGACTTTCTTGGTGACATCTGCAAAGCTCACATATGAGCCTGGTGTAACATCGAGTATCTTCGAGAGATTCTCATCGACCATGATATCTCTTCTCGTGAAGCTGTTCATCAGCCATCCCATATCAACTCGAACTAGGAACTATAAAAGTTTGAAGGTTTCCAGCCATGCTCCGACGTAAACACATGACTATTTAGTACAGAATCACGTGCATATTAAACCGTAGTTTTAGTAGCATCTTTTTGATGTATATAAGGCAGTAGTGGAAGGTAAAGTGCCGTGTGCTAGTATCGAAGATTTAACGGATCATAGATTCATATCTTCGTTTATATGAAATTCTTGAGAAAGAATACGACTCAGGCAAGGCATTCATGAAAGAGGTGGGATTCATGGAGCCGTTTGTAAAAGAGCATTCTAAAGAAAATCAAAAGTTGAAAACAGAGCGCTCTATAAATCGATAAGAGTGATAATTACTATAGCCCAAATTCAAAACATATTTAAGCCTTTAAGACCTTTTTATCATTTGGAGGTATGGATAACCAAAAAACATATTTCTTAGAAGTTTGTCTGTACTATTGGGGATATATATGAACTTAATCAAGCTTAAAGCCTCTATGGTGGGTACTTTAGCTGCATTAATTGGGTTATCTACCCTTTTCTTCGCGGTAATACTCTCTGTTCTAGGCACTACAAACTTGGGAGTATTAGCTGGCACCGTAGTCGCATCCAATTTATTTCAATGGCTTATCGCTCCATATATAATAGATGGGGCTTATGGAGTAAGGGAGATGCCAGAAGCGGTAAGCCCTAAGATCCATAGTATGGTTGAGAGGATTTGTAGGAGGATAGGAATTAAGACCCCTAAACTTATGCTCTCAAACATTCCTATACCGAACGCTTTCGCATATGGTTCTCCTCTCACAGGTAATAGAGTAGCTTTAACTAGAGGGCTGCTTGAATCTTTAGAGGAGGAGGAAGTGGAGGCCGTAATCGGCCATGAATTAGGGCATATTAAGCATAAAGATATGCATGTTATGATGTTCGCCTCAGTGATTCCAGCCATATTCTACTACATAGGATACTCCCTGATGCTATCAGGACAGCAAGCCGGCTACACTGGGAGGAGAGAAAGCGGCCAGGGAGGAGCTGCAATCCTCGGTTTCGGAGCTTTAATGGCTTACTGGATATCGAACCTCTTCGTCTTAGGCTTAAGCAGGCTCAGAGAGTACTACGCTGATAGGTTGAGCGCAGAATCAGTCGATGATGGGGCTAGAAAATTGTCGGAGGCCTTGGCGAAGATATCATCCTACACAGGCAAAATAAAGCAGAGATATCGAAGCACAGGAAGCCTTGGAAGCTTCAAGGCGTTATTCATAGATGATCCAGATAAAGCAGAGGTCAACGCTGAACTACTCTCAAGGAGACATTTAGGGGATGAAGCCCTAGTACAT
>JAWBPF010000033.1:0-14460 GCA_038825355.1 Bathyarchaeia archaeon
TGAAGCTATCCTACAAGAGGCCCTGAGGATCGTTGACGCCGCAGATGAAAAAGGATTGGTTCTGAGGGTTATGGGCGCGATCGCCATAAGGATTCACTGCGGGGAGTTCTCGCGCCTCTTAAAATCTCTGCAAAGGGATATCACCGACATCGATCTTATAGGATATGGAAAACAGACGAAGGACGTCCTTTGCCTCCTCGAAGAACTCGGCTACTCCTCTGATAGGAGGATGCGCATGGTCGCCGCGGTTCTTCAAAGATACGTATTCCAAAGCCCAGGGACGAACCTGAAGGTTGACATCTTCTTTGACAGGCTCGAAATGTGCCACACGATCGATTTCAAGGGACGGCTTGAGCTCGACTATCCCACGATAACCTTAAGCGACCTCCTCCTGGAGAAGACGCAGATCGTAAAGATCAACGAAAAGGACATAAAGGATGCCATAGTTTTACTAAGAGAGCATGAAGTCGGGGAGGCAGGCAAAGAATCAATAGACAGGGAATACATCTCGTCTCTACTATCTAAAGATTGGGGCTTCTATTATACCGCAACGACGAATCTCAAGAAGATTCAATCGTTCCTCCCTCAATTTGATTGCTTATCTTTGGAGGATAGGATAGATGTGGAAAACAAGATACACAAGCTTCGAGAAGCCATAGAAGCGAAGGAGAAATCGCTAGCATGGAAGATTAGGGCTAAGACTGGAACCAAGAAGCGATGGTACAGGGAAGTAGAGGATACTGAATTATAACCGGTTCCCCACGACCTGTTAAAAAGTTCACGCCAAGGTAACTTGGCCACTATTACCTCAAGATCTCGTCGAGCATTCTCCGGGTGATGAAACAGAGTTATAGATATCGTACTGTTTCGGGTGCATCATCGTATGCATCCAGGGAGCCTTGGAGGTTTGCAGTTTTCATTTCACAGTTTGAGGTTCAGGATAGCTAAACCTCTCCCCGATACGGAGGATGACAACCTTGATCTCTAGGCCTCTGAGCTTAACCTCCTGGCTCACGAGATATGGATCCTCGAGGGAGAAGCTCCAGAGATTCCAGTGCATGGGTATTAAAACCTTGCATCTTAAGTCTCTGGCGATTTGAACAACTTCGCCGGGATTGTTATATATCTTCATACCAGGCGGGTTGGTGCCTAGGCTGATCAAGGCGACGTCGATGTCGTATCTCTTCCCGAATTCATGGTATTTCTCGAAGAAAAGTGCATCGCCGGAATGGAATACTTCGACGCCGTCGACCTCGAGAATATACGTGTTAGCCGTTTTCGGTACTGGATCATTTGAAGGGAGTCCTATAATCCTGACATCTTTAATCTTCTTCTCCTGATACTCATTGAGAATCACTATTCTGTCCTTAGGGATCCCCCAGCTCTCCAAGAGCTCACCGACACTCGGGGGCCCGACGAATAAGCAGCTAGTGTTCTTGCTTACGGGGAATACAAAGTCTTCATTTAAATGGTCCAAGTCCTCATGGGTGATCACCGTGGCGTCGATCATCCTGACATCTGAAGGATTGAACGGTATAGGGACCATGCGGTGGATCGTCCCAATATCTGGAACCTCCACTGATCCCCCGCAATATGGATCAATATATATCGTTGACCTCCTCGACTTTAGGATGAAGCCTGCCCCTCCGATGGACCAAAGCGTTAATCCTCCTCCCACGTTGTATCCGTCGACCTCTTTTAGGAACCAATCGAACCATTCGCTTCTGAGGTTGGTGAGGGGATTCGGTTTACCCAACCTAATGTCGTACCATTCCCCTTTTCCCATAGGATAACCCCGAAGACCTTTCATGCCGTTTCTAATATTTAATAGTTGCTTAATCTATCCATAGAATAAACTCTTTTATATCCTTCCGGAGCCATTCTCTACTGGATGTAAATTGACTCACCTGAAGATAAGCGTCAACATAGGGGAAGGATACAATGACCCAATACGGTTCGTGGAATGCACGGTGGTGGCAGATAAATATCCCTTCGACACCGTGTGGTTCGGCGACCACCTGCTACCCTGGGTGCACAGCCAGAATAAGTCGGCCTTCGTATGGTCCGTCATGCCTGTGGCCCTCGACCGGACAGCGAATGTTAAAGTGGGCCCCGTCGTGACGTCGCCTATCGGGGGTAGGTATCATCCCATCATAATAGGTCAGGCAGCCGCGACCATAGACAATATGTATCCAGGAAGATTCCTACTCGGCGTGGGTTCAGGGGAGGCGATGAGTGAGGCGAGGTTCTTCCCACATGGATGGCCTAGATGGCGGGAGAGGATCGAGAGGCTTGCAGAAGCTGTAGAGCTCATGAGGATGATGTGGGAAGCCCAAGATTATTTCACATACGAGGGAAAGCATTTCAGGGTTGAAAACTTCTTCCTCTATACAAAACCTAAGACTAGAATCCCAGTCTATTTCGCGGCTCAGGGGAAGAAGGCGGCATCCTACGCGGGGATTTATGGAGACCACCTGGTAACCGTTAATTCCCCTGAAGTCTGTAGGGACGTGGTCTTTCCAAGCTTTGAGGAATCGGCACGGAAGGCTGGGAAAGACCCCTCGAAGATGGAGAAGATGGTTGAAATCCCCCTCTATTTCGCCGACAGGGAACGAGGCCTCGACGAAGTTAAGAGGTCGGGTGAAGCAGGCTTCTTCGCCGAAGGCTCCTTCGACGAGACCGATCCCAGGAGGATCCAAGAGATGGCGAAGACAGTGAGCGACGAGGTAATAGCCGCAAACTTCTGCTTTGTTTCGTCACCTGATGAGATCATCGACTTAATCGATCGATTCTGGAGGATTGGAGCAAACCATGTTGAGCTAGTAACCCATTCATTCCCCGAAAGAATTGAATTAATAGGCGAAAAGGTTCTGCCTTACTTCCTTGAAAGCCAACGATATCTATGCTGACTACTCCTAATAAGTTGGTCAAGCGTATGCTATATGCAGGACAGGAAGAATATTTAGGTTATGCCGATGCTATTCTCCATTATTTATTTGAAATGGCCGAAACGATGACCTATTAAATATATTTTATATTATGTAGAAAAATTATTATATTCTGGCTCATCTATTCTATCTAGAGGATTGAGTGAGATGATCCTAAGATATGATAAGGTTTCTCAAGTCGCCATCGTCGTAAGGGATCTGAAGGAGTCGATGAGGAAGTATTGGGAGGAGCTTGGCATCGGTCCATGGAAGATCTGGAACTTCAACCCCTCAAACACCCGAGAGATGACTTATCGGGGCAAACCAAGCAAGCATTCATTT
The DNA here is from genome assembly GCA_038825355.1 of Bathyarchaeia archaeon. Lineage (GTDB taxonomy): Archaea > Thermoproteota > Bathyarchaeia > 40CM-2-53-6 > DTGE01 > DTGE01. The sequence goes on from JAWBPF010000033.1 coordinate 3,270, forward strand.
AGAATAGCTGAAGCCATGGTAGGCGATGTCAGCATCGAGCTCATCGAGCCCCTGGAGGGGGATACTATCTACAGGGATTTTCTGGAGAGCAAAGGCGAAGGCCTGCACCACTTGAAATACACCACCGACGATCCTGATGAAGTGCTAAAGGGATTTGAAGAAGCTGGAATCGGGATCCTCCAGAGTGGAAAAGTGGGCAAGGGAATGTACTGCTACTTCGATACGGAACATTTACTCGGGTTCATCTTAGAGCTCGCCACTGGTCAACCTGATAGGCCCCCGGACGAGATATATCCCCCGAAATGACTTACTTGGCATAGGTTAGAAACAGGTGCCCCCGACAGGCCGGGAAGATCTCTAACGACGGATCCACAGCATATAACTCGGCATATGAGATTCCCGAAGGCTGCGCCTCCGGCTATGTGGATTAGAGTAAATGCTCCTCCTCGAAAACAGCTCAACTCCTCGAGCAGGTGTGGAACTCTAATTGGCAGCAGATCCTCCTTTACTCAGAAGAGGTTAGCCCTCCCCGCTTCGATAATAGGTGGAGATGTGGGAAGTGTGCTGTGAAAGTGAAAATGTTTTCCGTCGCCCCGGTAAAACCTCCGCTCCTTTTTTAATCTACCCTCCCTCGTGCCCCTATCTTCCAGATATCCATGACGGCATCGCCTTTCATGACGTATAACCTGTCGTGAAGATTTATGGCTGTATCTGGATAGTACGGTATGAACTCTATCGTGTCACCTGGCTTTAACTTGATGTTAGGATCTTTCAGTCTTAGGAGTCCATGCTCCATGTGGAGGTCGTGGATCTCTACCCCTTCCAGCCCTTTGGCTTTCGGGTAACCCCCAAACGTGGAGAAGGTCTGTACACCTCCATCGATGACGGCTCTATCCTTGGCCTGCCGGCTGACGACGGTGGTCAGAACGGTCAGTGAGTATTTGAAGGGTACGCCCTCCAGGCTATGGAGGAGGCTCATGAATATGTAGGATCCAGGCTGGATCTCGTTTATGCCGGGGTATTCTGCGGCTATGCTGAAGCTGGTGGTTCCTCCGGCCCCTACCGTGTTAACGTCGATCCCGATCTTCCTGATCTCTTTGACCGTCTCCACCGTTTTCCTGTAGCACTCGTGGCACTCCTTCTTCCTCTCCTCCAGGTCTTTGACGAACGCGGAATGGCCCTCCCATCCCATTACGCCCTCGAAGATTAGCCCCTTGGAACGTGAAATCTTTTTAGCGAGGTCAACTGCGGGCTTCCCCGGTTGGACGCCACAACGGTTCAATCCTACATCGATCTCCTCTATAACCTTGACATCCACCTTTTTCCCGGAAGCAATTTTCGAGAGCCTCTCTACGACATCGGGGTTATCCACAGCGACTGAGACGTTGCTGTACTGGTTAAGGTTGACAAGCTTCTCCATCTTACTCTCCTGGACGACCTGATTCGCTATATAAATGTCGGAGATGCCGGCTTTAGCCATTACTTCAGCCTCACCCAGCTTCGCCACTGTAACCCCCTTCGCGCCGGCCCTTATCTGCATATACGCTATAATAGGAGTCTTATGGCATTTGGCGTGAGGCCTCAGTTTTACGGGTTTATCCCTCAGGTAATCCGCCATCATTCGAATGTTACTTTGGAATGCGTCGAAATCTAAGAGGAGTGCGGGGGTTGCTATATCTCTCTTATCCAACATTTTCACCTAAGAAGGCTCGTTCCCAGAATTCGACATCAAGGTTAAACTTGTTGATGGCGATGACTCCGCCGAACTTTCCTGCAAGATTCGATGAACGAACTTCCCCCAATTCTATCACCAAACTTTATATGTAAACCTTTAAACCCCCTTTCTTATATAAGCATTCAAGGTAGACTTCCACCCTATAGATGGCTCATCCTTTCACCGCACCGAATGTTAATCCACGCACAAGATATTTCTGAAGAAGCAATACGCCTATTACCGTCGGAATCAAGCTTATCATGCCCGTAGCTGCAATAGCTCCCCAATCTACGGTGAATTTTACGAAATATTGCGTCATTAGAACGGTAAGTGTTAAAGTACCTGGTCCACTAAGGATTGATGCGAAAAGAAACTCATTCCAAGAAAAAATGAAACATAGAATCGCAACCGCTGTGACGCTTGGCTTCATTATCGGAAACACTATTCTCCAGATTATTCCGAAAGTGGAGCATCCATCTATTTCAGCAGCCTCTTCGATCTCTTTTGGCACTTCATCGATAAATCCTTTAAGTAGCCAAATTGCGAATGGAAGTATGAAAGTCAAGTGAGATAGAACTATTCCTATATGAGTATTGTGAAGTCCGCTCCATCTGAATAATAGGAATAATGGAAGTATTATGGCTATAGGGGGAGCCATTCTTAGCATCAAGATATAGAGTTGTAATGGTACTTTTCCTCTCATTCTAAATCTGGAAAAACTATAAGCTGCAGGAATGGCTAAAATTAAGGTGATCAAAGTAGTTAATGTTGCTATAATTATCGTGTTTCTGAGAGCTAGAGAGGAGCCATATACTGCTGTAACCCCCGCTCTTTCCGAGGCCCCGTATCCAAATTCTGTAAAAGTTGCTGCACCTAACCATGAATTCAAGTAGTTTATTATCGTAGGCTTAAATATTACTGGTGGGGGCATCCGTAAATTATCTGCGGGAGTCTTTATTGACATCAAGAAAAGCCAAGCGATAGGAAAAAGTATTATTAGGAAAGCCATAGCAATAATGGCATGTACGAATAGTGATTCTACGGATTTTCCTCTCATTTTACTCATCTCTCTTTTAATGCATATTTGATGTAAAGGATTATAATGATGAGAACAACACCAAAGACAATGTAAGAGAGGGCGCATGCTTTTCCAAGCTCGAGATATCTCATACCTACTTTGTAGATCCAGAAAGTAACAACTAGTGTTGAATCGCCTGGAGCACCTCCTGTTAGCATGTATACATACTCAAAAACTGAAAAAGCATCCATTATCCTTATTAGAGCAACCACTATTAAAGGATATTTTAATAGAGGTAACACTATATTGCGGAGCATTTGTAGTGAAGATTTGCAATCCATTTTAGCTGCTTCCATCACTTGAACCGGGATGGATCTTAAACCTGCTAAAAGTACTAGTGCTACGAACGGGGTCCATTGCCAAGCATCGACAAGGATAAGCATACCCAAAGCTTGATAAGTATTTATCAATGGTTGAAACATTACATGGAAGAATTCTTTTAGTATGTATGCAATTATTCCAATTTCTTGTTGTGTTTCAAGTTTGAAGATTAATGCAACTCCCATTGGTGATATTGCCAAAGGAATTATCGTAATCCCCCTTAATACCTTCACAATCCTTAGATCAAGATTCAAAATTAATGCTAATAACAAACCAAGTATAAGCTCAACTGCTACTGTTCCAGACATATATTCTAATGTAACAAGCATAGATTTTTGGAAAGTTGGATCCTTGATTCCATATAGATAGTTGTATAATCCAACAAATCTAAAACCTTCTACTGTCTTAAGGTCTAATCTGTGGAAACTTGTAAAAATAGAAAAAGTCAGTGGGAAAACGGTTATCGAAAAGAGAGTTAAGAATGCTGGTAGTATAAGCGATAAGGATTTCTTCATTAGGAGGTAAGCTCCTTCTTGTTTAGCCAGGCCCTCCGGCCTTCTTTCCCTCTTCAGAACCCCCTAAATGTCTTCATTGAAAAGAGGAGGCTGTTATCTAGCAAGTTCTGGTACTTCCATTATCATCTCTTTATAAGCTTCATCTAAAGCCTCTTTCGCCGTCTTTATCTTTCCTATGATGTAGAGATGGATGTGTTTATCTAATATATCATAAAACTTCCATCCATATGGCGTTCTAAGCTGAGTTGCTCCTGCTCCCAATTCAGGCACGGTGGGGTGAGGATCAGGGTATCCCATTCCACCATATTTTCTGTTCTCTTCCGCATGAGCGAGAAACATCTTGTACTTTGGGAGTTTAACAAGAGCACTTACTACTGATTCTCTGCCACTATCAAGGTTCTCTCGTTCGTACTCTCTCCCTGCGTCAGTCATCCATTTGACGAAATTCCAGGCTGCCTCTTTATTCTTTGAGTTCTTTGGTATTCCCGCCCACCAACCTGTACCGCATGTTCCACGCCTTATTCCTCTTTTGCGAGCTGGGCTGTTGGGATCTGGGTTCTGTAGTATTATATCATTCGCAACTCTTCCATATACTGGTGTAGATGGATCCAAAAGAGCGAGATAGTGCTCCGCAACGATTGCTTGGGTGAAAACGGCTTTACCGGAATCAAAGAACATTGCAGCAGCAGTGAAATCAAACGCTTCCATTCCCGGAGGGCCGTAATCGTAGCATTTCTTATACCATTCTAGCGCATCAACAGCTACTTCATCATTGATGGCCAATTTCTCCGTGTTTGGATCTATCCAATTTCCTCCGAAGGCATTAAGAAAGTAAGTGAAGCTCCAAGAGATATTCATAGGTCCCGTTTGCAACGAAAAACCATACAGATCATCTTTTCCAGTGATTTCATTACGTATTCCTTTATGGTTTGGTTTCAAGCCTAACCCTTCAAGGATCTCGATTGCCTTATCAGCCGTCACAGGATACTTTTCTCCTACACTATCTAGAATGTCTGTTCTGTACCAACTGAAGCAGTCATATGCTCCTAAGGTCACTCCGTAAATTTTATCGCCATAAGTTGGGATGAATTTCCCAACGCTCGAGAAGTCATCCCACTGCACTTCGTCGTTGTCTCTTTCGATCCAGTCGTTTAAAGGTGTCATGTGCTCATATACATCGCCTAGCCAAGTGCTATCGCAGCCCCACACATCATAGAAACTGGTTGGTGCGACGATATCCATCATTACTTTTTCATGCATTACTTCATATGCCATGGACTCAAGTATGACATTTACGTCCGTTGCATCCATATATTCCTTTATAGTTTTCTCTATTCCGATAAAGAACGCCTCCGGAGAGCACCCAAAACGGAGAGTACTACCTGAAAACTCTTTTGTAGCTTTCCACCTTTTTTCTGGCACAACGCCAATTGTCGGAGATGGCGTGGGGGTTGGCGTAGGGGTAACTGTGGGGGTTGGCGTAGGGGTAACTGTGGGGGTTGGCGTAGGGGTAACTGTGGGGGTTGGCGTAGGGGTAGGAGGTCTCGACGCATAATAGGCGCCGGCCCCAGCGACAGCGACTACCACAGCTCCAGCTGCTGCATACTTCACGTAGCGCCGCCTGGAGACCTCTCCTTCTTTACTCATATATATAATTACCTCCCTTTCTCACTTTTATGATTAGCCTCTATATACAACTGTTTGGGCATGCCTTAAAAGCCTTTCCGAGGAATATGTAGGCATCTAGGCTTGCTACATTGAGGCATAAACGTTAGTACCTCCTTCTTATCCCGTCTACCCCAGCCTATTAGGGGATCTATACATCGTTAAAAGTCCCGTCTCAGTTTCCTTTATCGCTGTTAATCCCTAGTCCTTGGAGGCCCCTTGCAGGACGGCCCTCAAGCTTATGAGGCAGCCCTAAAAGCATCCATGTTGATGCTGTTAATCTTCCTCGAAGCTGAGGGATGTGGAAGACCTCGAATTCACGTACTATATTGTTCCGTGGTGAGTAGGGAGTGGGATTATTCTTTATTGGAAGGGCGACCTCCCCAACCAAACTTCAGAGTCTTCCAATAAGCCATTCGAAACGATCCATTCATTTCTCCGTAGACAGCTATGCTCATGCACTTCTGGCTCTTTTAGACGCTTTCTTCAGAATATTCCTTATTCCCTCTTCTCTATCTCTCTCGAGAGGTTCTGGTTGATGGGTTCTAAGTATCTCCACGGCTTCCCTTTTTGCCCTATCCCAGAGGTTTAGTTTCTCTTTGCTCCAATCACTGAATCCTATTCTATTAGAGATTTTGGGCATCCATCGCTCTTTTGTATAATGTTCTCTGGTGTGTTTTTGCGCGAGAAAGTGTCCTTTAGGACCCACAGCTTCGATGACATCTACTGCTAATGCCGTATCAGAAATATCAATCCCCTTTAAAATCCTTTTTATTGCACCGAGGATCTCATTATCCATGACGAGCTTTTCGTAACTGGCTATCGTATATGCTCCTAAATGACCGGGGGCGATGACCAAATCGATACCAGCAATTATTGGCATAATAGTCGTCCATGCAGTCTCATAGCCTGCTTGTGCATCAAGCTCAAAGGATCCCGTGTCGGATGTAGCTGCGTATGATGGTAAGTGATAGAAGCTTCCTATTTGAGCGATTGCTGCCCCCATCAATGCAGTCTCAACGGATGCATAAGAAATATTTCCTGTCCTCATATCGGTAATCCCTGGGGCTCCACCGATAACTACAGGATTTCCTGGATTTAATAGTTCTACGATAAAGGTTAAGGCGAGATACTCCGCACATATTAATACAAGGGTTCCCGCTAAGGAAATGGGTGAAGTCACTCCTGAGTTAGGACAAGGAGCGACAAAGATAGGAATATTATGTTTTACTGACCTTCTTGCTATTTCTAATTCTCTAATTCCTAGACGTAAAGGACTCGTGGGAGAAACGAATATAGTAATAATGGGCTCCTTTTCAAGTTCAATCATTCCTCCCGCAACGATAGCTGCCATTTCGATTATGTAAGAAGCTTGTTCCTCATCAGAGGGCGCCAAAAAATACGGTTTGCTGGAGTTACGCATCATTCCTTCTGCGGCATAAATATCCATTAGTTCGGGCTCAACATCTTGAGGAAGTACTGAAGGCGAACAAATGTCCGTATGCTCAAGAGCGTCGCTTAGTTTGCAAGTTTGTTCAACATCCTCCTTAGTTGCTGGTCGAGGTTCTCTAGATTGAATATCTAGAATCCGAGTAGCATTAGCACTTGGTATAACTAGCGGCCTCTTTTTTCCAACTCGAAGCTTTTGACCACTTCGTGAATATAATGTAAAGTTGCTTGGGACTTTGGTGACTTTATCCTTAATCAGATATTCAGCGAATCTAGCTATCTTTGTTTTTCCGTCAACTTCTGCACCAACTCTCTTCAGCAGGTCTAATATAAAGTCATTCTCTATAAGTACTCCGACCCTCTCTAAAACTTCCATAGCGCTTGAATGTATACTGTAAATTTCAGCACTATCCAAGACTTTATACATTTCCCTTTCCCTCCTAATCACCTAAATTCAACAATCTCTTTACAACCTTCACAGCCTCTATTGCATTGGATGCATATCCATCCCCTCCGATCTCTTTTACCCATTCAGGAGAGCATGCAGCCCCCCCAAAAATAGTCTTTACTTTATCTCTAATGCCAGCCACTTTTAGTGCTTCGATAATAGCTTTTTGACTTGGGAGAGTGGTCGTGAGTAATGCGCTTGCCCCGATAAGGCTTGCTCCAACCTCCTTTGCCTTATTTACGAATTTTTCCGCTGGGACATCCTCCCCGAGATCGATCACCTCAAAGCCAGCGGCGAAAAGCATAGAGCCAACGATGTTCTTGCCAATGTTGTGAATGTCACCCTGAACAGTGCCAAGGACAATTTTTCCCAGGCCTTTCTTATTGGCTGACTTTTCAAGTACAGGTTTAAGGAGCTCATTTACCACTCTCTGAGCTGCTTCTGAGGCACTGATGAGATGCATCAAGAAGAACTCGCCATTTTCAAACTTTTCGCCAACAATTTTTAATCCTTTAGCAATCCCCTTCTCAATAATTTCTGAAGCCTCAATATTTGCCCCTAAAGCTACTCTGACTGTATCTAGGATTCTCTCCTCCTCTAAACTTAGAATAGCATCACTAACGTCTCCAAGTAGTTTATCTTTATCCAAACAGGAGCCCCCTAGTAGCTTATAAGTAAATTTCTTCGCCTCCAAACTCCGCATTTCAGGTGTATTAATTGATGCTTGCTATGTTTATTAGTTTTCCGAGCATATCCTTATGGAATGCAGATCAGCGCTTGTGATTTGAATTTGGATTTTGTCAAACCTCTCCTCTACTCTACGAATGGTAGGGCTGTAGATGATTTAGGATAAGAATATTTAAGATATAGATTTAATCATTTTAGCAGCCAAAGATAAAAATTTCATCTTCAAATTTCAACACGATTAAGGAGAAGTTCATTAAGGCAATTCTATAAAATCCTTTTCATAAGCCTAAATTTAATGACGTAAGGTTTAGAAGGTATTAAGGCAGGGGAAGAAGTGTCGAAGGCATCATTTCTTCCATATAGCTGTTGGATGGAAACTTTTAAATCTTTATTTTTCTTCTTTTATGTTCGATCAAAGTTGAAGACGAAATTGGATCATATCGGTATAGTTGTTGAAAAGCTCGACGAGAATATTATCGACTTTTATAGGAACGTTCTTGGCTGCAGGGAGCCGAAGTGGTTCCGCGTAGATAACCCCGATGAGGAGATCGACTATGTTTATCTACCGTTCCCCAAAGGAGACAGCTATGTTGAGTTGCTGGCACCCGTTAGGGGGCCAAGCCTGGAATTCTTAAAAGAGAAGGGCCCTGGCACGATGTTTGAGCTCTGCGTGGAAGTGGATGATATAGAAGAGTTCTATGATGAGATGAAGAAGAGGGGAATAACCCTATGCGACCCGAAAGGGAGGCCGCTCCCCCCGGAGAAGAAAGGGTGCTCCATCCCTGGGGACGACAACAAGTACGCCTATTTGCCGGTCTAAAAGACCGTTGGAACCACCATAGAGATCCTGGAAAGGAACACGTGGAGACGGGAAACCTTCTGGCCAGAAAAATAAAGAACCTAGTGTAAAGCTCCTCAGATATATGAGTATGTACGCAACCGGTATGAGGGCTAAGGACGATTATGCCATCTACCCACGACCCAGTGTTGGCCTCTAGGGGATTTCAGCCAGTAGGAGCATCCCCACAGCGCCAAGTTTCCGCGTCTAACTTACATAGCCTTCCCGCTCAGGCTTACGCTTACTCCATGGATTTAACGGTACATTGGCGTACTCTTTTGCCTCTACGCCTCAAGTACGCCATCATCCCCTTTGAGTCCGCGTACAGCCTCTTAGGCGTATTTTTAGGGAATGTTTGAGCAGAGCCGCCAGCTTGAACGTAACGTCCGGGAGATGCTATTCCTCTATGAATGCTACTACTCTACATGGGCTTGATTCCCCATTAATTACCTTTAATGGGAAGCATCCTATTAGTGCTCTTCTATTTAAAACTTTATCGATGTCTCCGCCCAAGTTCTCCACGTGGATGAGCTCATAGGGTTTCTTAAATAGGGAGGAGTGCATCATATATTCCATATCCTCAGGGAATATCTCGGGTATCGGTTTTCCGAGCCTCTTCTCAGCCTCCCTTGCAAGGTCGGGCCTCGACTGCCGGAGACGCATGCTATTCATCGGGTGATCCTGAGAAGACGCGTCGACGCCAAGCCATTTAAACTTCATATCCACACACCAGTCTCTGAACTCCCGGTGAGGACCGGGATGCTTGAAGAAGTAAGTAACTTCATCTGGTTCACGATCTCCCACATAAAACTTGTGAAAGCCCGTGTGAATTATCAGTATGTCCCCTTCTCTTACTTCCACCTTATCGGTTACATGTTTAGGTGTATATATTCCATACTCCCCCACCTCGCTAACGTCGACGATCACGCCTTCTCCAAACAGCTTCTCCATAGGTAAGCTGGCTATATCCCTTCCTTTGGGATCAAAATGTAATGGCCCATCAAGATGGGTTCCGAAATGGGTTGTAAATGCATACTCCTGCTGTCCGTACCCATCACTCGATATCCTATTCAAATACCTAATACGCATAGACTTTCCACCTGGAGGTGGAGGGGTCATAATACCCATAGGCTGGGTGAGATCTACTGCCTTCAAAACCATGACATGCCACTCCTCCAACGTCAATATATAATATCACTCAACAACTTTAAGCTTAACCCCGAGCATGACAGGCCGACCATAGAAATACATGTAAACATGGGAAGCACCCTGAAAGATTTAAACAAGTGCATCTCCTAAGTCTGAATATGGACGCATCTTTAATTTCCTCCAGCTCTCCATCCAATTAGACGACCCGAGGTGCTCTGCCCAAGCCAAAAAGGCTCGTGTTCCAGGGTAGAATCTTCTAATTATCCAGTAAGACATAAAAATGTAAAACATTTATTTTATAGCCATTAATCCTTAGATGGGATAGAAATGAAGAAATTGATTAACGATCCCCTCAACGTAACCGTGGAGAGCATAGAAGGTTATGTTAAGGCGTATCCGCAAATCATTAGGTTAGTAGCCCCGCATGTCATAGCTAGAAAGGATGCCCCCATAAAGGGTAAGGTGGGAGTAGTCGTTGGCGGGGGGAGCGGCCATGAACCCCTCTTCTCTGGATGGGTTGGATACGGGATGGCTGACGCCGCTGTCCTAGGAGAAGTGTTCGCCGCGCCTTCCCCAGTATTCATTTTGGAGGCTACAAGAGCTGCGGATGGAGGAGAAGGAATACTCTACATCTATGGAAACTACGCCGGGGACGTTATGAACTTCGACATGGCTGCTGAGATGGCTAAGGAAGAGGGGATAGCCACAGAAACAGTCAGGGTTTGGGACGACGTAGCCTCAGCGCCGCGTGAGAGATTAAGCGAGAGGAGGGGCCTAGCCGCGGATCTATTTGTAATCAAAGTTGCAGGCGCAAAGGCTGAAACCGGCGCCCCTCTGCGTGAAGTAAAGAGGTCGGCGGAGAAAGCGAGGGACAACTGTAGGACGTATGCCGTAGCCCTCTCCCCCGCTACTATCCCCGCCACAGGACAACCCACCTTCAACATAGGTGAAGATGAGATGTACTTCGGGATAGGGGCCCACGGGGAGAAAGGAGTTGAGAAGACAGGACTCCTCTCCGCAGATGAGACCACGGAGATCCTAGTCGATGCGATCGTCAAAGATCTACCATTTAAGAACGGAGATGAAGTCAACGTAATAGTCAACGGCTACGGCTCAACCACCCTAATGGAACTCTATATAATTAACCGTAGGGTCAACCAGATCCTAGGAGAGCTGGGGATCACCGTCCACTGCACAGAGGTGGGGAACTTCCTCACAACCCAGGAGATGGCAGGCTGCTCAATAACATTGATGCGCCTAGACGACGAGATAAGAGAACTATACGATGCATCCGCCTATACCCCGACGTTCATTAAATGTCCCGACC
>JAWBPF010000034.1:0-14335 GCA_038825355.1 Bathyarchaeia archaeon
CTGAGAGATCCTTTAGGGGGACAGCCTTTACATAGATGTTACTTGTCCCCAGCCGGGTCTTCCTTTCAATTAGGCTTGAAGCTGCGCGCAACATTATCCCCTGTAAAATTAGATATAACTGTACAATCTTTTAAACTTTTATGACTTGATCGAATCTAAAAACCTCCATACGTCGTCTCCAACATAATGCAAATTCTTGACTAATCGGCCCCGGCTAACCCTATTAAACTCAGATGAGGAAGCCAAAGCCGCGCCGACGCATAAAGCCTTACCGTAGCGCTCATCTACAACCCGGACTATCCCACTCTCCTCGAAACTGCCTTCGACAGACTTAACGCCTGGAGCCATGACATCCGCACCTCGACAGATATGTGGAACAGCACCCATATCTACCGTGACCATGGGGAGGCCGTTCAAAGCCTTCTCGAACCTCAAGGTTGGAACCATGAAATCCCCAACCTCAAATATCAAAGGGGAGCCGTCTACGATTAGAAGCCGGCCAACCCCAACCCCTACAGCCTCAATCCTCCCATGGACACGGATACAATCCCTAACCCAGGGATATCTATCTGAGAAATCCCGCAGTATCCGCCTGGCCTCCTTAGACCTTAAAGTAACCCTCCTCAAGGACAAGGCTCCCCCATCCCCTGAAGAAAACATATGAGAGGGATCATGATAAGCTTTAAATCATCTTAATCCACCCTTAAAGTTGTGGCTTACAGGTGGTTAGGGCTGAGATGTCAGATGTAGCCTCAAAGGTCTTCGAGGACACCCTTGGAAGGACAGTCCTAGTGGAGCTCAAGGGAGGGAGATGCATAAGAGGGAAACTCTACAGCTTCGACCAGCATATGAACCTAGTCCTAGAAGAAGCAGAGGAGATAACCTCCGGAGACAATACCAGGAAGCTAGGCACAATAATAGTGAGGGGAGACAACATAGTCCTAGTATCCCCACCTCCAACAAAGGAATAACCACCCGACAGGAGAAGCATCAAGGATGAGCAAGGGAACACCATCCAAAGGCAAGAAAGGAAGATCCAAAACCCATATAACCTGTAGGAGATGCGGGAGGCACTCCTACCATATCCGAAGGAAGAGATGCGCGGCATGCGGGTTCGGGGAGACCAGGAAACTAAGATCGTACACATGGCAGAATAAGAAAATAAACAGGACCCGCATAATATAATAGGAAATAAATGATTTATTAAAATGTAACCGGAGAAGAGAGATAGGAATTAGACGCTAAGCGCGGCCAATCCAAGCCGTACCTCAAGCGACTTCGAACATATGAACCATGAGCAGAATGGCAGAATGTGATGATTTAGATAAATCTGAACCCTAACTGGGGGATGGGCCGGTCGTCTAGCTTGGTTAGGACGTCAGCCTGACACGCTGAAGGTCCCCGGTTCAAATCCGGGCCGGCCCACCATTTTATTCAGGGTTCAAACTCTCTAAAATCTTATTTATTACCCTCTTAACAATCTTATTGGGCATTACAGTATCTATGCCTCCTACCCTCCTCAAATTTGAAATGTGATTAAGCCTACATCTTTAATCTCTCTCCAATAGGGTCTTATCTCCATTCTTCTAGGTGGTATTCCTGATCATTAAACTTTTAAGTAAGAAAGTAAGAATATTCATTGTGAAAGCTATGGCAAAGGAGAAACTTGATGTAGCTGTAGTAAGCAGTAAGGGCCAGGTTGTGATTCCTCAGAGTCTTCGTGAGAAACTAGGAATCGAACCAAATAGTAAGCTTCTAGTTTATGGCTATAAAGGTGCGGTCATAATGAAAAAGCTTGAGGTGCCCGATGTGGAGAAAGAGTTGAGGGAAATATACAGAGAGGTTGATAAGAGAATCGAAAAGTACGGAGAACTTCGTGAAGAAGAAATTCAGCAAGAGATAGAATCCTACAGGAGAACAAAAAGAAGGACGTAAGGCTATGAAATGGTAAAAGCCGTTTTCGACACTAATGTTTTAGTATCCAGCCTCATTAGAAGGGGTAACCCAAGAGATTTATGGAGAAAAGTAGCAAAAGGAGAAATTATGCTCATAGTATCGCCACAAATCTTGAAGGAATTCGACAAGGTTATGATGCGCCCACAGCTAAGAAGATATATAACTGCTTCCAAGCTTCATAGATTCAGAAGGCTGTTGCATTCAAAAACAACACTAGTTAGACCAAGGACTAGGTTCCCCCAGCTCACCAGCGATCCAAACGATAATATTTTAGTTGAAACCGCTTTTGACGGTAAAGCCGGCTACCTAGTTTCTGGAGATAAGCATTTATTGGCTCTAAAGGAATTCGAAGGTATAAGAATCGTAACCGTAAGCGAAATGTTAAAGCCGTTGAAGAAAACCTAGCAACCTCACAATATTTATGAAACTTTCAATCTTCGTTTAGACATTGAATCAAATTCTTAGTTTTTAATAACTAGTTTCATCCAAGACTATTAACAGTCTAAGCTCATTTGTCTCCGTCCATGTTGATGCCTCCACATATATCTCCTCGGGCTCATTTGTTATGTCCGCTGTCCCATGCGTAAATGTTTTCTAAAATATCAGTCTCGGAACCTTTATGAAGAAAGGTTCAGGATAGTAGTCTTCTGAATAAACCATGCCGTAGCCAAATTTTCTAAGCTCGCTGAAGCATGTATCCACGATTCGCATTATTTCTTTTAGCCTTTGCCGAGCTTCCCAGCACTCAGCTCATCTATGACTAAGCTTTTTCAGCTCAGGCCCCTTTTGTATAGATTGCGCCAAAGCTTCATCGTAAACATTTCTCAAAAGTTCAACAACTTCTCCGTACAGCTCGATAACCCCGCTCGTGATGTAACCCTTCAGTTCATTACATTAAATGAAGAATAGTTGCGAAACCCATATAAGAGCCGATCAATAAATCCAATCTAAGATGGAGTTATGTCTGAGAAGAAGACCGGTAAGGGTAGGGGAACGATCGCGCTGCTGTTAGCGGTAATCATTATAATCGCCGGGGTAGCGGTCTACTATGCAACTCTTTCCCCACGTGCCCCGCCGCCTCAAAAGAAAGAGTTAAAATTAAAAGTTACTAGCTCTGCTTTTGAGAATAATGGATTTATCCCTGCAAAGTATACATGCGATGGCGACAACGTTAATCCTCCTCTAGAAATCGAAGGTATACCCGAGGGGACGCAGAGCCTCGTCCTCATAGTCGATGACCCGGATGCCCCCATGGGGGTATGGAATCATTGGGTCGTCTGGAACATTCCCCCCTTAGGAAAAATAGAGGAGGACAGCGTTCCAGGGGTTGAGGGGATAAACGATTTTAAGGAGCATTCCTATGGGGGACCCTGCCCGCCCTCAGGCACGCATAGATACTTCTTCAAGGTTTACGCCTTGGATACTAAGCTGGACCTTAACCCGAATTCAACAAGGGAAGATGTTGAGAGGGCAATTGAGGGGCACGTACTTGCAAAGGGGGAGATCATCGGACTCTACAGTAGAGAATAACGTCTAGGAAAAGGATTTGAAGAAGACTAAGTAAGAGTGACTTACTTGTTTTAGGCTATCTCTGGTTAGCCAACGAGCAGGCATATTCTAGCAGCCACTAAAGAAGGTAATTTTTATTTTCAGCCTATTGATTCATCATTTGCAAGTGTACTCTAAATTTTACCTGTAAATTTCAAGACGACGAAATATGAGGGATCCGCTCTCTCATCTTCATCGAAGTATTTAATACCGAGGAGTTTTCTATGTTTCTTTGTTTTTATGTTTCTTTACGAAGAACAACAAATTCATTCTAGAAAGTTGCAGGAGCAGATGGGATGGAGGGATGATGGCTCTATTTCCGCTAATATCATATTTTTATTTTTGTAATAGATAATCAGACTATCATGATGGTCGAAAAAGCTATTCTTACGTGGAGTGGTGGCAAAGACTGCACGATGGCTCTCTACGAACTCCAGAAGGCTCAACGCTACGAGATATTGGCGTTGCTAGCAACGGTGACTAAAGACTATGACAGGATCAGCATGCACGGTGTTCGGAGCATCCTCGTTGAGCAACAGGCTAGATCCCTGGGTCTTCCACTAGAAAAAATTTACATCGCAAAGGATTCATCCAACGAAGAATATGAGGCGGGAATGAGGGACAGGCTTATGCAGTATAGAAATCAGGGAGTTCTATCGGTGGCTTTCGGAGACATCTTCCTCGAAGAGGTGAAGGAGTATCGGGAGGGGAACCTTTCGAAACTGGGGATGAAAGGGGTCTACCCCTTGTGGAAGAGGGATACAGCGGAGCTTGCCCGCGCCTTCATAGGCTTGGGATTCAAGGCGATCACTACCTGCGTCGACTCGGAGTTCCTGGGCGGGGAATTTGTCGGCAGGGAGTTCGATGAGCGATTCCTATCCGAGCTCCCTCAAGGCGTTGACCCCTGCGGCGAGAACGGAGAATTTCACTCGTTTGTTTATGATGGACCCATATTCGCGTGGAAGATACCATATGTAAGAGGCGATGTAGTTCTGAGAGATGATCGTTTCTACTTCTGCGACCTCATACCTGTCCGAGACAGCATCTCAAGGAATCATCCTCAAATACTGAGATGAGATTGAGCCTACGCCTTCGATCTTTCCAATAGGATTTTTTCTCTGCTCAAATTTGAAGGGCGACAACCCGATGATAAATCGCCGTAGCTGGTCAGTCTTATCCTTGGGGGTAATATCCTGCTTCTCTGAGCCTGTTCTGATGGCACCTATGACGTGGCCGTCGCCTTAGTGTTTGGAACTTCTGGATCTGTGGGAAGACCTAAAAAGGAGAAGGATGGCCATTAGGGAATTTAGACTTTCGCTGAAATGCTTCAAATTTGAGGTTGTGACGCAGAAAGGCGCCTTGTAGCGTTACGTAGATATCGATACTTACCATGAAAATAGGGAAGAGAGAATTAAGATGCCTTTCTTATTGCTCGGGCTCAACGATAACGGCTGTCCCGGTCGCCGATATAACTGTAACTCCGGCTTGCAAGCCTAGATCAGAGGTTTCGATGTCTAAACCGACTACGGCGTTTGCCCCCATCTCCACAGCCTTTTGGCGTACGCGATCCATAGCCTCCTGCCTAGCTTTTTCGAGCTCCGTTGTGAAAGCGGTTACTTCGCCGCCCAGCATTGTCTGGAAGCCGGCGATAAACTTTCCTAAGACCCCCCTTGTGCGGGGAGTTAGACCTGTGACCACCCCTAAAACTTTAACTATCTTATAGCCGGGGATCGTGGGCGTCGTAACCATTAGGAACCTTCCCAAGCTTATTTTAGAGCCGCAGTAAGGGCAGAAGTCGGCTTCACCCCTAATCTCCTTTCCACAACTAGGACAATGCATAGGAATCCCAAGCAAATTATGGCTAGAGGAAATATAAACTTTCCCGTTAGAGAGAAAAAAATCATCATCCCATTAAAAGTATTAACCCTCCCCGATCGACAAGTTCATTTTTTTAATTAGGTTCCTCCTTTAAGCTTCAGCGAACCTAGTCCTCTCCCCCTATCATTTATGAATACTATTCAGGTCATTCGGGAAAGCAGGCGGGCACTTTATTTTACAATCTATCTTAATGGCTCCAGCCCTGATGACATCATAGGATTAAGCAGTTAACTGATAAGCGTAGATTTGAGAGATGCTATAAAAGATAATATTATGACTGCGTCTATTTGGATTATGAAAATTTATAAGGATTAACGAGGCATTCAGCATACATGAATTCTGTGAGGAGCTTAGTTAGGAAAGTTGCCGATGACCTGAAACTTAGTAGGGATAACTTGTGTGAATTTTTAAACCTTGCTTTTGAAGAAATCTCAAAAGCGTTTAATCTCTGCAAAGACTACCAAAGCAGGGCGGGAAAGTTCGGTGAAACTTTTGAGGAATGTTTTCAAATCATAATGGAGAAGTTTTTTCCAGACATACCGTTAGAGCGAGACGTTAGTCTTCCGAGGGCATGTATGGCCGCTGGGGGCGAGGCTGATTTCGCTGTTTTTAGTGACGGTTTCCTTGAAAGTTTTGATAAGAGAGTTACCGAAAGAAAGCTGATTGCAGTTATTGAGGCAAAAGGAGCAGCGGAATATATCATCTGCGATGGAAAGCGCATAAAATTGCCACGTCCGGGTTTATTGCGAACCGATACGGTCAAGAAAGCAATATGTAGCGCCTACCAAGTTTCAAGGGCTTACCCAAATACACTCTTTTTCATAGTTACAAGTCATAAGCCTACCGAAGGAAATGCTAAGTGTATGTGTGATTTGGCAGAAGGCGATATTGTAGATAAAATTGTAGCTGTCACAAATTATGCTGAACTGGAAGAAATGGTGAATATAATAAGGAAGAGGCTACTTGAACTCCGTTAAAAGCTTCTGCGCAACATAATCATTTATCCTTTTCTTTGCTAACTTTACATAGTCTTCATTTATATCTATTCCAACATAGTGTCTTCCCGTCATAGCAGCAGCCAAACATGTCGTCCCGCTTCCCACAAAGGGGTCTAAAACTACATCCCCTCTGAACGTAAACAACTGAATACAACGATATGGCAGTTCAACGGGGAAGGGGGCTGGATGCCCAACGCTCGTCGCTGATTCCGGAGGAAAAGTCCAAACACTTTTCGTGAACTCTATAAACTCGTCCTTTGCGATAGTGTCCCCGCTACCGTTCTTTTCCCTTTCGAATGTTCCTTTAGAGAAGACTAGTAAGTATTCATGTGTGTCTCTGAGTATAGGATTAACTGCGGATTTCCAAGTCCCCCACGCAGTAGATGAACCAGCCACAGCATCACCTTTATACCAGATGATTTCTCCCCTCATGAGGAAACCGATATCCTCAAAAACTTCAATTATATATTTATGTAAAGGAAGGTAAGGCTTTCTGCCGAGGTTGGCAACGTTAAAACAGACCCTCCCACCCCAAACTAGCACTCTGTAAACTTCTTCCATTACTTGACCTAAAAAGTCGAGATATTCAGAGAGCGTTAAATCCTCATCATATTCTTTCCCAACATTATATGGCGGTGAGGTTACCATCAAATGCATGCAGTTGGATGGAAACTTCTTCAAAACTTCCCTTGCATCACCCAACAACACCTGATCTAAAAGTTCATTTTGAACAGTTCTCTCAACCAAATCTTCAGGACTAGGTTTAGGCAGTTCCCACCCACCGTAGAGTTTTCTAGAATAGAAGGGGGATGAATCATGGGCTTCCCTACCCTTTACACCGAAACTGCTAGTCCTAGTTCCCCTTCTCCCCTGCTTCATTCCTCAACCATCCCTATCCTTTTCCCTCGATGCATATACCTTATGGGAAACCCTTATTGTTGGCTCCCCAACAAACCTGGTAATCCTCATCTTGCGAAAGGAGTCCAATAATAATTTTTATGCGCTCGCCAGCCTTAAAAGGATATTGAGAGTCAACAACCATATTCACAGGTATTACAACATACTGAGTTCGGGCGTTTTTACTTTAAACAATTTTTGTTTCCACTTTCAGTACCGTACAGTTTTCACCCAATAGCTATTGATTAGTTAATTAATGAGCAAATTAATTAGTTCTTCGTATTTCTGTTAAGTAAAATTAACTGAATACCTCATATTTTGTGAAGCAAAAGTTTTTATTACGTTAGTCTTTAAGTTTTCTATACTTTAATGTCTCCTAACAGAATTTTGGTAGAATCTGCGAATATCCGTGAGGTAAGTGTTTCCGTCAACCAGCTAATGACGCATCAGAACCGGTCTTTCCGCTCGTTGCTTTTCCGTAGAGAGAATTCTGGATTGTGCTTGGTTCTTTCCCCCGTGAGGCTCTGCTTCTAAAGTTGTCTAAGCCCAAACGTATCTTATCATGTAGTCGACTTTCATTTCTAAGTACTCTATTACTTCCTTTTGTTTTTCTATTGGAA
This sequence comes from Bathyarchaeia archaeon, assembly GCA_038825355.1. Taxonomy (GTDB): domain Archaea; phylum Thermoproteota; class Bathyarchaeia; order 40CM-2-53-6; family DTGE01; genus DTGE01. Next base: position 7,898 of record JAWBPF010000034.1, read on the forward strand.
TCATCACCACGCCTCTTCCAATTTTTTGTCCCCCACACGTTGTAGGAGACCTGGATACACATATTTCCCGTCACGACGCCCTTCTAGTTTCTGTGAGGGGATGGCCCTCTGTTTCGCCGTCAAATTCCTCGCCGTGTAGGTTAATAGGGCGTAGGATTTATGGGTTGCCGCCAACAGTTTGCTTAGCTCAGTTTTTGCATAGTATGTTTTCCCCTCCCTTCTGAGAGTCTCCAGTAGTGGCGAGTTTCTGAGCTCGTTTAAAGTCAGGGCCACGGCTTGGATGAATAAATTACTTTGAGATGTTGTTTCATAGATTAATTTTTGATTCTCGGCCAGGGTTTTTTATCGTTGAATACTATGAGTAGGTCTACGTCGCTTCCCTCGTCGAAATCTCCCTTTGAGTAACTACCGAATAGGATGATTCCCACTACGCCCTCCACTTCCTCGAGACGATTAATAAGTTGCTCTATTTCACTATAGACCTTTAATAGCAATGTTCTCTCTCCTGCCCAATTCCGTTAAACATTCTTTAAGGATCTCGAGGGCTTGCGTCGCCCCCTCCCCGTTTACTCCCCCATATCCGAGGACGCCGTAAATCCCCCATAGTCGATCCCAAAGGATTGCTAGGTCTGGATGATTTGCGTTTAGCCAGTTGCGGCGGTTTTATGGGCTATCCTCGGCTGTTCATGGAAGTGCAGCATCTCCTTGGAGGCGCATGCCTCCATCATCTGCTTAACAGACTCTTATAAGCGTTCCCAAAAAATAATCCGGGTATAAAGGATGCATTAAGTAATCTGCGATGGGTGGAATAGGCATCTTATGGATCACTTCATGGCCTAGAAGCTTAGTAGCTCAGAGGATGCGATGTTTTTAGATGCGTTGTACAGTTTTTGATCCGCTGTATATAAGATGGCTTTAAGTTTCCGCGCAGCCGCTATATAAATTGAGTCGTAAACTGTCATGTTCCAAGTTAAAGCCAACGCTATTGCGTCGTCGAATAGTTCCCTGATTGTGAGAATATTCAGCCTGTCATAGATTTCTATTAGATCTTGAGCTGCAGATTTCGCCTCCTCTTCTTTTAAGTCCTCGTGCAATTTGACGTGTTTCCATAGAGTGTTTAAGCCTTCGGCTAGTGCCATCTCAACTGTATATAGGCTGCGGCCATCCTTTAAAGCTTCCTTTACGTAGCTCCTAGCCTCATCGGAGCCCGGCTCGGCTATAACAAGCTTTATAATTATGTTAGAGTCTAAGACTATGTTTTGCCGATTTAACGTTCCCTATCCTCCCTTATCAAGCTCGTCGAGTCCATCTCTACCTTTCTTTTCTCAGCCCTTACCTTTACGTCGTCGATCTTCTCCGCGAGTTCGAGCTGCTTAATCCTGTTTTCAACGAAGCATCTGATCTCTTCGCTCCATTCTATAGGGAGTTTCCGCATCTTTTCCTTAAGCTCTTTAGAAACCCGTACGGTAAATGTCGACGACATGACGTACATCCAATCATACATTTTGTAGGACATTTTTATAAACGTTTCCTTAAAAGGCCTCTTCAAACGCCATCCAGGAAATTTCGAAGGTAGCACTATATGTAGGAGGCTTAGATACAAATATCTCCCTTCGCGACGCCCTTTCTAGCTTCATAATTTTCAGCAGAGACCTTCCTGATCTTATCTTTCCAGCAGTTGCTTGAGCAAATCAATTTTTACTTCAACGAAGGCGAGAATGGAGAGTATGTCCACTCTGTCTTTTACGTCCTTTTCTGAATGCCACCTCCGCTGCGCCGCCTGAGCCTTTAAAATGAGAAGGACCTCCGGAACTGCCACTTTAAAGCCTTCAATTATCGAGTTTCTCCTTGATTACGACGGAGCATGGAACTGCAAGATTGCACATGAATGGAGTGCAAATGTCTACTTCGACATCTCCTATAATCGCCTCAAACTTGAGGCAGATGTTGACGTTGCTCCTTCAACCCCGGTAGGATATCTACATTTCGTAAAACTTTCATCAAAACCCCCTGAAGATATGCCTGAAGACGTTAGAAGGGACGTAGAAAAATAAGCCGTTGAAAAAGTGATAGAGGTTGAAAAGGCTGAAGGACGTTTACCCATTTTGATGCCAGAGACAGAACATTACGACGTAAAAAGCGTGAATACCTCTACAGGTGAAATAAGAATGATAGAGGTAAAGGGGCATAAAGGTCGAGAAATTTATTTTTTTCTCTTTTTGGAGGGTTAAAGTCGATAATTGTCGAGGTCCTTTTAGGTCGGTGAAAGTGAGGTTTAGGGTTAGGGTATTCCCATTAGGCGGCCGTAGTGCATACGGCAGTCGTCACATAGCCCGTCTGGGCCGGTTTTCACTTCTCGACCGCAGATCCGACATGACATAGACGACCAGCCTCCGCTTTTCAATTCACCGCCTTCCAGGACCATGTTTACGCTCAGCTGGTTTCCGCTTGGCCTTCCGGTCTCGGATGGAATGTTTCAGGAACATAGCTGGAGGGAAGAAGGCTTCCCCGATGGGTAGAGGATGCTTCTCCATGAAGCGTTTAACTCGTTCCATCCATGATTCACCCGATCCTCCATTTCCCTGCCACTTTAGTTTGTTCGTTTAATATATGTGGGTTGCTTACCTAATCTCTGAGCTTATCGATGAGATCCCTAATAATGGTTTGGATCGATATGGGCACGTCTAGGACGGCCTTAGAGGGTTCGATCGGCAACTGCACGCCCTTCCCTCATGTCACGGATTATTCCTACAACGGTTCCCTCGGGCAGCTCGGAAGCTTTTTCAACTTCTTCCTTGAGGTTTTTAAGTACGCTCTGAAGCTCTACCCTCTTGACCTCGTTCTCTAGGGCCCTTCTCACTAGAGCACTTATGTTTATCCCTAACTCATCAGCCTTCCTCTTCAATCCCTCACTTATCTTCGCGGAAACGGTTATGAGTTTGCTCATAAGTATCTCCTATTAGTATTACCTAAAAACATTGAATAAGTATCACTCTGCTCGCCAAGTTTAGGGTTAAATCCAACATAACCTTGGAGGATTATGTATCGGAGACAGGACCCGGCTGGAAAGTTGCCAGAAGCAAACCAAAGCCTGTCCGATCATAGATGTCATACATGCCCACCATAACGGGAATGACGATAAGATAACAACCGTTTATCATATCCTTTTAATTTCGCTGATTTCAATTTATTCCTCTGATCAATCATCGCGTTACATGCCTTTTCGCCGTGACGGGGACCCATTCCCATCCACCCTCCTCAACGACCACGATTAGGGGTCCCCTTATCTCATTAATATCAAACTTATAGTCGTAGACCTTACCCACCTCTGGAGGCTTGAGCTGTTTTATCCCGTATCCTTTAGCCCACTCCTTCTTATAGAGGATTCTTCCACCGAAGAAGCTTCTCTGATAAGTTACGTGGGGCTTTATGCCGTCCAGCCCTGCAGTCCACGTAATATACCCGAGTTGCTCATAGCATCGCACAGAATGTCTTCCCTCGTCAAGTAGGAGGCTGGCCTTATATGCGTATTTTAACCCGCTCTTGTTGAAGATGCCCCACCATTCCGAGTCGGCGATCTTCCATTCCGCCACGAGATCCGTTTCGTCACCCTTCACGATCCTATAGGGTTTCAATGGATCGTTCAGGGATAAGAGCCTATCCTCCAACTCCCGCTTGCTCACGGGTGGAATCGGTGAAGGCTTCTTCCCACCTAGATACTGGAAGAACCCCAAAGCATAAAACGTTACGTAGAGGCTTAACCCAGCAACAGCCAAACCAAGTAGACCAGCGATCAATCCGATATCCAAAAAATCATCCCTACACATCTTTCTTTATGGCGTTAACAGAGGCATGATATTCATTATGATGAATATGTAGGAGGCGAAGTTCATCGCCATCGAGGTCTTCAGTATCCTTCTCATGGTCTTATCCCTATAGAAGAGCTTTAGGATGGCTGCCTCCACGAGGATGTTAACAACTAAGGGTACGATGACCGCTAAGATCAATTTCGAATAAAACGGATAGGAGTAGTCTACGGAGAAGACGAGATAGATGGCGCTTAATATTCCCGTTATAAAATTCGCACTAAGGGAGGAGAGGAAAGCTTTAGCTGCCGCCTTCTCCAAAAGGAAGTATATGAAGACAGCTTCAATAATGATCACTATCAACTCAAGAAATAACGTATACAGTATATCCATTGGAACAAAAAGATCCAGGAAGGCCTTCTCACCGAACATGGATCATCCCCTAACCCCTGTAATATGCCGACATCTTATTTAACTCCTTGTTTATCTCCGCAATAGGGGCAGAACATTGAATCTGCCGGAATCCTCCTCCCGCATTCCTCACAGAAGGCAGGGCCTTCAGATATTTTCTCTTTAATTCGATATGCCGCCTGATGGGTTCGAGTTACCATGGCTTTCGATTTCTGCTTCGAATACGATCTTTTGACTAGAAGGATTACACCTAAAATTAGGGCGGCAGTAAATATTAACGCGCCTAATTTTAGGTTGGAGATTGGTTTAGATTCCTTGAAGGACTCAGGGTTCACCGTTTCCCCATTGGGCAGTGACAGCGGCGGTGACTTGTCACCTGTTCCAATAGTGACCTTTGCAACGCCTCCTTTAGGGATCTCCTGCTCCCCGTATTTGAGGATTTGATCCCCCACAGCCTCTCCACCGATGAGGAGGTTGAACGTCCCAGCTGATCGCCCCGTGATCTCCAGGGTATAGGTTCCCTCGGGGAGCCCGAAGTACCATGATGTAGTCTCACCGTCTTCGACGCCTTGATAAATGTAGGCGGGAAATTCCTGCACGAGGATGTCGTCAGGCAGCATACCCGCCCTCCTCCCTTCAGGATCCGTGATCAAGACATCTACGGGACAGTCAACTACTACAGCGGTGGAGGCTTCCTCCGGGGGTGGGGCTGGACGTTTTCCGATGACGTTATAGTTCACGTATATTGCGCCCCCGGTTAATGGGTACCCGCTGAATAGATTACTGGGATCGTACATGCGTTGATAATATTCGCTCACCCTGGCGAATCCGTAAGGTCTCTCGAACTGTTCGACGTAGTAAACCTCGGGCTTCTGGGTGGGCCATGGATCGAATACCTTCGCGAATTGCCCCCCGTATTCTGGAGGCCATCTCCAGTCGGTGCCGATGGGGTAAAGGACGACGGCGTGATGCGACCCGATCATAGCCATGAGTGGGCCGCCTCCACGGCTGATAGGCCCATAGTCTAATCCCTTCACTAGTTTCCGCACCTCAGGGTCTTCATGGAATCGTAGACGATCCATGAACTCTAAGGTTTGGGCTTGACAACCTCCACACGTGTAGGGTCCGAGGAGCTCCTTAATCTTCGGGTCGCGCGTTGTAAGATGAAGAAGGTTTGTATAGGCTCCGTAGCTCGATTCTGGAATTAAACCCCATTCAACGATCTTCGGGGGTTTAAAAAACTCATTTTTTCGTACGATCGCCCTGCGCAGGGGGCCCTCAGGTATGCCGAGGTCAGGGTCTTGATATAACTCAGTTATCTTCCTCACCTGATCGCGCATATCTTTCACCAGCGTGGCTTTCTCAACATGGAAACTCCACGGCTTACTCTCGACAGTGATCTTTCCCTCCTCCGTATCGAAGCTACATGTCGCCCGTATCACGTATTCTCCGATCTCCCATCCTGCAAAGGGCATTACCGAGTAGCGGCCTGATTCATCTGTATACCAGACAAATGTGTTATACGGCCGTGTATACTTCCGATTGGGGACTTGAAGTACTTCGATTATGATGGCTCTATCTTTTGGAGGGGTCGGCTCGTTGTTACGTCGAACTTGGCCTGAAACAGTCACCGCCTCCCCCTGTTCGTATATTCCCCGGTCAGTCTGAATGGTGATCGTAAGCTGCTCCTTCGGAACGTACCCAGTTGGGTACACAGACAACTTCACACTATTGGAGGCGGAGTCGTATCCTTCCTTCGATGCGGAGGCAATTATCTCCCAGTCTCCTATATGTTCTTGACCCCACTGCCTATGCAAGAGAACTTCTCCATCCACGTTCGTTACAGCCGATTCATCACCGGATATTCTCCCGTTGAATACATAGGTTATTTCCACCCGTGCTCCTTCGATAGAATTAGCATACTCGTCAGTTACCCATATTTCGCCGTCGAGATAATCGCCCACTATATACTCTGATTTGTCGGTCGTCAAGTGAACGACCAATTCATTCGGAACGGGCTCTGTCGAAGTGGAGAGGATTGTCTCCTCCGTAAGATCTTCGGACACCCATGTATAATACCATTTTGTTTCGGTCCAGCAATAGGTGGAGGTGATCGTTGTTAAAATATGGGCGGTGTATCTCCATCCGGACGTGTCGATGAAAGTCGTCGATCTACTCACGCTCCAGCTTTGTGTCGTATGAATGATTGTAGTGTAGGTAA
>JAWBPF010000035.1:0-14265 GCA_038825355.1 Bathyarchaeia archaeon
GACCTCCTCCCTGGCCGCGGATATCTCCCTGAGGGCTTCGCCGTAGTTGGTCATATCGGTCAGGATGGTTAGGACGTGCATGTCCATGTCGAAGGCGAGGTATTCGGCCACGGTCTGGGCCACCCTTGGGGCTATTATCCTCTCTATTATGGGGTCGTCGGCGAGGTTCAATATGACCACAGCTCCGGCTAGGGCGCCCGTCCTCTCAAACTCTGTGCGGAAGAACTCATATTCCTCGTGTTTTACGCCCATGGCGCAGAAGACTACGGCGAACTCCTCCTCCCTCCCTGGGACGGTAGCCTGCCTGGCAACTTGGGCCGCCACTATGTTGTGGGGTAGGCCGGCCTCGGAGAAGAATGGGAGCTTCTGACCCCTGACGAGGGAGTTCATCCCATCTATGGCGGATATGCCGGTCTGGATGAATTCGCTGGGGGGCTCCCTGGCTGCAGGGTTTATCACTGAGCCGAATATCTCCCTATGCTCCTCCCCCATGGGCTCAGGTAAGTCGTCGAGGGGCTTGAAGCTGCCGCTGAAGACCCTGCCGATGAGGTCATCCGATAATGGTATCTTTATGACCTCGCCTGTAAACCTTACGGATACCCCGAGTTCTAGGCCTTCGGTGGAGCCGAATACTTGGACGACCGCCTTATCGGTGAAGGTGTCGAGGACGCTTCCGATCATCTCCGCTCCATCGGGGAGCCTGACTTCTACGAGCTCGTTGTAGGCAGCGCCCCTCACACCCTCGACGACGAGTATTGGGCCCCGGATCTCCCTCGTCGTCTTACATACTAGGCCTGCCTTCTCAGCCACGGCTTCATCCCTCCCTCACTCTTTCTTTTTTAGAAGGCTAGGCCGTATTGTTCGGCTAGTTTCCTGACGTCCGATTTAACCATGCTCCTCACCTTATCTATCCATTCGATGCCTTTCCTCTCCTTTAGGCGCATAACCTCCACTAGGGAGGGCATCTCCCTTATCTTGTCGGCGGGTACCCTGCCCCTGATGAGGGGTTCAACCATATCGTAGAACTCCACCATGAACCTGAGCATGGCCGCCTGCTTCTCAGGCTCGCAGAAGGTATCGACCTCATGATATGCATGTTGGACGAGGAAGCCCTCTCTTACTATCTCGGAGAATAGTAGGACTAGGCGTTGCTCGTCGGGGAGGGCTTTCTCTCCGACTATCCTAGCGGTCTCCTCTATCTTCGAGGCCTCCTCTAGGAGGCTTAGAGCCCTCTCCCGGAAATAGGACCATTCAGGATCATGCCTAGACCAGTATTCGCTGAGGAGGTCGGTGTATCTGCTGAAGCTCATGAGCCAGTTTATGGCTGGGAAATGCCTTCTGAAGGCGAGCTCCGTATCGAGGGCCCATAGGGTTCCGACGAACCTCAATGTTATAGAGGTTACGGGTTCGCTGAAGTCTCCGCCGGGTGGGGAGACCGCCCCCATGATTGTGACGGATCCCGTCCTCTGGCCGCTTCCAAGGGTGATCACCCTCCCGCTTCGCTCATAGAATTCGGCTATCCTCTCAGCCAGGTATGCGGGGTATCCCCCCTCGGCGGGTATCTCCTCAAGCCTCCCGGATATATCCCTTAGGGCTTCAGCCCATCTAGAGGTTGAGTCGGCCATCACAGCCACGTCGAAGCCTTGGTCCCTGTAGTATTCAGCTATTGTTATGCCCATGTATATGCTGGCCTCCCTAGCTGATACGGGTAGGTTGCTCACATTGGCTATGAAGAGGGATCTCTCTATCAGGGTCTTGCCTGTCCTGGGATCCTCGAGGCTTGGGAAATGTGTTATCACATCAGCCATCTCATTGCCTCGCTCGCCGCATCCCACGTAGACGATTATATCCGCATCAGACCATTTAGCCAGCTGATGCAGGGTTACGGTCTTCCCTGTTCCGAATCCTCCTGGGATGGCGGCGGCGCCTCCCTTAGCTACGGGGAAGAATGAGTCTATCACCCTTTGCCCTGTTATGAGGGGCTCCACCGATGGGAGCCTGGCCTTATATGGCCTGGGAACCCTTACAGGCCATCTCTGCATCAGGGTTACAGGCTTCTCCTCCCCTTCAGGGGTCCTTATAGCCGCAACCATATCCTCCACAGTGTATTCCCCCTCATTTATCTCGGATACGGTCCCCCTCAATCCCACGGGGGTGATTATCCTATGCTCGACGGCTGAGGTTTCAGGTACAACCCCTAATATGTCGCCTTCAGCCACCTTGTCGCCCTTCCTAACCTTCGGGGTGAAGGGCCATCTCCTCCTCCTGTCCAATGGTGGTATCCTGACTCCTCTGCCCATGAATGGACCTGTCAGCTCCCATAGGGCGGTCTCCGAGAACTCTAGGCCGTCGAAGATCGTCCCTATGAGGCCTGGACCCAGCTCAGCCACCAGGGGGAGGCCGGTGGAGGCTAAGGGTTCCCCGGGCTTTAAGCCGCTGGTGTCCTCGTAGCATTGGATGGCTACATCCCTACCGGTGATCCTCACGACCTCGCCTATGAGTTTGAGCTCCCCTACGTGGACTACGTCGCCTATCTTTATCGCGGGGAGGCCCTCCGCTACGACGAGGGATCCGTTAATCCTCTTGACCCTACCCTTCATGGACATGTGTATCCGCCTCCTCCCCTGATCCCAGGATCAACCTTAATATTCTGCCTTTCAAGGCTTCCCTCACCTTGAGGAGCCTCCCATCCAACGTATTATTATAGAGCTTCAATCCATCCATGCTTTTCACGATTACACCACCTATACAGTTGAGGGGTTCGTCCGCTACGACGAGTTTAATCCTGCGGCCGAGCTCCCTGGACAGTCTATCCCCTAATCGGTCTAGGTTCCGGGTGATATGGGATAGATCCCTCCTATTGGCTGAGACCACGGCCTGATCCTCTCCTAATCCGGATACAGCCTCTTTTAAGAGGTGGAAGAGCACCTCGCCATACTCCATTTCTCCCTTCTCCTTCCCTTCAGCTATTCTTCTAAGCTTCTCCTCAGCAGCCTTTAGGACATTGAGGACAAGCTCATTCTTTGCCTTAAGCATCATCTTCCTCCCCTCGAGCATGGCGGATCCAAGTATACGCCTCCTCATAACGTCCACCTCGGGCTTCACGGAGGACATCATCACTTCTCGAGCCTTCGCTTCAGCCCTGGAGAGGATGCTTTTTGCTTCCCTCTCCGCCCCTGATACTATCTTCTCGGATTCCTCCCTGGCCCTCCTTATTATCTCGCTCTTGATCAGCTCGACGGCTTCACTCAAATCTGAGAACCTCCTCGACTACTAGGTCTGCGGCCTCAATTATGGAGGATTCAGGGATCCCCATGAACCTTGAAAGCCTCCTCCTGTAGTCTTCCAGGATCTCCTCAGCTTCCCTTCTGGCCTTATCCTCCTCCTCCATGAGTATAGCCTTGATATGCTCCGTCTTAGTGGCCTTGTCTATCAGAGTTTGAGCCTTCTTCTTAGCCTCCGACACTATCCTCTCAGCCTTAGCCTTGGCCTCCTCTATTAGGCGCATGGCTTTACGTTCTTCCTCTATCAACTCGTCGAACCTTATAGACAACTCCAATCATCCTTTAGAATCTCAGTTCAGCGCCTACAGCCAGGCTTATGCTCCTTTTAAGTTCTTCAACCCTCTCCCCTTTGACCCTGGTGTAATCCGGTATGAAGGCGAATATCGGGGTGACCCTCCCCTCCTTCATGAGCCTGGACCTGAGCTCCCTCGTAGCCTTCACGAACCTTTCAGGGAGGATTAAAAGCTTGTATTTAGGCTCCTCCATGAGCCTCTTCACGGAGTTTAACACCTCCTCCTCGTCGACCGCTACGATTCCCTCTACGCCTACGAGCCTGAAACCAGCTGTGAATGTTGGATCGCCTATGGCTGCGGCGCTCAAGGCTTCACACCCTATTAAGATATTTAAACTGTATTTTTATGTATTTCGCTCAACCTGAACCTATCCTCTATTTTTGAAGGCTGCTGGATAATCCTTAAGAGGAACCATTTGGAGAAGAGTTAAAATCTGACTGGTTTAGGGACGGCGACCCTAATGGCCTCTAACACCTTGGCGAATGGAAGACTTCCATTAATGCTTTACTTCACGGGCTTCATGGCTACGGCGAGCCTCCAAGTCGTAGCGCCGGTGGTACCCTTATACTTTAGGGAGAAGCTGGATGCCCCATTAGAATTGATAGGCCTCCTAGTCTCCTTATTGTTCCTCTCCTCGGCGGCGGGTAAGATCCTTTTAACCCTTCATTTAAGGGAGAAGGCTGTTCCAAACGCCCTCCTGTCAGGCTGCATTTTAATGGCCTTGTCGCCGGTCCTCTATTTGACCGCGGAGTCGCCCCTCCAGGCGGGATTGGTTAGGGTCCTCCATGGTTTAGGCTTCTCACTCTTCTCCACGGCTGGCTTAAGCCTTGCCTCAATCGCATCCTCCACGGACAAGGATAGGGATAGATCCATAGGGTTTTATACTCTGGCCTTGAGCTTGGGGTTGATGGTTGGTCCTGGAGTGGGATCCCTAGGAGTTAGGTTTCTAGGCTTGGATTCAGCCTTCCTCCTAGCCTCAGCCGTATCCCTATCGGCCTCCCTCTCATCCGCTATCATGAAGAAGAAGATGCATAGGTTGCCAGGCGAGGCGGAGCCTGATCCTGAGGGTTTCAAAGCCTCCCCTAGAGCGATGTTCAAGATCTTAATGGATAGAGGGTTTCAAACAGCGTTTCTATGCTATTTAGGCTTCTCAATCTACTACGGCGCCATAATAGCCTACGCCCCCATATACTTGAGGACGAGTTACGGGTTTGAAGCAGACCTTGTATCCCTGATATTCCTCTTCTATTTCATGGTGGCGGCTGCTGGGAGGATCGCCATCCCCAGGATGCTATCACTGTTTAAGCCTTCAGGCATGCTGCTCCTAGGATTGATGAACGTAGCAGGGACCGCTGTCCTCCTATACCTGATTAGAAGCCCCCTCGCTGCTTCAGCCCTCCTCATCCTGGCGGGGTTATCCCATGGCGTGATATTCCCATCAGCGGCTGTGATCGTATCCCATGAGGCTGGATCCTCCCCGATACTACCAGCCGCCAACGCCGTCTACCTCCTGAGTTTCGACCTTGGAACCACGATAGGGCCCGTGATGACCTCGGGGATCGCCTCATCCATCAGCATACAGGCGGCGATACTGGCCTCAGCGGCTCCATCCCTGATCCTAATCCTGTTCTTAGCCTCGTATCCCCAGAGGAGGAGGACGAGAGGAGAAAAAGGGATAAATTAGGGTTCCTAGATATTTTCCATTCATGTACGTCCTCGTATTTGTTAGCTGCCCGGATGAGGTGGAGGCTGCGAGGATAGGAAAGATGGCCGTGGAGAACAGGCTTGCAGCCTGCGCCACAATCATGCCTAAGGCTAGGAGCATATATCGTTGGAAGGGCCGGATCGAGGAGGCGGATGAGGCGCTGCTCATAGTTAAGACGAGGGAGGAGCTCTTCCGGAGGCTGGAGAAGCTCGTAGTGGAGAACCATCCATACTCTCTACCGGAGATAGTCTCCCTGAGGATAGATGAAGGCTATACGCCTTACCTTGAATGGATAAGGGAGGAAACCTGAATGCTTGGAAAGGAGTTGTACACATAACATGAAGAGGAGAGAAATATTTTATTTTGAGGCGCCGGGCTTCATGAATACAGGCCTCGTCGTAGAGGCTGTTGAGGAGAGGCTTAAGCTAGGCGATTTAAGGGTCGTCGTGATCCCTGTGACTACGGGGAGAACTGCTGAGCTCTTCTCTAGTAGGCTAGGTGGTAAGGCGGATATCGTAACCATCTCGGAGGATGAGGCTGCATCGGCGTGTAAGCGTGTAGTAGCCTCAGAAGAGGGTTTGCTGGCTAAGCTGGTTAGGGGGCGTCTAGAGGAGGCTTCTGAGAGGGCTTATAGAAGGATGCGCAGGGAAGCCTTCGACTTAACTTTTCTGCCTTTCTGCGGGGAATCCTGGAAACTCATCGTTGAGCCATTATACGCCTTCGGTCAGGGAGTCAAGGTTGCCGTGGAGGTATCCGTGGCGGCTGTGGAGGTGGGGAAGGTTGAGCCCTATAGCAGGGTTATAGCTGTGGGAGGCACCGGGGAGGGAGCCGATACAGCCATGGTTGTTAAGACTTCGACCCAGAGGGAGGCCTTCGGCAGGAGGCCGGAGAAAAGATTATCCATCCAGGAGATCCTAGCATTACCTATAGAGAAGTGGTAGATGGAACACTATTTTACCAATTATTAGATTAGGAGGCCCATGCCTTTTAAGGGTTGCAGTGACGGGTTCAAATGTTGGTTTGAAATGCAGCGGATTGAGTGTATCATTCGCATGTGGTCTGGATCTCCCATCCTTTAATAATTCAGCTACTGCTATTAGAGCTTCGCTCGGATTCTGTTTCTTCAGGTTCATAGGAGTATATGGGGATGATCTCACCTTTCAGATCCATGAAATGTCTATCGCCGGTTACAATTTTAGCGCCCTCCTTTCGGGCTGTAGCGAGGGTGATGGAGTCGGCCATTCCCCAGCCTTTAACCGTCTTCTTTCTTTCAACATCTATTTCTCCGGCTAGCCTTGCTATCTCCTCGGTTAAATCGACTATTAAAGTCGAGGTCTTCATGAAGTCCAGCTTATTTTCTCTTCCTTCCACTGTTTCTCTTCCAGCTGAGATTTCGTAAAGTAACTTCCTGCTGATTTCCGCGACTACTATGCTTGGGGTTGCTGAATCCTCCCCTTCGATGTAAGCTTTGGCTACGGCGCCTCCCTTTGAGCCTATGAAGTAGTCGATCCAGGCATATGAATCTATAATGAAGTTATAGCTCATGGAGTTCTACTTCCTCTTCTTCCTTGAAAGGCGCTATCTTAGGGTTTGATCCAAAGAGGGATCCTTGAATCGTATACCTTTCATTTATTAAGATCCTTATGAGCTCATCGTAGGTTTTGACGCTGGTCTTCTTCATCAGCTCCTTCAATATTCGAGCTACTCTTTTACTGACCTGTATAGTCGTACTCATAACTGTAATTATAGCTATAGCTTATATTTTAGGTTTATCCATGGAGCAGATCACTCGACGGCTGCAGCTTAGTAACCTTAGGGTTGGTTTCATCGTCTATTAATAGAGTTTATTAGGTGAATGAGCGGATAATATGCTTTCATGTTTTTGAAGGAAATTTTTAACGCAGTAAACTTTTAATAGATTTGAAGACCTGTTTAATTTGTTGATACTTGTGAAGGGAGAGGAGCTATTAGATGTCTGAGGAGTTCTCCTTAAAGGAGGTTAATAGGGTTAGGAATCCCAAGAACCTTACAGGAATGGAGAAGAAGCATCTACCTGTGTTCCTCGAGGTCCCGGACACCGTGGAGAAGGGGAAGCCCTTCAGGGTTAGGGTGAAGGTGGGTGGAATAGACGGGGTGGAGCACCCCAACCTCCTAGGCCACTGGATAAACTGGGTCGAGCTCTACGCAGGCGAGGTGCCCATGGCAAGGATTGCGTTCGCACCAGTCTTCAGCGATGGATACGAGGTCTCGTTCACCATAACTCTCGAGGATTCCAGCCTATTAAGGCTCAGGGAATACTGCAACCTCCACGGAGTATGGGAGGGAGACGAGGAGACCGGTGGAGCCAAGAGGATATTCGTCAAGTAGCCAATAGTGGAGACTCTAATCCAGGGATAAACTCATTCTCTGAGAAGCTTGGAGGCCGATCTTATGGCTAAATGGAAATGCCTGATATGCGGCTATATATATGATGAGGATGAAGGCGACCCTGACTCCGGGATCCCGCCTGGGACAAGATTTGAGGATCTACCAGATGATTGGAGATGCCCCATATGTGGGGCTGAGAAAACCCAGTTCGAGAAGATCGAGTGAAGCCTTAAAGAATCTCTGAAGCCCCCGGGTTGAACCCCTCCTCTTTATTCTCCTGCTTCTCCCCGTTTATCAGCTGCTCTATTCTCCTTTTTCAGCAGTTTTACGCCTAGTTCAGTTCTTCCCAGATTTGGAGCAGGCTGCGAAGGCCAGGGCGGGGGCCAACGCCCCAGCCGCCATGAAGGTTAAAACGAGGCTGGCTGAGGCTGCCTCCATGACCGGCTGCAGGGCTGAGAGCTCCCCTATGCCTGCAAGTATCAGGGATGCCGCAGCTAGGAGACCTATGATCTTCACGGATAATTTGAGTTTTCCTCTACGCCTCCAAGCCTTCACCATTATCGGAGAGACTATAGGCGAAAGGTAGACTAAGCCTATTAGGAGGCTGGCCTCTACTCCGGCTGCTATGATAGCCGTCTCAGGCCATCTCCCAAGTGTGGCGTAGACGAGGCTTGAGCTTTCAAGGATTCCCAGTAGGGGTTTCAGCCATATCCTTACGATGGCTTTACCGGTTTCGCTCTTGGCGAGCTCAGGGGCTAGGGATGGGCTGAAGGAGTAGTACCAGGCGTTGAAGATCTTCATGAAGCTGGAGCCTGCATAGGTGCGCATGACGAGGCTGTCCCTGAAGTCCCTGAGGTATTGGACCTGTGGTGAGAGCTCTGACTCGTAGGCGGCTGTGGCGATGAGGCAGCCGAAGCTCTGCCTGTATACGGCCCTAATGGTGTGGGGTGAATCAGCTGTCAACTGGCCCTCCGGAGGATACCCATATTCGTCTTCTAGGTGGTCTAGGACGTAGAAGCCTATCCTGGATGGAACCCGCTCCGCAGCGGATACGGTGAATACTTCTCCCTCGTTCAGCCATACCTCAGTTCCTTGACCGGGCTGCACACCATATCTATATTGTCTTCCATCGATGGTTACGTTGAATGTAGCCTTGTTCGATAGGCCTTCAGCTTCTAGGAGGAGCCTGTACTGGGTTGACCAAGTCGCCCTTACATGTTTAGGCGAGTCCATCTTCACGGTGGCTTCAGGGGTTGAAGATTCCAGGTCTCCAGTCCAGGATTTGAACATGTAGCGGGTATCTTCTCCGCCTTGGACTGTCCTGGATATTGATATGTTGGCGGTTCGGCCTTCAGGGTACCATCCGCCGCCCTCCGGCTCTCCATATGGGGATTCCAGGGTTAAGAGGTATTCGATGAGCCACACCGCCTTTATCTCTTTGGGGCCATCCACTGTTAAGGCTGCGCTGGGCTGGGCGCCCTTATAGTCTCCGGTCCATCCCATGAACTTAGCCCTGGTCCCGTTACCCTCTATTGTCTGGTTTACTACGGCGAAGGAAGCTGCCTTCCCCTCATCGTACCAGCCCTCCCCCATAGTTGACCCGAAGGGTGAGACGACGCGTAGATAGTATTGGCGTGTCCAGGTTGCCTGTATCCTTAAGGGCTGGTCCACCGTCAACTCTACGATGGGGGAGACGCCCTCCAGGTCCCCCTTCCATCCTGAGAAGGTGAGCCTTGTAACTCCTTCCTGGACGCGGCATGGATCCTCAGCCTCTATCCTAGCGGTGGAGTTCTCATCGTACCATCCCCCACCCTTGACTTCGCCGATGTCCGGGTCAACGTCCAAGAGGTACTGCCGGCCATACTCGGCCTCCAGAGATTCTATACCCTGAACCTTTACTGTCCTGGGATTCTCGGAGGAGCCGTCGCTCCATCCCTGAAAGACGGAGCGGATCCCCTCCCCCTGTTCCACGATCCGTTCAACCTCCACGGTCAACTGGGATCCCATGGAGGCTTGTACGGCTACCTTGCCCCCAGGCCCAGGCGTATAGGCAGTTCCATTCACTCTGACCGTGGCGTTTACGGGCACGGTTATTATGAGGCTGTATCCCACGGCTAGAGTGGCTTCCAAGACGTTATTGGACATGTCGGAGTCTCCTGTTAGGGTTCCAGGCTCAACCTGGAACCTCACTATGTTCAGGCCTTCAACAGCCCTCCAGTTGGTGTTCAACTCCTTAGATTCGCCTGGGCTGAGGGATAGGCCTGTGAAGGCCTTATGGGGTTCACCGTTTATGAGGCAGGTCACCGTGAACCCTTTAGCAGGCTCGGTGCCCCTATTCGAGATATGAGCGGTTATATAGACGGTCTCGTTGGCCTGAACCTCGGAGGGGTCGAAGCTTATCCTCTCTATGGCTACGTCTGGAGCCGGGCCTGAACGGTCGACTTGGAGGACGTACGGGCTTCCGCCTGTGGAGGCTAAGACCCTAGCAGTGAACCCATTCTCGGAGTCGACGAAGGCCATTCCCGGGGTGAAGGCTGCATCGTCTAGGCTATCCGTGGACTTCACAGCATCGTAGACTTGTACCCTGCCCCCCTGGGCTTGAAGCTTCTCGTTCACAGCGTATACTATTACGCCTTCACCTGGGAGGGCGGAGTCGAACCCTATACGGCTCCGAGCCTCTATAAGGTAGTATCTCTTACCGTCGCTGGATATTGGAACCTTAACCAGTTGGAATTGTCCTTCACCAGGCTCAGCCTCGGCTGGGGATAAGGGTACATCGGTTTTAACCCCGATGGTGGCCGTGTATACTCTGTCCTGCGGGATCCATTCGAGTCTTATCCTGCTCCAGGCATCGGGGTGGGCTGGGCTCGAACCTGGGGGATCCCCGTTCCAGAGCCCCCTATCCATGAGGCCCCAACGGCCCACATAGCTTTCACCGTTCCTCCCGTATAGGTCGAGTAGGCCTATGAGATGAGCTAGTTCATGGCATGCTACGCCGAGGGATGAGGCGCCCTGAGCCTCCATCTCTGGGACCAGGGCGCCGCCGTAGAAGCTGTTTCCATCCCTAGTCTTCGTCCAGACGCCGCCTATGTAGGCTACAGACCATATATCGTTGGGGTTCTTGCTCGACTCCTGGCCGTAGCCGGCGTGGATCACCACGAGCTTATCGTATCTTGTGAAGTTCACGTATGGATCGGCCGCGGCTACGGCGTCCCTGAGGAGCCACCAGGAGTCTATGCTCCCGTCGAAGTTGGGGTCGTCGACCATACGACCATCCCTCCCATAGTAGGAGAGGGATTTATCCAGCCGATACCATCCTACGATGTCCGCATCCAGCCAGGCTTGGCCGTGGCTTGCCTCCCGGTAGTAGCTGTCCATCCTATCCACGAAGGATCTCACCTCGGATATGCTCAGAGTATGGTTTAGGTCGCGGAAGTAGACGGCTATGAATACGACCTTGATTCCTCCGATAGCGCCCCCAGGAGAAGTTTCAGCCTCGCCGATGGGCTCAGGGGCAAACCTTGGAGAAACTCCGCCGCCATTCAACGGCGGAGAATACCATACGATAGGCTCAGAAGGGTTGGATCCCCCTATCCCTCTGGTGATAGAGGCTATGACGGCTGTGGAGGCTGAGGACCATGCTAAGAGTAGGAGAAGCCCTATAACCCTTACAGGTTTCGAATTCAAACCTTGACCTCCTAAACCTGTGAATCTCCATTTTATCCCATGCTCGATCTTTGAAGATCAGCCCTCCCCCATCGATGCACCATACCTTTTTGGGGGCCAGCGTCCACCGGGTTAACGCGGAAAAGATAAGGACCTTAGATACACAACCGAGTAATCAAGCATATAAAATAAGGCGGCCAAGTTTACATGTATATTTATTATTGTGTTAGGGGCCAGCCTCGTTTAGGATTTTGATCGGGATTCAGATAAAGGCTTGATCCAGAATAATTTAATCCCTTAGCTCCAATTTTGAATGGAATTGACCTCATGTTAATTAACGGGTTAACTCTAATCGTTGTTTCCTATCTCTCCGGGGTTGAAGCGGTAAAGGCGAACTTTTCAGAATTTGAGGGGCCCTCTTCCAACTCTACAGCGGCTATTTATAATTATAGATTCAAGTCTCTTATCGGCGCAGATGGTTTCTGAGAATCCCAGCTCTTCCTTACAGCTTGCAGCTCAAAAATATTGTTAAGTCATAAGGGAATTCAGGTAAATTAAATGTTATGGTGTATTGTCACGTTTAACGAATGCGCATGGAGGGTGAGCGTGGATTGAGGAGTTCTATCTACATTGGTAGCCTTTTAACGTCTTTAAATTGATCAAAGTGTTTATCAAAGGAGTATATTTCCTTTAATCCATGGGTTTTCATGTATAGATATGCTAGGGCATCATTGGCGCTGACATCTTTATCCTTCGCTATCAGCATGGCACTTTCATAATTCTTTGCAGCCACCGGATAAACCTTTATGTTTTCACTTGCTATAATCCATTCTAGGAATCCCAGGGATTTCTGAAGGTTTATTCCCGCCTCAATTAAGTTGACGATCTCAGATAAATGTACCGTGGTTAGGGCCACCTCCTCACCCTCCTCTATTCTTTTCACTATGGCTTTAGCCTCATCCTTAACTCTCTGCTCATTATCCGTTAATGTCTTGCGAGGGATAAGGAAGGCATGGATAAATACGTTTGAATCTATGAACCTCAACTTCCTCGTATCTCCAGCAGGGCCCTTTTAAGGGAATGCGGATCTGAGAAATCTACTTCGCTAGAAACCTCGATGGAATCGAAGAGATTGGATGGGGGAACTGGCTCTATCGGCACCATTTTGACCTGGTTTCCATACCTTATCAGGATTAGCTTACGGGACCTCCAACTGCTACGCCATCGAATCGGGATGGATACCCGGCCCTGGCCGTCCATTTTCTTCACAATCACTTCCATTTTAATCCACTTTACCAAAATTACTATTATTGGTGAATATAAGTTTTTACCAATTAAGGAAGCACATCCTATGAGCCAATCCCAATCCGGTGAATATAACATATGCGTAAAGAGCATCAAATTTGGTTATTTATTTTTGAAGAAATCGACCTTTGATTCAAAATCAGGCAGAAAGGCAGGTTTTAAATGTGGAGCTGCTCCCCTATGGGTCAGTTTATATTCCATGTATTTAGGTCATCCGGCAAGTTGTATGTTGAAGGCGGCCCCTCCTCCACCTTGGTAGCGACATCTTACTAAACATTATGTAGGTAAGCCATTATTAGTGATTCTAGAAAGCCCCTCGAACGAGCAGGGGTGAGAGGAGAATTCAAGCCCCAACCTCAGTCACCACAATCCTAGGGTTTAAGCTCGTCACAGAGGAGTTTGGCAACTGGAAAATCATGGACGGCCGACCATCCGACCATTATAAAAGATTTAGAGGATCTTGGATCATGTCTTTAAGTGGATCGATAGTCGATCTGACGTCGGGTCATATGGCTAAGGGTGAGGCAGCTGTACATGATGCCTACCACATGACAACTAGCCGAGGCGAAGGTACCTCCGGCTTTGAATGAAGCAGCATGATCAGCTAACCCAACCTCTAAAGCGTTTACTTGTCTGTATTCCAAATTTCTTGGTCGTTAGAAATGTTCGGACAGCATCTTCTCCATGTCCTTTAAGTCGAGCAGGAGGGCCCCGGGCTCTTTGAATTTTTCCTTGAAGCTTTTCGCGAATACAGCGTAGATTTGGGTTTTGCTCCGCCATCGGACGATGGATCCAGCGTCGACCTCATCGCTCCACTTGCATTCTACGAATAGGATGTTTTTTGTCTGCTCGTTTAGAGCGACGATGTCGATCTCTTCATCTTTATGCCACCATTTGCCGATCTGGCTCCATGAGAAGCTGCGTAAAAGCCTTCCCTCCCTTAACAGTTCTTCTATTAATCTTTCGAACATATATCCACTGTAGTTTGTGAAGTCGGCTTTGATCCGCTGCAGGACCTCGGACTGTCTGTGGGCCTCCAGATCGATCCTATTCGTGTAGACGTATCTGAACCAGAAGTTGAAATATGGATCTATCAACGAGTAAAGTCTTCCCTTGAACTTGGGGGGGGCTGTAATGGGGATCTCTTCCCTCACGAGGCGGAGGTTTTTGAGTACGTCAAGGTATTTGGAGACCATGCTTTTATCCAAGCCCGTGAGGTTGCATATCTCGCCCAGGGTGTTTTTGCCTAGCACGAGCGCTTTAAAGATTAATTTGTAGTTTCTAGGTTCCCGGAACTCCATTCTCAGCAGGATCTCCGCTTCATCATAGAGGTACCTCCCCTTGGTTAGGATGTTCGTCTTCACGTTATCCCAGAAGGGGAGTGCTGGATCGAATTTCAGCAGGTACTCCGGGATACCCCCCAAGACGAACCAGGTTTTTATCTGGTCCTCGATGTCGTAGTTAAGGAAATCCTTTATATTCACGAAGGAGAGGGGATTCAGCTGCCATTGCCCTGTCCGCCTGCCGTAGAGCGGGCTCCTCCTGCTTAGGACTTCGGTTTCCATCACGCTAACGGATGAGCCGCATAGGATAAGCATGATATTCAGCTTCTTCAGGATTAGATCGTAGATCTTCTGGAATTTCG
>JAWBPF010000036.1:0-13899 GCA_038825355.1 Bathyarchaeia archaeon
CTTGAAGCCTATCCATTTCAAGTCGGCGTAGACCATCATGGGCCAGAATGGAAGTGTGAGTAGCATTGAGAGTATCGGGTTGAAGACCACCTCCTTCCCAACGATGCGGATAGAGAGTTCGCCCACGGCCCCGTAGGCAACTCCGCCGATGAGATAGGCAGTTACTGTAGCACTCAACGCTTTAACGAATCCTTTCGAGATGCCCATAACTTCTATATTCCATTTTTCATAATAAGTCTTAACCGGCGTGAGGCTGCCTTCACTGACCCACTATCTCCCTGGGTTATTATGCCGGTTAGGGGGTCAAGTCTTTGGACCGTATTTCACCCATTTAGGCGTCTTAACGATGAATCTGCGGTCTGCCCTTGGAATGTAGGGTTTTATGTCTATTATAGGTGTTCCCTCATAGGCGTCTAGATCCTTGATGTTCAGGATTGTACCCTTCAGGCGTTCAAGCCTAGCCACGCATAAGCCTATCGGATTGGGCCTCGAAGGACTCCTTGTTCCGAACACGCCCATCTCCGGGGCTCCTTTATGCCTCCTAGGTGTGACGGTAAGTGTTTTCCTATCCTTAACTGTGTCACGGAGGTGTATCCAGTAAAGCACTATTAGGTGAGAGTACTGATCTACACCCTTCAAGGCTTCTTCATATTCAGGATATATCCTTATGTGGCTCCTTTCCTTCTCGGTTTTCTCTACTATACCCACAAACTTTACGGTAGCCTCATGCTTAAGTTTCTCTCTCCGAAACTGTTTCATGGTGGTTTACCCTAGGGGTGTACTCTCCTTTCCCCAAAGAATATTTCAAGTTCAATTTTATAAACTAAATCTTAAGGCATTGAATAGGTCCTCTATCACATTTCCTATACCGATGGAAGTAGTGAATTCACAGTAGATCTTGAAGGAGTCGCCGGTATTAAGCAACCACTGGGTCCAGGTGAATCATCGACGGAGAGAGATGGATCAGCAAGGCGGCTCTTATTGGGGCGATTCCATCTATATCTGTAGTTTTTTCACATGTTCGACCAGGAAGGTGAGAACCATTGCCTTCGTTGATCTTATAACTTTCTCGCTTACACTTCTGTGAAGCAGTCTGGATAAACCGCTCCTTATTTTACGCTTCATCATCAATATTATCTGGTAACCTCCCATGTTGGATTCCTCCACTATTCCTTCCGCTACATCTCTGGCGACCAAGACTTTAACCTCGACTTTATAGCCTTGCTCCCTAATCCACCCCGCTACTCTTTCAAGTTTCCCTGCGACTTTATCCACGTCATCTCTGAAATGCGATGCATCTATTGGCGAGGTTAGGCTGGGTATCTCTATTATGTGGAGCAATACTATTGAGTGGGTTTCAGGGGTGGAGATTGCGTCTAGGGCTTTTGCGACCTTCTCCCTGTCGATGAAGTTTGAGATCGGTATTAGTATTCTGGCTCCTCTAAGGGATGGCTTCATTCAGAGACCATCTTCCCATCTTTCTTATGCGTGTAAAGTATGATCGAGGTTACTGTGCTTTTAATCCCCTTGATCTTCATCACTTTATCCTTTATGAATCTTCTGAACTCCAATATGTCGTCGGCCCTCGCTAAGGCGACCAAGTCGAACTCTCCCGTCACCTCGTACACGTCGACTACCTCCGGCAGTCTAGCCACTTCCTCTGTAACCTTCTCCATCCACTCTGTCTCCACGAATATGTTTATAATAGCAGTTATTTCACCAGCCATGTCACTCCCTCCTTATCACCATTAGTTTCCCTGGATACTTAGATATAAGGGATTGAATCGATTTCTCCCTAATTTTAACTAGGTGGCCCTTTAAGGTCTTCCTCCTAATTAAGACTATGAGGTCGTTCGCATCGGAGGAGGCCTCCAAATCAACTATCTTCAACTGGGGGCCCACCTCCACCTTCACGGAGCACTCATATCCTAGATCCCTCAATCTTCGAGCTAGGGTTTCCAACTCCAAGTACGCCTCTTCCTCAGCCTCCTTGATGTACCGGTACTGCCTCACATCCTCCATGGAGAACCCATGTTCCTCCGGGTCTATAACCGTGAAAAGCGTCAATTTGAACCTCTCATCCAACGACTCCCTGATGGCTTCAGCTATCTTCTCATGGTCCTCAGGGATCCTCACAAGGATGAGGGCATTGAATACATATGCTGAAGGTTTAACCTGTGTCCTCCCCAATTTGCCCGTCAAGCTTAGGCCGTTCCTCCTCCTATGCGCAGCGTATACTATTAAGCCGGCTGCTATCCAAGCTGCGCCTAGGGTCCTTCCAACTGGGTGATAGCTGATGACCAGAAGCCATATGATTGTACATGACATTAAGCCAATTAAACCCGTAGCAGGGATGAAAACCGTCTTCTCCTTAACCTTAAGCCTCAGGTTTCCAGGGGCCTTCCAAGCCCTATAAGCCTCCACGTCGGTGTTCCTCAAGATAATCAATGAAAGGTTAACTAGAATATAGGAGAGTAGGGCTCCAAAATTGTATAGATCGGCGACGAAGTGCAGTTCCCCTAGAAGTGAAAGGGCGGCTCCAATACACCCGAAGATCAATATCGTCCGATAAGGTGTTCTATAGCTTTGATGAACCCTGTAAAACCAACGGGGCATTAGATTAAACTTGCCCATCGAGAAGACCACCCTGGAGACTCCTATAACCCCCGTATTCGAGGAAACGTAGCATATGGCGAATCCCGTGAATGCCACTATCGGGGCTATGTAGCCGCCTATTATGGGGATGGACCTCGCCAACACCGCCATGGGATCTGTCTGCGACTCCGCTAGCCTCGTCCAGGGAACCATGCCCATGGCGACCGAAGAGAGGGCGATGGCGAATATAAGCACTGCGAGAATCGAGAGCTTAGTAGCCCTAGGAATCCACTTATAAGGCTTCCTGGTCTCCTCGGCGGCTTGGGAGATGGATTCTATCCCTATGAAGGAGCACATCGCCAAGGTCACGCCGTAGATGAAGTTCTGCCTTTGATGATCTAATCCCTTGAAGGCATATGTAATGTTCTGGAAGACTTTATCGGCGCCCACCATGCCGATCTGCGAAGCGAACAATCCAAGGTTGAAGGCTAAAACGGTACCGAGTATTAGGATAAGGGATTCCACAGCCAGATCCAACGTTACAAGCAACTCGTTGAGGATGCTGGCCTTCCTGATCCCCAGCAGATTGACTCCAATTAGGGCCATTACGAGGAGGAAGGAAGTTAACCCTATAGCTGTAACCTTCAGGTTCATACCTAGAAGCATTATCGTGATAGCAGCTGATTTAATCCATGGAATGAAGAAGCTCAGGTATCCAGCTGTAGCCAGGGAGAACAATGCGATGTCCACCGTGTAGTCCAGCATCACAGCCCAGCCTGCAATAAACCCCATCAGGTCGTTCATCGCCTTCATCGTGTATACCTGGGCTCCACCTGCATATGGGTAAGCCGTCGCCAACTCGCCATAGGCGAAGCCAGTGCAAATATACGTTATGGAGGCTATGGCGAAAGCCAGGGGAGAGGCCCCCGCCGCATAGAAGGCCACAAGCCCTAACGCCACATATATGTCGGCGCCCACATCTGCGTAACCCATCGAGAAGGAGCCATACCAACCCACGTCTCGTTTAAGTGTTTGCTCCCTCTCCTCAGGTACCATTCCCTCCCGCACCTTCTACTCTTGAATTAATTTATCTAATGCCCTATCGGTGAGATAGCTCCGTCTTAAATTATTAATGGGGAATTTAAATCCTACTGTTATTAACCTTCTATGTCTCCGAATAGGTCCTTTAGAGATGACGGCTTTACGATTGTCAAGTTTAGCTAGTCTCTTTATGGAGATTGGGGAGACACGGCTGTAGAGGGGAATGGTTTCAGTTTAGAACACATCCTTTATAATGGTCACGGCAAATCCTCAGCTTTGGATCTGAATTATAATAGAGTTTATTGCCATTAGGGATTAGTCGTCGGAGCACTAATGATTCCACCCGGCTTATTCTCGTGGAGGAGATTGCAGGTGTCAAGTGAAGGAATGGCGTTGAAGGTCCATCCAGTTTTCTTCAGGGAGTTCGCCTCTAAGACTTGGACCTCCGCTAGCGGAGTTGTGGCTGAGTTGGTGGAGAATAGCTTCGACGAAGATGCCACCAAGGTGCTGGTGACTCTAATGAATGATGGATCCATCGTAGTGGAGGATGATGCAGGGATGGATGAGGCAGCCCTTGGAAGATTCCTGATGGTAGGTAGCCCTCATAAACAGGAGGAACAGAGATCTCCTCGTTTCGGGAGGTTGAGGAGTGGTCGATACGGAATAGGGAGGCTCAGCTTCCTCACAGCCTTCAAGCGGATGCTTGTTAAAACTAGGAAGGGAGGATTCCGCTCGGCTTTTGAGCTGGACGAGGACGTACTAGAGGAGCTGTCTTCAGGGAAGGCGTTGCTGAGGCAAGTAGATGAGCCTTCCCTGCGCAGGGATGGAACAGAGATCCGACTCTTAGAGCCGAAGGTTAAGGTGGAGTATAAGAGGCTTATGCATGAACTTAGAAAGCTTGAATGCCTTAGACAGCCTTTCTTCGAGCTCTACCTTAAATCATCACCGAAGCTTATGGAATGGTCCTTCACGGGAGCTGAACGAGTGGCTCGTCCTAGGGTAGATGGTCTACGCATCCCTATATCAGAGCCAAGCTTGGAGGGGGAGATCACTGTTTCGAGGAGGCCTCTTCCCGAGGAGGAGCGAGGCTTAGCCGTGATAGTTGGGGGGCACTCAGTTTACAGGAGTACCTTCGGGTTATCCGGCGCTGCTGCAGAGAGGATTACGGGATGGGTGAGGGGAGGAGGATTAACTGTGAGGTTCGCGGATAAATCTGCACTCATAGAAGATGAAGCCTATGAGGAGTTTGATAGAAAGGTTAGTAGCCTCTTGAAGGAGAAGATACTCCCCGCCATGGATGAATACTTGGAGGTGGAGGTTTCCCGTGGAGAACTTAGAGTATACAGGCAGGTGGATCAGTTATTAGCCGATGCCATTCACCACGTGATTGAATTCGATGGCGATGAAGAGGGATCCTACGAAGCTTGCGAAGCCAATGAGACTAAAGAAGATGGGGCCTTTTCAGAAGCCTCTCCGAATATAGTCTCCCACCCTGTAGATGTGAGCAGCTCTGAAAATTCCATTAAAAGATCCACTTTAACCATCCCAGGGAACCGTATGAATTCTAAGGCTGATATGACTATCCCCATAGATGCGGAGAAATATGAACGCCAACGTAAGGTATGCGAGTCACTTGTAACCTTGATGGAAAGCTCTTACGGAGATGGCAACCCTCTTCTTTGTTCGCTCCTCAAAGGTGTAGAATCTACCGCTACTCCGTCTACTCTCTTAATGGGCGACCTGGTTCAGCGGGGTAGTCCCTTGAAGGCTCTCAAGGGTAGACAAGTTCGGAGAACCTTCAGGCTTAAGCGCATAGGCTACCGTGTGGTACCCTACGGAGATGAATACGATGACAGGGAGGCTTTCGCTGAGGGAGAGTTCATATACGTGAATAAGGCTCATCCCGTCTACCGGGCGGAGGCTGAGAAGGGCGGCGAACTCCTCCTCAGACATGTTATAAGGCTCGTCTCCAAGGTCATCGCGTTAAACTATCATCCTGAGGGGGTTAAAGCCCTGGACCTACAGAATAAGCTCATAGCGGAAGCCATAAGGTTGAGACGGAAGAAGTCATCCCATGGAACAACATCCTGACAGCCGTTTATACTTCGATTATGAAGGGTTTAACGGTCTGCCTGGTGACCATTAATAAGCCTACAGTCGGCTTTGTGATAAACGGTGGAAGCGGATTCGTAGGGCTTCCCGGATTTATGAATAGAGTTCCCTCATCCCATTTCATGAAGGATCTATGGGTGTGGCCGAAGACTAGGATGTTGAGATGGTTCTCCCTCGCAGTCTTTTTCATGGTTTTCATACCCCATAGGGAGCCTACGTCATGGATTACTCCGATCCTCGTTTCATATACCTCCATTAAACCCATCCATGGAAGCCCTGCTTTAACATCAGGGGGATCCATGTTTCCGTGAGCCGCCAATACCGGGGCGAAGGCCTCCAACTCCTCGATAACCTCTATACTGGTTAAATCGCCTGCATGGATGATCAAGTCGACATGGCTGAAGATTTTAGTGATTCCATCCGGCAGCCTCTTAGCCCTAGAGGGGATATGGGTGTCCGACAGTAGTCCTATAACCTTCGCATTCGTTCTCTTCTCAATGGACAGCTCCTCCATGGAGATCTTAGGGTTAATCGATAGATGGATCAAGGCTGTATCACCATGGAATACTGATGGATCTTTAAACTCCTTCCCCGCCAGCCGGGAGTTTAACCACGTCGAACGCCCTTTCCTCTATTGTATTATTATGAGGGAGTTCTCTAATTATTCAGGATTAGTAACTTATATATAGAGGGGAAGGGCCCTGTATTAATGTATATCAGAAGGGAATTGGTATTTGAGAAATGGGGTATTATTTTCACTATTATTATGTCTTCTCATCTCCTCGGTGCTCTACTTCTCTGAAGGAGTTGAGGCCCAGCCTCCGCTGAAGGTCAAAGTCTCCACGAATAAGCCCGTATACTCTCCTGGTGAGGATGTTGTCATTAAGGCTACGGTTAGGGAGGCCGATGGGGTTACAATCGTCTCGGGGGCAAACGTGATGATCGGGCTGGTTCCTCCAGGGGGGCCAGCTATGGCTCATCCAGCGCCTGAGAGCGGTATCGAGCCCGGCAGCTACTTCTACACCTTGCATTTATCTCCTTCGGCGGCATCCGGGGTTTGGAGTGTATCTGCTCATGCGAGTAAGCCCGGCTATACCGACGGCTCAGATTCCACATCCTTCCAGGTGGTGGGTGGACCACCCCCAACCTACACCACCGACTGGGCTATTTATAGTCCAGGGGTCGTCCCATCGAACCCCACCACGGAGGACCCCGTGAAGATCGTGGCCTGGCTTAGGATTATAAGTACGATAAATCCGATGCCGCAATCAGTGGAGATCCTATGCCTCGTCGACGGAATACCTGTGGGAGGCGGAACTCTAAACATCCCTACTATGAGCCCCATGCAGGTGTATACGCCTACAAGGAAGTATTCAGCCGGTGTTCATCTGGCCAAGTGGATTGTGGATCCGAACATGAAAGTCAACGATATGAACCGTGGGAACAATGAGGCTACTTTCCAGTTCATTGTTTCCTCTCCCGAGCCAGAGTTCGACTTCTCCATCACGGCGTCTCCGACGTCTACATCCATCACGGCAGGCGAGGAAGCATCGTTCACAATAACGGTAACGCTCACAAGCGGTTCTACTAAGCAGGTAAACCTTGAAGTTGAGGGATTACCCCCCGAAACCAGCTATACGCTCTCAAAGGTGACTGGGCAACCCACATTCTCATCCATACTAGAGATAAAGACGACTGAGAAGACAACTCCTGGAAGCTACGCCATAACCGTTAGAGGAACTAGCCCATTGGCGGGAGGATTAGTTAAGACGACTATGATAAATCTCGTGGTGAATAAGCCCCCGGAGAGAGACTTTAAGATCACGATATCTCCGTCCTCTCGGAGTATTCTTCAAGGCCAGTCTGGTGAGTTCATAGTAACCGTCTTATCTGTGAATGATTTCGAGGGTGAGGTAGCCTTAGCAGCGGCTGGGCTTCCCAGCGGGGCCTCAGAAAGCTTCAATCCCCCGGTTGGGACGGCGACCTTCTCCTCGGTTCTAAGGATAGATGTGGGCGCATCTACGCCTCCTGGATCCTTCACCATAACGGTCATAGGTGAAGGAGACGGAAAGAGCCACGACGCTACTTGCACGCTTATAATAGAGGAGATCCCAGCCACAACTACATCGGCGGGGACGACCACCCATACTTTAGAGGTGGAAACCCAAACAGCCCAGATGGAGGTCCTCCAAGCCCTAAAGTTGGCGTTGGCTGGATATAACCTTGTGATGCTGGCTCTCCTCGTAGGAGTTATAGCGGCTTTAGCAGTAGCCTTGGCCATCAGTCGGAGGAGGGCCCCGCCTAAGACACTAAGGGAATCGTATTGCGCCGAGTGTGGGGCGAAGATTCCAGCCGGGGTCAGATACTGCCCAAGCTGCGGAGCCGAACAGAGAAGCTGAAGCTAGCCCACCTATAACTTCTACCATTCATTACTACTAGTAGTTATATTCATCGTGGCGTAATCTTTAAATCGGAATATCTAATTGGATTGGATTCAGCTGTTGCTCAACTGGATGGGAGGTTCTTTTTGGATAGCTTAATGTACTCCTTGGCAGCTGTTATCTCTATAAGTCTATTGTCGCTTTTGGGTTTGTTCTTCATCTCCCTCAAGGATGAGGTGATGCACATATTCCTCTTCTATCTTGTAAGTTTTGCTTGTGGAGCCATTTTAGGGGCGGCTTACTTCGATCTCATCCCGGAGTCCGTGGAGCTGCTAGGTTTAGAAAGGGCTATCCCCTATACTGTTTTAGGCTTTGTCTTCTTTTATTTCTTGGAGCGTTCACTTTACTGGTTTCACGGCCACGGGCATCTACACGGCGAGGGTCGGGTGGAGGTGAACGATTTAGATGATAGGCTTGGAGTTAAAAGCTTCGCCTATTTAAACCTCATAGGAGATGGTGTACATAACCTGATCGATGGGATGATCATAGGAGCGAGCTTCATCATATCGATAAGCTCAGGCCTTGTAGCCTCTATGGCCGTTGTCTTCCACGAGTTGCCCCAGGAGATAGGTGACTTCGCCGTCCTGCTCTATGGAGGAGTAGAGAAGGTTAAAGCCTTGGCCTTCAATTTCACAACAGCCTTAACAGGGGTTATAGGAGTCCTAGTGGCGCATTTCATTTTCTCCTCCGCCTATTTTCTGGGTTTACTCGTGGGCTTCGCAGGGGGCGGATTCACATATATCTCAGCAGCTGAGCTTATACCCGAGCTTCAAAGGGAGAGATCCCTAGCCAAATCCGGGATTCAGTTCTTACTATTCATACTTGCATTGCTCACCATTTGGGGTTTGGTGGGCTTCCCAGTAGGGGATTAGCCTGGGATAAATAGGCTAGACGGAGCATATCTCGCCTATCTCCCGGTATCCCTTCCTCTCCAACTGGAGTGTGGAGTGGGAGATGCCGTATTCATCCCTCAGGATCCTTTTAATATCGTTTAAAAGAATCTCCTGTCTACCCAAGGCTTCCTCTGACAAGACTATGTGGGCGCTTAACACGTGCAAGTAGCTGGTTATGCTCCATACATGGAGGTCGTGAACATCTAGGACACCATCAACCCCTTTCAATCTCTCTACTATTTTCTCCGGGTCTATATGTCTAGGCGCCCCCTCCAAAAGTATGTTCACCACGGTTCTAAGCATCTTGCCGGTTCCATAGATTATTACAGCTCCGATTATGATCCCTATGATTGGATCTACTGTAGACCATCCTGTAATGTATATTATTATGGCCGCGGATATGACCCCTAGGGAGGATAAGGCATCGCTCAGGACGTGTAGGAAGGCGGCTTTAATGTTCAGGCTCAGCATCCCTCGAGATATTATGGTCATGGATACCAGGTTGGCCGTTAACCCCAATAAGGCTACTAGGAGCATGCGGCCTCCATGTACCACGGGAGCCGAGGTAAGCCTCTCCATGGCCTCCCGGAATATGAATGCTGCCACGGCTACCAGGATTGCGCCGTTCATTAAGGCAGCTAAGACTTCGACGCGGTAGTACCCATAGGTTTTATCCCACGTCGCCGGTCTGATGGAGATCCTCCCCGCCATGTAGCATAGGATTACAGCCGTCAGATCGGCGAACATGTGCCAGGCATCGCTGAGGAGGGCAAGGCTGTTGGATAAGATGCCTCCCACCACCTCCACGACCATTATGGAGGAGGTTAAGGCCATGGCTGCAATTAGGTTCCTCTGCTCAGCCACCTTAACGCTGCGGAGGTGCATAGGATACTCGCTCCCACGAAGTAGATCATGGACTAGACTGAGATATATTTAATTCGGACTATTCGACGCCCCTCCCCTCCTGCATTTACTCCTAGGAGGATGCGGGAGGCCGCCAGCCCCACCCCTATAAGTAAATATCGAAGCTCGGTTAAGGATGGGGGGGCGATCCTCTGATATAGTTATATGCGTCGTGTCTTCTACTTCAATGATCTCCCTATTCCACCATGAGCTGGCCTTCACTGTGTATTTGCCAGCCTTACTCATACTCCAATCTACGATTCTATGGAGGTCATTGTCCGTCTCCCACATCCAAGACTGGACGTTCCGCCTACTGGGTCGAGTATCTCTAATCGTATCTGATGGATATGGAGGACCTGGGCTTCGTAGCATCCCGGCATCGGATGGATGAAGTCGACCAACACCTTAGCAGTCTCTTTGTTTCGGCGCTGGCGTAGAGATTGGTGGAGGATATGATGCATTCAATTTCACTGTTCCATGCGATGATAGCCTTCCGTCCGGGACCGTAGCCGTCTACATCCGATACTGGGAGGACCCCCTATCCGCGTAGGATGAGGAGAGAAGAAAAGATGAGACTGTGAAAACCACTCGGAATATGAGGGCCATCACCCTCTCCATAGTCCGCCATCTCCAACTTATATAGACATGGATGGAAATAAAACCTGTTGGCGCCGTGGTCCATGTAATTGTGGTCTCCCGGATTCTACTCTTCATCTGGGGTCGTTTAGCAGACCTCACGATTATAAGTTTATATATTTATCTATATATAAATGCCCTGGTGGTAGACATGGGGAAAGTTATCATGGTATCCGACGAATTATATGAGCGGTTACGCAGGATGAAGAGGTCTGGAGAATCCTTCTCAACACTCATCAGCCGCCTTTTGGGGCGGAGACTCAAGCTAAGCGATGTGGCTGGAAGTGGAACCGTCAGCTCCGGTGAATGGAAGGAAGTCATGGAGGCGTTCAGGAACCGAAATGAACTCGATGATGTCAGAAGAAAGTATCTGCTGAGGTTGATAGATGGATGAGATATTTAGCGGATACAACCTACTTAATCGATTTGATAAACGGGGATGGTGGAGCAGTGGCTTTAGCTAAGGAGCTGGACGAAGATTATGAGTCCATCGGGCTTTCCGTAATTTCAGCCGAGGAATATTTAAGGGGAATATACTATTTATATTGGGATGAGAAGGAACAATTGAAGGGGAAGCTAGCTAATGCGAGGAGGGACCTAAGCGCCTTCGAAATCCTCCCTGTAACATATGAGGAAGTAGCCACCGCCGCCGAAATAGAGGTGATCGCCGTCAAGCGGGGAGAGATGCTAAGCCTGGCAGATATACTAATAGCCTCCTCCGCGATAAGCCATAACTTAACATTAGTAACGAGAAACATCAAACATTTCCAGAGAATACCTAAACTTAGGACAAGGGGTTATTGAGGGCCCTCCATTATGGAGGAAGGTTCTGGTTGTGATTCTATCGGGTTAAATATATACACACCCGCGATGGGTGGGTTGTAATCCTTTTTCTATCTTCCTTTTTATCTGGGAAAACTAACCAATATGTGGTGGTGCCTGCTTTATTCATGTTCTGCTCGGTCCTGGGCATTAGATATTTTGGCTGATGAGTTTGGATGTAAGTTTTCTCCTTTTATTGGGGTTTTGTTGGGTTTATACCTCGGAAACCTTTATATAACACCGTTATAAATATGATATCGGTGAAAACAATGCCGAAACTATCCATCATAATCTCATCCGATAAACTGGATAAACTCTATCCTGCAGCCATACTGGCAAGCACAGCCGCAGCCATGGATTGGGAAGCCGAACTATTCTTCACCTTCTGGGGCCTATTCGCCCTAAAGAAGGGATACGAACCCAAAAATGTGAGTGGGGATTACTCCCAGTATGAGGAAGCCATCCTAGGCTCGGTGGAGTCGGGTAGCCTACCGAGTTTGAGGGGCCTCCTAGACAAGGTCAAGGAAACGGGGAAGGTAAGGATATACGCCTGCTCCACAACCCTGAACACGTTCGGAATGAAACGGGAGGACCTGGAGGAATTCGTAGACGAGATAGTGGGAGCCGCCACATTCCTCCCTAAGGCGAAGGACTCAGACATAACCCTATTCATATCCTAAGGAGGACGATGAAATCGGGGCTATACGACTTTTAAAGCTGAGGCTG
The DNA here is from genome assembly GCA_038825355.1 of Bathyarchaeia archaeon. Lineage (GTDB taxonomy): Archaea > Thermoproteota > Bathyarchaeia > 40CM-2-53-6 > DTGE01 > DTGE01. The sequence continues at coordinate 12,170 of JAWBPF010000036.1, forward strand.
AGCCTCCACCATTATAGACTACTGAGAGGGTGGATAGGATGTCCAAAGACCGAATGACGGTGATAGTGGACGCCAAGTATAAGTCATGTCCAGGCCCCCTCATAGCGGCGAGCGAAGCGGCTAAGAAGGCTGAACCCGGGCAGGTCATAAGGCTTTTAGCCACGGATCCAGCTGCCCCCTCGGATATAGGAGAGTGGGCTAGGGAGGTCGGATATAAAGTCCTAAGGGTCTCAGAGATGGACGGCATATACGAGATAGAAGTAGAGAAGAGGTGAGTTGAAATATCCTCCGATATTACTAGAAGCGTGAAGGGTTTGATAGAGCTCCATGGGGAGGCTGAACGTGAAGTATACTTAGACTCGGAGAATTCAGGCCTTATATTCCCGGAGGCCTTAGAGAAACTGGTGAAAGCCTACAGCGAAGCCGGATATGGGAATCCATCCATAACTCATAAGCCGGGTTGGGAATCCTATGAAATCATCTATCAGGCATCCGAGAAGTTCTCAAGGATATTAAACGCCTCGCCTGAAGAGCTAGCGTATACCCATGGAGCCACCGAGGCGAATAACCTTGCGATACTGGGATCCGCCAGGGCGAATAAGACGGATAGAAGAAAGATAATAACGTCGAGCATAGAGCACCTCAGCTTAATATTTCCAGCCGAGAGGCTTCAAGAGCAAGGCTACAGGATAGTGAAGACACCTGTAGACGGGGAAGGCTTCATAGTGCAAGACCTACTAGAAAAAGAGGTCGACGATCACACGTTCCTGGTCAGTATAGGGGCGGTTAACCATGAAATAGGCGTGATCCAGGACTTGAAGGGCCTCGTGGAACTCGTGAAGGACCAGGACTCATCCATCCTATTCCACACGGATATGGCTGACGCCCTAGGTAGGATCAGGATAAACCTTAAGGAGCTCAACGTAGACCTAGCAAGCTTCAGCAGCCACAAGGTCTACGGGCCGAAGGGGGCGGGCCTCCTCTACGCGAGGGAAGGAGTAAACCTTGAACCCGTCATCCATGGACAGCTGAGTTCCCAGAGGCTCTGGCCTGGGGTTGAGAACATCCCAGCCATAGCTGGGTTTGCGAAGGCCGCCGAATCCATGGATAACCTAGATAAATTCAGACTTGTAAGGCTGAGGGATAGATTAATCGAAGGCGTGACCTCACAGGTGGAGGACGTTATCCTCAACGGCCCGAAGGGGTCGGGGAGAGCCCCCGACAACGCGAACATATCATTCCTATACGTGGAGGGTGAAGCCTTAATAGTGGAGCTGAGCATGAAGGGGATCTACGCCTCCAGCGGAAGCGCCTGCACCAGCAGGATCCTACAGCCAAGCCACGTACTATTAGCCATAGGGAGGAGATACGAGGAGGCCCATGGAAGCCTCCTCATGAAGGTTACACCTTTCCATGTCGAGGAAGACGTAGACTATGTTCTGATGCATATACCACAGGGAGTGGCCCGCCTGAGATCCCTGAGTCCCATCAGAAAAGGGAGGTGAAAGAGCCTTGTCTAGCAGGGTGCCGTTAACCTATAGCCCCAAGGTCCTAGAGCTGTTCAGGAACCCGAAAAACCAAGGGAAGATCCGGGAAGCAAACGCCCAAGCCATAGCTGGAAGCCTAGCCTGCGGGGACATGATAGCAGTATACTTGAAGGTGAATGATGAAACCCATGTGGTAGATGAAGCATCCTTCGAAAGCTATGGGTGCGCAGCTAACATTGCAGC
>JAWBPF010000037.1:0-13709 GCA_038825355.1 Bathyarchaeia archaeon
TGTTACAGGAGACGCAGTAGAGAGTGAAGAATCCTTTAAGATTTTGGATATAAGAGGAACTGAGACGATACTTATAATTGATGACGAATCCAATATAAGGTCTCTATGCAGAGATATGCTTGAACCTCTGGGATACAATGTTATTGCTGCGGAGGATGGCAACAGTGGTATTAAGATCCTCAGGGAGATGAAGGATAAGATAGCAGTTATAGGAGGGACAGGATTAGAGAAGATTATAGAAGCCTCCTCAAAGGTTGAAATCATAACACCCTACGGTTCATCCCAGCCCATATACTCTGCACAGATCAATGGTCTCCCAATAAAGTTTATGCCTAGACACGGATTGGGACATGAAATCTCCCCACACATGATAAACTATAGAGCTAACATATGGGCTCTAAAGAGGATGGATGTGGAGAGGATATTAGCTACAAACGCTGTGGGAGCCGTGAATCCAGAATACGCCCCCGGCGAAATAGTCATACCACACGACATAATAGATCTAACACGGAGGAGGGACTCATCCTTCTATGATGAACCCCCTGTGCACCATGTAGATTTCTCCCAGCCTTACTGCCCTGAGCTCAGAATCTCCCTTATAGAAGCTAAGGAATCGATCAAACGTAAAGTATGGGGCGAAGGCGTATACGCCTGCACCGAGGGGCCGAGGTTTGAGACACCGGCTGAGATCAGGGCTATAGCCAAACTTGGAGGCGACATCGTAGGAATGACGGGGGCTCCTGAAGCATTCCTAGCCAGAGAAATGGAGCTCTGCTACGCCCCAATATGCTACGTATCCAACATGGCGGCAGGCCTCCAGAAGAAGCTAACCGCCGAAGAAGTAGCTAGAATCGGAGAAAAAGTTGCACATGATATCTATAGGTTAATTGAGGAGGCTTTAAGGCGGATCCCTAAGGAGAGGAAATGCCCCTGTAAATCGGCGTTGAGGAGTTCCAGAATCTGAGGAGAGGATAAATTGCTTAAAAAATTCCTTCAAATAATAGGAGTCTACAGGCTCTATGAGAAGTGGCTAATAGACCAGATAAGGTCTAAGGAGAAGCCGGAACATATCGCCGTTATACTCGACGGAAATAGAAGATGGGCGTTGAGGAGGGCCCTACCCTCCGTCCTCGGCCATAAGGAAGGCGCTAAGAGAGCGGAGGACTTCCTAGAATGGTGCCTGGAACTGGGCATAAAAACAGTGACGATATACGTCTTCTCCACTGAGAACTTTAAAAGGACGGAGAAGGAGGTGGAGGCTGTGCTCAACATCGTGGAAGAACAGGTTAAAAAACTTAGGAGAGACCCCCGGATTCATGAGAACCAGGTGAAGGTTAAAGCTTTAGGCCGGCTGGAGATACTACCTGAATCCCTAAGAGAAGCCTTAAGGGAGGTTGAAGAGTTAACAGAGGAATATGGGAACCACTTTCTAAACATAGCAGTAGCCTACGGTGGAAGGGCTGAGATAATCGACGCGGTTAAGAAAGTGGTGGAAGATGTCTCAGAGGGTAGAGTACCTCTCTCCAATATCGATGAATCAGTCTTTAACGAGTATCTTTACACGGCTCATCTACCGAACCCGTATCCAGATCTGATAATTAGGACCTCCGGCGAAGAGCGTCTTTCAGGATTCCTCCTCTGGCAGTCAGCCTATAGCGAGCTACTCTTCCTCGACATATACTGGCCCGATCTAAGGAAGATAGACCTCCTTAGAGCAATCAGGACTTACCAGCAACGTAAGAGACGCTTTGGAACCTAAAAATTAATGCCAGATTTAAATATTCCATATGAAACCCCTTACCCTGAGCCTCTGATATTAAAACCACCATTTTAAAAAGTCCTTGAAGGATAATTCCCTATAGGTTAAGTCAGCCTCTCTAAATTATAAGCGTATTAAAAACAGCCATGGAAGGATGGAAACAGTGGTCTACATTAAACGTATAGATGTCAGGGGATTTAAGACGTTTCGAAGGAAAATCTCCATAGACTTGGAGCCGGGCCTCACGGTAGTAACGGGTCCGAATGGGAGCGGGAAATCGAACATAATGGACGCAGTAAAGTTCGCCCTAGGTGAATTAAGCCCGAAGGAGCTTAGGGGAGGCGCGTTCGAGGATCTAATCTCAAAGTCTTCAATGGATTCTGCAAAGTCAGCGTATGTCGCTTTGAGATTTGATAACAGGGATAGAAGGATACCTATCGATTCAGATTATGTGACCATATCAAGGGAGTTCATTAGAGGGGGGGAGGGGATATATAGGATAAACGGTAGGAGGGTCTCAAGGAGGCAGATAAACGATGCCTTATCGTCAGCCGGCCTAACCCTTTCAGGCCTCAATATAGTTCCACAGCACACTGTGACGAGGCTGGCTGACACAACGCCTGAAGAGAGGAGGAAGATTATAGAGAACATGATTGGAATAGGCATCTATGACTCTAAGAAGGCTGAGGCTTTAACTCAGCTCCAGCAAGCAGATATAAACGTGAAAATAGCTTCAGCCAGAGTTGAAGAAGTTAAAAGGCGGGTCACATCCTTAGAGGAGGAGCGTAACAAGCTACTGAGGAGCCGCGTAATATGCAATGAATTGAGGAGTCTCAAGGCTCAAATCACGTCCATGAAAATACATAGACTGGAAATTGAATCCAATGAACTTGCCAAATATAGGGATGAACTCTCAGAGAAGATCGGGGAATTAAAGAAGCGCAGAAGCCTACTCCATGAAGAACTAGAACACTTAAACACGGAGAGGAATAGGTTAGAAACTGAAATCTCTGAGAAGGAAGCACACAGCCTACAAGAGGTAAATGAGCGCTTAAGGGAGGCTTTAGCCTTAAAGGCTGAGTTATCCGCCAAGATGGAGGCGGTTCACCGAACCATAGAATACTTGACTGGGCAGCAGCAAGGCTTGTCCTCCGAGGTTTCCGCCTTCGAAGAAGAGATCTCTAGAATCGATGAAAGGGTCAAGGTCGTCCAAGGAATAAGGGATGAGCTGATAGACAAGCAGAGGGAATTAGAAGACAAACGTTCAGAGATACTACTTAAACTCTCCAAATTAACAGGGGATTACTCAGGCCGCCTCCCGGAGATAGAATCTCTGAATAGGCGAATAGACGAGGTTACGAAGAGATTAACAGTGGAGGAATCGAATCTGAAAAACTTATGGTATAGGATGCAAATACTATCCAGTGAAGCCGATAGGTTAGAGGCGCATAGGGAAACCCTCAAAAAAGCTCTAGAGGAGGTTTCAAGGAAGATCTCAGAGAAATACGATACGATTAAGGCTAGAGATATACGCTTAAGAGAGATTTCAACGGAAGCCACTGAACTGGAGAGGCTTAAAGATAGGAAAAGGCGCATCCTAGATAGGGCGTTAAACGTTGCTGAGAAGGCTAGGAAGGCGTTAGCCGGCCAGGAGGGCACTCCTCAATCTGAGACTGAAGCGGCCATTCAACTAGTGGAGGCTGCAGCCGCTGGGTCGTTGAAAGGCATCATAGGTAGGCTCAGGGACCACATAGATATTCCAGAGCCCTACATCTCAGCCCTAGAATCCGCATCGGAGGGGTGGCTTGACGCCATAGTAACGGAGAGTCTTGAAGACTCGCTGAACTGCTTTAAACTCGCCAAGAGGCTAGGCTTAAGCCCAGTCAAGGTCATACCGTTATCGGAGGTCTCAAGAGTTAAAGAATTGGAGGCGCCGCAGGGAGCTGAAGCCGTTAAGGCTGTAGATCTGGTCGAGGTTCCGAGTAGATTGAGACCAGCCCTCCTATACGTTTTAGGAGATACATTAGTAACAGAGAGCAGAAAAGAGGCTTTTCTCCTATCCCTCCAAGGAGTACGTGCCGTATCCATCCAGGGAGACCTATTCAAGCCAGATGGGGGATTTAAAACAGGAGATTATAGGAGCCCCCGTGAATGGCTTCCTGAAACCATGAGCCTCAGAAGCCTCGTCGAGAAACTTGAATCTAGCATAGAGAAATGTAGAGAAGAGCTAAATAGTATAGAGGGAGGTGCTGAGGCATTAAGGCTTGAGGCCATAAAGCTCGAGGGTGAACTGAGCGTAAGAAACAGGGAGATTGAAAGCCTTAAAGACGAGAAGAGAAAGATCTCAGGGGAATTAACGGATTTAGAAGCATCAATAAAGGAAGTCTACAGAGATAGGGAACTATACGGAGAGGAGGCGGATAAGACAGCCTTAAAAGTTGAAGGGTTAAAAAGGGAGCTTGATAACCTTACGATGGAGAGGGATTCCCTAATAGATAGGATTCAATCTTCGCCGATAGAAGATTCCGGGGCAGAGATGTCCCGGCTCGAAGGAGAACTAGGCGAAGTTAGAGAGGCCCTCGTTAAAGCTGAGGCGGAGCTGTCAAGCCTGAAATCTTCAAGGGAAGCGATCTCAGGCAATATTAAGAGGATTCTTGAGCGGGAGGCTGAGATCGAGGATAGAATAGGCCAGGAAAGGTTGTCTGCGAAGAGGCTGGAAGAAGACGCGGAAGCTAACTTGAGAGAACTTCAGGGATTAGAGGACCTTATGAGCCGGGTATCCTCATCTATGGATAGGCTTAGAGGGGAATTAAGAGGAATTGAAGAGAAGATCAGCGCTGCGACGAGTGAGCTTGAATGCATCTACGGGGAATATGATAAGGCTTCATCGAAATATGAGGAGCTTTCATCCTCCCTCAGAAACATGGAGGTTGAGAAGGCGGTCCTTTTAAGGGATCTCCACGCCCTAGGATACGAGTTCCCGCAACGATTAGAATATAGTGAATCGGATATTGAAGATTTGAGGAGGCCTCTGGAAGAGGAACTTGAGGGAATAGGAGCTGTAAACGAGCTTGCATCCCAGCAATACAGGGAATACGCCTCAAACTATAAGGGGTTATCTCTAAGGATAAACGAGTTGGAAGCGGAGAGAATTACGATAATCAGGTTCATGGATGAGCTTGAAGGCCGTAAGAGGGATTCATTCATGCAGGCCTTCAGGATTATAGATAAGGCATTCAGGTCTATATTCTCAAAACTTTCAGGGGGAGGCTCAGGTCGACTCCTCTTGGAGAACCAAGATAATCCATTTGAAGGAGGTTTGGAGGTGATATTAGCCTTTCCTGGAAAAGCTGAGTTCTCAATAAGCGGTGCAAGTGGGGGCGAGAAATCGGTAGCCACTGTATGCTTCATACTCGCATTACAGGATATAAATCCTATGCCCTTCTACATGTTCGATGAGATAGACGCCCATCTAGATGCGTGGAACTCCCAACGCCTCGCGGAGCTTCTAAAGGAGCGATCTAAAGGGTCTCAATTCATAGTAATCTCCCTCAAGGATTCCACCGTAGCTAAAGCAGACAGCGTTTACGGGGTCTATATAGAGAAAGGCTACTCTAGGATAGTTCCCTTGCCGAGGGGGAAGGTGGCTGCTTGATGGAGAAGCCTTTCTGGCTGAATCCTCCCTATATAATATTGTTTGACCTCCTCCACCTAAATAAGCTCAAGCCGTGGAGTATAAAGCTGGCGAATATACTCGATTCATTCCTGAGGGAGATAAGGAAGAAAGGATATGTCGACTTCTCAGCTTCAGGAACAGCCCTCCTTTCATCTTCGATGATTCATAGAATGAAGTCTGAACTCCTCCTGAAGATGGAAGAACCTCCAATGTATAAGGGGAAAACCATAGAGGAGTTCGTGCCTCCGCCTTTACCTATATCATTCAGATTCGAATATACTTTAACATCCATATCGGACATCCTAGACGCTCTAATATCAGCCTTGGAGAAGGAGCATAGACTAATGGAAGAGAGCCGGGAAACGAGGGTTTTGGAGGTGCTTCAGGTTCCAACTGGCCAACCTGATGACTTCCTTACCCACATAGAAGAGTATCTGGATAAGCTCTACATCGAATTAATCAGGAGGTTCAGCCTCACCGGTAAACCTGTCTCATTTTCAGAGCTGACATCCCTGAAAAAACGAATGGAAACGGTTAGAATATTCATACTCCTAATATTCCTTGCACATGAAGGCCGAGTATATGTCGCCGTTGTAGATGATGACCTTTTAATTACTCCCCTCCAGGAGGACATCGGTAATGGATGAGGAACCCATCGATGAGAAAGAGGTTATAGCCGCTATGGAGGCTGGACTTTACGCGGCGGGTAGACCCCTCGGATTGGATGTCCTATCATCGATCGCCGGAGTAAAGTCCACGTCGAAGGCTAAGAGGCTGGTTAGAAAACTTAGGGAGAGATATGAGGACATGGGAAGCGCACTCCAGATAGTGGAGTTAAGTGATGGAAGGTTCATGATGCAACTTAGGGGAGACTACGTCCCTAAAGTGAAGAGGCTAGTCAGCCGCCGTTTACTCTCGAAGGGACCCCTTAGAACCCTAGCCTTCATAGCTTATAAGCAGCCTGTAACCCAGGCGTACGTATCCAAAGTTAGAGGTAGACAGGCCTACAGGCATATACGTAGGCTGTTAGATATGGGCTTGATAAGCGAGGAGAGGCTTGGTAACACGAAGATTCTCAGAACCACGGAGGCCTTCGCCGACTACTTCAACCTGAGCCATAACCTGCCAGTTATGAAGCAGCAGCTTAAACGCCTCTTCGACATGATAGCTGAGAAAAGCCGGGACTAAACGTTTATAAGCCTTAAATCGAAGAAGATCCCCCGATGAAGCCATCTGCATATCGATGAGGGTGTGTGAGGTTTGACCAAATGGCATTGGAGCCTCGATAAACGGAGAAAGTCCGGGGGAAAACGGAGACCATTTAGAGGTAAAAGAGCCTACGAGAGAGGGGGCTCCCCAACAGAGACGCGGCTAGGAGATAAGCACCTCAAAGCCAAGAGGGTAAGGGGGGGTAACATGAAATTAGCCCTTCTAGCATGTAGAGATGTGAACATAATGGATCCCAGCTCTGGGAAGGCTCAGAAAGCTGAGATCAAGGACGTATTAGAGAACCCTGCTAACCGTGAATATCAGAAGAGGGAGATAATAACTAAAGGTGCGGTGATAGCCACCTCCCTAGGAAAAGCGAGGGTGACGTCTCGACCAGGTCAAGATGGAGTGATAAACGCCGTACTTATAGAGTCTCCATAGGAAGATACCTTGGAAGGGATTGACCCAGGTGAGAAGGAGAGATAGAGTAATCGTATGGCCGGTATATATCGACTCTTCCAAGACTCGAAGGGATGGGAGACGTATACCCCTTAGATTAGGGGTTAATTCCCCTAAGTTATCGGAGCTCATGGAGGCCGCTGAGAAGCTCGGCTTAGAGCCCGAGTCGAACACCGAGGCAGCCCATCCGCGAACCTGGTGGAACAGAACCGGATATATACTAGTAAAAAGCGGGATGGCGAAATCTAAGCTTCTAGTGATGCTTGCATCGAAGATGGCGGAGATAAGGCTCCAAAACATGGAGGAACCCCATAAGAAGAGGATGGAATTAAAGAGATGAGATTCAAGGTTCCCCTCGGTGGGGAAGCCTTACGAGTTTTACATTAAAATATGGATTTGTATAAGCTGATATTAAAATATGGTTTGTGAGTACCCCCGGGTTAGGGTGAATCCATCATGGCTTATTTGGAGGTTAAAATGGAGGCCGCGGATAAGGTTACAGTGGCCTCGGTTAAGCATGTAAGAGTTAGAGGCTTGGGCTTCAATACTCCTGAGAAGATTCCTTCTTCGCCTGAAGTCTCATCCTTTAAGGGTTTGGGGCTCGGATCCATGAGTGGAGATTTGGGATGCGTGGTGGTGGCCGAGCGTTTAATATATCCTGATACGTTAAGGAGGCTTACTACTGATGATAAGTTCTTTAAGGGTTTTATCAGACGTATTGCAAGGGAGGTTTCAAGGGATGAAGATGTACTCCTGATTTATCTTTGTTTTAAGGGTGGCTCAAAAGTTGAGGATGCTTCCCAGCTTCGAACCCTATTGGATTTGCAGTTCCTGGCGGGTGCCGACTTAATAACTGTACAGCAGCCGTATGACATCAGCTGGAAGGATTTCAGGTCAAGCCTAGGATACGCTGAGAATTGGAGAGTTGAGAGAGGTGTAGATGCACCCTTAATGCCCGTTTTGAACATGGAGGCCGCAGAGGATCTAATGGATGGAGTTAAGGAGTTGAAGGATAGAGGTTATTCAGCTATAGGTTTAGATTTAAGGGGATCGTTCCCCTACATGGCTCTCAGGATGCTGGAGAGCTTATCGGATATCCTGAAAGATGTCTGGATTCATGGGTTTCAGACTCCTCCGAAAGTTAGGTTGGGCAGGGGTTTCCATGCCTGCGCGGAAGGGATGATACTTCCCAGCTTCGGCGTCGACACTTTCTCCAGGTGGATCACGCCCCCTCCCCCTGAGCCTTTGACTAAGGATAAGATAAACATATTTGATAGGCTTGGCTGGGGCTTCATGAAGAGAGGCGAATGGATTAGACATAGAGGAAGCCCAATGGGATGCGACTGCACCGTCTGTAAGGATGGCGATCTCGCCTCCTTCTTCGAGGGAACTGTGATGACAGCCCTGAGGAGAGGTAAGGTTCATGACCACCTGGCCCAATCTTCTGAGCTTAATTTCGTGAAGGAGAGCGTGAAGGAGGATGGGTTCCATAGACTCCTTAGAGAGAAGGAATTTCCTAAACAGTTGTTCTCGTATCTTGAGAAGCCCCCAGGATAAGCGTCATTAAATCCTTCAAGTCTACCTCAACTAGGGTTCTCCATCCCAGGGATATCATACCGTCTTCACCCTCCTCCAGGTATCCCGATTTGATGAACCCATCTATAAGGCTTAGACTCCTCCATCTGCCGATCTTCCTGGATATGAGATCTTCCAGGTCCCTACGGTTGCTTCTCCCCTGCTTCGATACTATGTCGGCTATGGCTGCGGCTAAAGCTGCCAGGTTATCTATTCTCCAGCCGCATAGCTTGGCTTGGCTCCTAGTCATGGTGTCCTTAGCCCTTATGAGATATCGGATATCTCCCTCACCTACAGGTAGCTTGTAGACTTCGAGACCGAGCTCTGAGAGGATCTGATTCAGCCTATCTAGGACCTTGACATACTCCTTGCCTAGCGTCGCCTTAAGCTCCCATTCCTTAGCGCCAGGCATCCTCCCTCTCCTGTACATGAGGAGGAATACAGCCTTCCTGATCTTCTCGCCGAACCCTTCTATTTCAGCCATCGATCTCGTCTCCCGTCTCTACCTGGATGGGTATGCTCTCAACCTCTCCCCTATAGTCTCTGGGGGGAATCCAGAGCCAAAGGTTTCCATCCATATCCCTCTTCAAGGAGGCTTCCCTGGATGTTAGGAGGAAGCTGACTAGATAAGCCCTCTCAACTATCCCGGCTCCTCCTACTATGTTTGATCGAATGAACCTTGAGTATTCCACGGGTCCTTTAAGGCAAGCAGTCCTGAGCTCCGCCCCTATCTCCTTCAGCCTCTCATGGAACCCCTTACGCTCCGTGACACCCATGGCCTCCAGCTCGGCTATGGATAGGCTTTGAGGCCCCATTCCGAGGCTTATATTTCTACTCCTCCAGGAGTAGGGGGTCATCTGGCTCCAATGGATTAAGGCTTCCCCTATGAGAGGGCTTGTAATCTGCTCCAATTCGATTACTGGATGGAAGGCCTTGAGGAATTTTTCAGCCAGTTTAGCTGTTGATAGTCGTTTAAGCCTAGAGGAGATTACCTCAGGATCAGCGTATAGTCTGCTTGAACGGTAGAGGAGCTGACTATTTTGGAGGGCTAGGACCTTTGAGAGGCTCTTAAGGGCCTCAGCATCCATAGAGTAGTCTTCAATGCTCCTCCAGAGGGGATAGTAGAGCCTCAGGGTTTGAACAGCGTTCCCTATGTCTATGAAGAATGGGTTGAATCTCCTCTCCTCTACGGCCTTACATGTCTCTATGATCTCCCTGACTTCCCTGCGCCCCCTTGATAATTTAGGTTTGGAGCTGGTCTCCCGCAATTTCTACACCCTTCTCAAACTCCAGCTCTCTAACCTGGGATAATCCAGAGACTTTCTGGACGACTAGGATGTGGATAGGGTCCTCATGTATCCTGAGGACTCCTGGTGTTATCGCCAAGTATTGAGTGCCGGGCGTGTTTTTAGAGTTGGATATTATAAGTCGGGTCATTGTTTCCCTGTTTCTAGGGTCCATATGGACGTCGAACTCGTCGATAGCCCTGAAAGGCGACTTAATCTTCTGTTGTAGAGCTAGTAGGAAAGCTACTAGGGCTACGCTTCACTCCCCTCCACTTTGGGATAATGAGTCTAGCGGCCTTGGCGTAGAGGAGCCGAAGGCTGCCGATATCTCTAAACCTGCCTTCTCAACGTTTTCAGCGTCCCGTAGGCTTATCGAGCCTACACCTCCAACCGCCGACAATATTTCATTAAAGCTTTCGTTTAGATCCCTCAGGTAGCCTTGGATTATTCTCCTCCACTCCTTCATCCTCTCCTCCAACTCCTTTAGAAGTTGTCTTCTGGATGAAGCGACCTCTTCAGCTTTCTTCTTCAAGTCCTCCAGTGTACCCGTGTAGGAGAGGTAGACTTCCTCCACGTCCTCGCTTACATCTCTGAGCGGCTTCAACTCTGCCTCGACAGCACCTATCTCTGAGGCTAACTCTATGGCTTTCCTTGATATAGGAGGCTTTGTGCCTAGATTTTCTGCGTCCCTCCTTAGGTCTTCAGCCTCTGCCTCCAGGATCCTTATCTGTGCTTCGAGGATGCTATATTTCTCCAAGGCCTCCTCGAGGCTCTTCTTGGATACCGCCCTATTAACCTCGGAGTTGACCCATTCCTCGGCTTTAAGGGAGAGCTCCCTCCTATAGGCTTGGACCTCCCTAGGCGATACTTTATCTATCCTCTCTAGGGCTTCCTGGAAGTTCGATTTAGCTGATATGGCTTCGACCTCTGCAGCCTCAAGGGTTCTCCTGAGCTTGATTATTTCCTCTCTGATCTCGCTGAGTTTTTCCTTAGCCCTTAGTATATGCTCCTCTCTCCGTGATACACGGCTCCAAGCCATTTCAGCGTTTAGTTCTCTGAGTCTGGATTCAAGCATCCTCTTCTTCTTGAGCTTCTCGTACTCCCTCTTCCAATAGTCATGAGCATCCAGTGTTGCGTTGAGGGAGTCCAGTATTCTACGTTCCTCGACCATGGCCTCCTTAAGTCTCCACTCAGCCTCGGTTAGGTCGCTGCGGTATGATTGGAACCCCGCCGCCTCCTCGAGCATACGAAGCTTCTCTTGGGCGCTGGTGGAGCTGAACTTTACAACCATTAGTTGATGCATTATGAGGAGCATGTTCTCAGGGTCTACCCCTATCGAATTGAAGGCTGTTTGAACATCTCTTTTAGGAGTTATCTTATCTTCTAGGAGGTAGTAGTAGTCACCGTCCTTCTTAAGTATCCTCCCGACTTTAACTGTTTCCTTCCTTATATTTCTGAATGGTTTTCCCCATCTCTCGGTATTATCTATGATGAGGGATATGCTGGCCTCCTCCTCACCCCATCTTATTAGTTCGCTGAGCCTCCTACCCCTCTCAGTATAGGATTGACCTAATACTAGGGATATCGCCAATAATATGGAGGATTTGCCAGCCCCGTTTGGGCCTAGGATCAGGTTTAATCCAGGCTTTAAGGGTATGTAGGCATCCTTATAGGACATGAAGTTGGTTAGTTGTATGCCTTTGATCATGTTGTCGTCCCGCCTTCGGAGGTGGGCCTGGCTTAAACCATCTCAACAAAGGGTTTAATTAATATATATTGGTTAGTGGCTTAAAACTGGTAAGGTATCCATTTGTATCGGAGTAGATTAATTCGGTTTAGGCTGGTGAACTAAATATGCCTAATAGGAGCCTTGGGGGGGGCATCCTCAAGAGGATGAGGAGGATGATTGAGCTTATGGAGGAGTATGAGGGGAGAGTTAAATTTTGTTCGAGCTGCGGGGAAGTGAACTACGAGGACTCCAAGTTCTGCGATAGATGCGGAGCCGGTTTTCCAGCTGAGAAGCCTACTGTCAAGGTTAAGCGTATCCTTGATGAGGTGTAGAGGCTCGGGTTCCACACGTTTACTTATAGTTAAAGTTGGGGGCTCCGTTATCACAAGGAAGGATGGAGAAGCCACGCCTAAACTGGAAAGGATGGCTAGGGTTGCAGCAGAGATTTCAGAGGTTAAGGATAGGCTTGTCCTGATTCATGGAGCTGGCTCCTACGGTCACCCCATAGCTGCAAGGTATGAGCTTCATAGGGGATTTGCCGGTGATTGGCAGCTGGCCGGCGTGTCTGAGCTGAAGGCGAAGCTTGCGGAGTTGAATAGTCTCTTCCTCGGAGCCTTATCCAAAAGGGGGGTGGCTGCGTTCCCTTTAAACCCTGCAAGCATCATCACAACCTATGAAGGCAGGTTAACTCATATGAATATCGAGCCGCTGAAAACTCTACTAGATTTAGGTTTTACTCCGATGCTCCATGGTGACCTGGTTCTGGACCTAGCTAAGGGCTTCTCCATAGTGTCAGGGGATCAGATAGCCTCTTATATGGCGGAAAGGCTTAGGCCTTCCATGGTTATATTCGGCTGCGACGTGGATGGAGTCTACACGGGTGATCCAAAGAGGGATAGAAATGCAAGGCTTATAGCCTCCATGAAGGTTGGAGATGTGAAAGCGCTTTGCAGCTTGGCCTCCTCGGCTCATGGGTTGAGAGATGTCACAGGCGGGTTTATGGGTAAGCTTAGAGAGGCTTCCCATATAGCTGAGTTAGGTATACCTGTGGCTATCGTGAACTTGGATGCAGAAGGGAGGCTTCTCAAGGTTATTAGGGGAGAGAAGGTTAGATGCACCTTGATAACCCCTTGAAGCGGGGTAAGCGTTTAGAGGAGGTATGATATTGTCTCTTGATGGAATTCTCTCGATTGGTAGGATGGTGGATCCCATTATAAACGGATACCTGGTTAGGGGGGCCAGCGATCCTTTCAAGCCTATACTTCTCCACCAGTTTGAGGCGGGTGGGAAGAGGATTAGGGCTGCTCTAGCCATCCTCAGCTGTGAAGCTTCAGGCGGGTCTAAGGATGTGGGATTGAACGGAGCTGCTGTGGTTGAGCTGATACATAATTACAGCCTATTGGTAGACGATATCATCGATAAGGGGGAGGTTAGGAGGGGGCTTCCCACGACGAGAGCATTATATTCGGATGTTATGGCCCTGCTTGCAGCCATGTTTTATAGGGAGAGCCTTGAGGAGTTGGCTGATGCTTGCCGAAATCCAGGGGAGGTTAGGAGGATAATGTCCTCTACGATTAAGGAGTTGATCGAAGGGGAGAGGCTTGACATCCTCATGGAGCAGGCAGGACGGGGTGGATACCTTGAGGAGAAGAGGCTTAGAAGGGTCAGCATAGAGGATTACATGGATATGATAGGGAAGAAGACGGCTACCCTTATAAGGGCTTCATGTGAGATAGGATGCGTGGAGGCCGGAGCCACCGAGAGTCTGAGGAAGGCTTTATCCAGTTATGGTTGGAGTATCGGCTTGGCTTTCCAGGTGGTGGACGACTTCCTAGACATCTATGGAGAAGAGACGGGTAAGGCTAAGGGTAAGGATATCCAGGAGCATAAGCTCGGTAACATAGCGGTCCTCTACGCGATGGAGGCCCTGCCTGGAAGGCTTAGGGAAAGGCTCTTATCGATCCTTAGGGAGGATAGAGTTTCCGAGAAGAATTTGGCTGAGACGTTCAAACTCAT
>JAWBPF010000038.1:0-13530 GCA_038825355.1 Bathyarchaeia archaeon
TGGTCTCGCCTATTATTGAGCTCCAAGTATAGAAGCCGAGGAGGTTAATGTCCTCAATAGTTGAAGTTGCAAAGTATCCCTTCACGGGGAAGGCTGCGGAGCGGGTGAAAGAGATAGAGTTTAGAACAGACGAGCTGATGGCCCCCCAATTTTCATCGGTATTAGAAAGGGCGAAGGAACGCATAGAACAAGCCATTCGGAAGGTGGAGATCCAAGGATGGGGTCAAAAGGATGAGATAGAACTACTATCGTTTCCTGCCGCAATATTCATGGTAAGCATCTTAAAAAATGATCGCCTAACTAGGAGGTATGCATTAGCCGAAGCCAAACGTGCTTATCAATACCTCAGGGGAGACGATCTAAACGTTCTAAAAGAGATTGCTAGAGAATTTTCATGGGATCTATTAGAGCTAGATGAAAGTCCAATCAGACTTGGAGTACATTTCGCTGATTACCTAAAAAATTCAGTATGGATAAAGGAGTCTAGATGGAGGCTGATAAATAGAAGGGTTGAAGGCGGACGAGTGATCTTAACCAGAGATGAATGTGCAAGGCTTTTACAGGAAGAGATTAGAAGGAAGATCGAGGATAAGGTTAATAAAAATATTCAAATTCCATTTAGAGAGGAGATTAAACCGGTATTAGATAAGTTTGAGCGGTTATGTAATGAAATTCTATCCTCCGAACCTTTATATGTCTCTGGTGGAGAGGTTTCCTTAGCTGCGTTTCCTCCCTGTATAAAGGCTTTATATGGCGATCTAGAGGCGGGGAGGAGTATATCCCATATAGGAAGGTTTACCCTCACTTCCTTTTTAGTCAACATAGGTGTTTCACAGGATGAGGTTTTAAAACTTTTTAGGAGCGCATCGGATTTCGATCTGGAGAAGACACGATATCAAGTCGAACATATAAGCGGGTTCAGAGGAGCAGGGAGAAAATATAAGCCTCCAAGGTGTGCAACACTTAAAACCCATGGGCTATGCCATAATCCCGATGAGCTATGCCGTAATATAAGGCATCCCCTGTTCTATTATAGGCGTAAGAAGGGATTTTTAGTTCAGAGGGAAAAAATTGGAAGTTGAGGACTTCGTAAAGAAATGGTTTGGACTCTATTATAGGGCTAACATCGGCGATATAATGCCTCCTGAAGGGTTAAGTCTGAGAGAGTTCGGCTTTATAATTTTTAAAGGTAAAACTATGTTGAGGCATAAGGGATTCAGGGATCCAAGTGAACTAAAAAAATTTATAAATGATATAGTGCCCGCCGATGCATATCATTCATCTGCCTACTATGAAAGGCCAGAAGCGGAAATGGACGAAAAAGGATGGCTGGGATCCGATCTAGTCTTCGACATAGATGCAGATCATCTCAGCCTACCCTGTAAGTTAAAGCATGATAGATGGATCTGCACGAATTGCTGTAAATCAGGTATGGGAAGCGCCCCGGAGAATTGCCCAGAATGCGGAGGCAAAATACGCGAGGAGAATTGGATATGCGAAGAATGCTTAAACACAGCCAAGAGAGAAGTTATAAAGCTAGTGGACTTCCTCATGGACGATTTCGGTCTCTCCCAAGAGGAACTTCAAGTCAACTTCACCGGTCATAGAGGATACCATGTACACGCAATCAGCGATAAGGTCAGATCACTAGGAAGGGAGGAGCGTAAAGAGGTGGTCGACTACGTCACTGGTACCGGAATAGACCTCGCCTTCCTAGATTCGCATAGGGGAAGCGATTTTTTCGATGCTCCCAACTGGATAATGAAAATCCGTGGGAGATTAGACTCGAAAACATCGATCCTTAAGGGGAAGAAAAAGTTGATCAAGGCTATCCAGGAAGCTATAAATGAAACCTCTGTTGAAATAGATACTGTGGACACCACAGATATTCACAGGTTAATTCGTATAGTAGGAACACTAAACAGTAAAACAGGTATGAGGGTGGTTAAAATACCTCTAAAGAGAATTGATATATTCGATCCATTTAAAGACGCAATAGCGATAAAAGGTGATGAGGCTAAGATGTATGTGGAGGAAGCCCCAAAATTCCGTCTAGTGGACCATGAATACGGGCCCTATAATAAGATTAAACTCGACTTACCTATAGAGGCAGCGGTTCTCCTAGCATGCAAAGGGAGGGCTTATCCGATCTTATAAGGTCATCCGTGAAGTGAAATTCGACTTGAATGAAACTTATCGAAGACTCATCGAAGCATGGAGTAATGAATTAAATAACTCAGATCTTCAGGCTCTAGAGGATGATTTTTACGTAAACATTAGGAAGTACCTAGAAGGATTAAAAAAACTTTTAGAGCAAGAAGGATATTCAAGTATTGAGTGCATGCTCAGGGAGAAGGAGTTTGAAAGGGCTAAGTCCCTTTTCATGGATCTAATTAAAAGAAGAATCGTAAAAATTTTCGATTCACTAGTAGTTAATGGAGTGATGCCTGAGGAATCCAAATTAACACTAGAAGAAAAGAATGCGATAAAACACCTAGAGGAATTTGAGAAATCACTAATAGAAGCAGGAGGAAGCTCGGAGCCCCATGTTAAGGGAAACGCAAAGGAGAAAAAAGGTAAGGGTAACGATGAAATACTTATACGTATATTAAGGCCTTTACCTAAGATTACAGGGCTTAATCTCATGAATTATGGTCCATTCGAAACCGAGGATTTAGCCACAATCCCTGTAGATAACGCAGATCCTTTAATCAAAAGGGGGATAGCCATAAGAGTTAACTGGGGTAGAGGAGGAAGCGATTAAAATAAATAGGAGTCCTCATATCGCTTCGATGATATCGAGGGGTTGAAATTCGATGAAAATAGCCAAGGAGGTCAATGCATACTGTCCAAGATGTAAGAGGCATGTGCAACATGAAGTCTCATTATATAAAAAAGGGCGTGAGAGGGCGTTAGCAGAAGGGGCTAGGAGGCATGAAAAGGAAAAACATGGTTACGGGGGACAGAAATGGCCTGAACTTAGGAAACATGCGAAGACTACGAAGAAGCAGCTTCTAAAGTTAAAATGTAGTGATTGTGGATATATAATTTATCGTTTAGGTAAAAGGCTGAGTAAACTACAAATAGAGTGAGATGAAATGTCGGAGACTAGTTTAATCCCAAGGCCGAGAAGCCTATTCCTAAGGGTTAAATGTAGTAGCTGTGGTAATGAACAAGTTATCTTCGATAGAGCCAGCACTCTAATAAAATGTAAGGTCTGCGATGAAGTCCTCGCCGAACCTACAGGCGGGAAAGCTAGGGTAAGAGGCGAAACGGTACAGGAGTTAAGGTGAAGTTGAACCAGAAACCTGAAGTGTTACATGAGGAGTATCCAGAGGTTGGAGATCTAATAGTTGCAACTGTGAAACGTATAGTTGGATACGGGGCATACGTCTCTCTAGATGAATATCCAGGTAAGGAGGGCTTGATTCATATATCTGAGATATCCACTAAATGGGTTAGAAATATCAGGGATCACCTTAGAGAGGGGGAGAAGCAGGTTTTAAAAGTATTAAGGATTGATCCGAGTCGGGGACAAATAGACCTCTCCCTCAGGAGAGTTACTGGAAGAGAAAAAGTAGAGAAGATGCTTGAATGGAAACGTGAGAAGAAAGCCTCTTCCATCTTGAAGGCCGCTGCAGACCAATTAGGAGGAGGCTTCGATCTAGAGAAATTAAAAGAAAAACTATCGTCTAAATATGCTTCGATATATGAGGCTTTAGAGGAGGCCGTGGAGGAAGGTGAAAAGGCATTCAGAGGGTTGGAACTGCCTAAAGAATGGATTGATGTTTTAACTGCACTTTCTAGGGCTAAGATAAAACTTGAAGAATCTAAGGTGACGGCTACAATCGAGCTCACATGTACAACTTCGGATGGGATAGACGCCATAAAGGAAAGTCTCATAAAGGCTAAGGAGGTTAAAAAGCCTCGCAGAGCCAAGATAAGAGTCTACACCATAGGATCTCCCAAATACAAAATAGAGGCAGTTGCGGGAAGCCATCTTGAAGCTGAAAGCCTGCTCGAAGAAGCAGTAAAGGAGGCTTTAAACGTCATAAAAGAGCATAATGGGGAAGGCCGGCGCATAGGATGAGATGGAAAATACGGCGATGTAGAACATGCGGTGAATATACATTAAAGGAGGTCTGTCCAAGATGCGGTGGCGAAACCTTCACGCCTCACCCTATACGCTTCTCCCCAGAGTATAAGTACATCAGGTATAGGAAGAGAGTTTTAGAGAATAGCCAGCCTCGTCCATCCACTCAATAATAGAGTATATGATCGATTTTTATCTACTATTAGAGGTTCTCCTCTGGATAACTCTTTCATGATTCTCTCGGTTTTACTTCTAGGATAGCTGGGCTGCTAGTCGCAGGATTGTAGTTGAAACCGCCGCTCCATATCGCTCTAATTTGAATCGTACCTGTAACCTCAGGGCTCCATGTAGTAAGGAAGGTTCCATTTTCAAGCAATCCTACTTTAATGCGCGTCCATTCCCCCCTTTCAGCCTTGTATTCCAGGGTTACATTTCCTTCATCTGTAAGAACCGATAAGTTCACCTTCACTGACACCTCATCGCCTATAGTTATGGTCGAATTTGATAATTCACAGGTAACTTTTGCATTGGATTTATCGACGGTAAGCTTTTGGGGTAGGCTCATAGATTCCTTATATGCGCCTTTCTCACCAGGCCACCTCGCCCTTACGGTATAGTTTCCTGTCTGAGGATTCCATGACACTAGATATGTACCATTTCGGCTAGTGCTCACCTTAGCTATCTCTTGCCACGTTGTACTTTCCTGCCAGAGAGATTCGATTACTACCTCCTTTTCTGGGATCGGTTTACCCTCAGGGCTCATTAGTTGACCTGAAGCGGCAATGGATTCTCCATAAACAAGGGATCTAGGAGACAATTCAAGGGTTAAATTGGCGCTTTTCAGATATAGTATCTTATATACTAAGACGAACCGGTTCGCTGATGTGAAGACGCTCTCTAAGTAATCGCTCTCCACACTTCCAGGCGATATACCCATCATGATCATCTTCCCAAGTATAGTGTTGTCGGCTATTCCCGACTTCCCAGCTATAGTGTCGTTCGCGATCATTTTATCGCCTGAAGAGACTATACGAATAAACCTTACTTCATCTTCAAGCCTTCTCTGATAGAAGTGAAAAGTTAGATCTCCTATGCTCGTACCATTTCCTATTTTAGCCATCCAATACCATTTATTGTCTTCTCCATAGCCGTAGTAGCGGATCCCACCTTTCTCATCCCTTGTCCAAGTTACGAAGACGGCTACATGGGTAACATTGTATCGTTTCATCACGGGTATAGCCCAAGTTTCATTGGATAAAAATGTGCATGCAATGGTTGCTATCTGCGTCGCGTTTATCGTCCCATTATCTGCTAGGGACCTCTTATCGGCGATTGCTGTAATCCAATAGCCATAGTCCCACCAAGACATGACCACCGCATCCTCCGGGAGGTTATTTCGCATCCACAAGAGGGCGTGAAGCCAATCCTGATATTTCACAACTTCATCCCCAGATGGCGCCACAGGTATACTTGAGGTCGCTATCGTAGTAGGTGTATAGGCAGATCTAGTAGCGTAATAGAAAGTAGGCATTAAAACAATGAGTATTATCATAATGCTTCCTACGCCGTATTCTTTTCCAACCCTTACAATGATCTTCCGCTTAGGTAACGAAATCTTTTCTTTAAGAATGTCAAGGGAGGGCTTCACCAACTCGTTTATAGCGGTGGCTGAAAGGATTGTGAATGCAGGGGCCATCAGAAGAGTTAACCTTACGAAGGATGAAGCGAAATAGGCTGATGTTAATCCGAATAAGATGAGAAATACGTCTCTAGGCCGCCCATTCTTCGCTGTAAAATAGAATCCGAATATGCCGAGGAATATTAAGGCGCCGAATTCATAAAAGATGGAAGCCCATGTTCCAGGTCTATGCTCCGCTACTGATTCAACTATTGGCATGGCCGCCCTAATACCTGGATTTAAAACTGCTGAGAACTTGCCTGCTAAAGAGGATATTACCCCTATTCGGAGTAGTAGATAGCCTCCGGCAGCTAAAATACCTGCTATCAATAAAATTAGAGAAGTCTTACCCAACTCAGTTTTTAATATTTTGGAAAACTCAGAGGCAGCTAATACGATAAGTACTCCTATTACTGCTAGGGTAGTCCACTCCCTTAGGAAAGCGTATCCCAGCCTAGGTATCTGAAACATCGCCACTAGAGCCACTCCCATGGCTATTCCATACGTTAAAAGAAGACTCTTACCTCCTTTTCTGAGAAGCACTATAACCATGGTATATAGAGCCACTAAACCTAATGGGTATCTGAAGGCACCCCAAGAAGCTGCTAGATATGCCAGCGATAACCCCGCCAAGACTGAATAATTTACGACTACCCTCAAGGAGGCTTCTTCTGAAGAGGCTCTTAGAAATAGTGTGAAGAAGAGGAGCATTAGGAATATCCCGACGGTTTCGCTATCGAAGAAGCCTAAAGAGGTTCGATTTACATGGGATGAGCTGAAAGCAAGTAAAAGAGCTGAAAACAACCCTACACTACCTCCACCTAGCTCCTTTCCCAGAAGATAAGCTGCTATACATGTTAACGATCCGAAAACTATTGGGAAGATTATGCACCATTGGAGCAAAGTCAATTCCAGGCCCAATATTTTGAGGAACCTATAAGTTATAGCTGCTGTAAAGGCTATCCCCGGATAATTTGTGGTGGGTATATCTCTCCCCCAAGGATGCCAACTCATATAGTCACGCCAGGTGAACCAAGAGGAGAAACCATGGTTAATGATGCGATCTGCCATCCGATACTGCTGGTAGGGGTCGAATTCTGAGAGGTACATACCCCATCTAATTGGGAGGACTCTGAGCATGGCGGCTAGGGTTACGATCAATCCTAGGAGTATATACTCGAGGGTTGGAGTCTTAGGCATTGAGGTGAGCCAATCTTTTAATGCTTTTAAACGTTCCATTAGCTTTTCGCGGCTTAACTCGGTACTCAAGCTGGTCAAAGCGGATCTCCGAGGCGACATTTCCAGCCACCAATCTAGCCTTTGATTAATAGTTCTTCCCTAAAAAAGTTTTTAATCCAGGAACTCTTGTTAAAGCTGTACCGATTCGTCGATTCGATCCGAAAGGGATGGATGCTATTGCAAGGTATAGTCGGTAAAGCTGAGAAGTCATATGATCCTACCCTAAAAGAAGTTGAAATCTTAGAATGGTGGGATAGAAATGGAATATACGGGAAGGTTAGAAATCTTCGGAGGGGAAAGAGGAAATTCTATTTTTTAGACGGCCCTCCCTATGTTACAAATCCCCCCCATGTGGGGACGGCCTGGAATAAATTTCTAAAAGACGTTATAATTAGATATAAAAGGATGTGTGGATTCGAGGTAAGGGATCAGCCTGGATACGACTGCCATGGATTACCAATAGAAGTTAAAGTTGAGGAGAGCCTTGGATTAAAGAGTAAAAAGGAAATAGAGGATAAGATAGGGGTTTCAGAGTTCATCTCAAAGTGTAAGAGCTACGCCTTGGAAAACGTCGCTGAGCAGACTAGGATATTCAAGGATTTAGGCGTATGGATGGATTGGGCTGATCCATACTTAACCCTACGGGACGGGTATATGGAGGCTGTTTGGTGGACTATTAAAAGGGCTTATGAGAAAAACCTTTTAGAAAAGGGTTTAAGGGTTGTCCATTGGTGCCCTCGATGTGAAACAGCATTAGCAGGCTATGAGGTTACCGATGAATATAGGGATGTTGAAGACCATTCCATATACGTAAAAATGCCTATAAAGGACAGGATGCGGGCCTACATACTAATTTGGACGACTACTCCATGGACCTTGCCTGCGAACGTAGCGGTCATGGTTCATCCGGATGAGGAGTACGTGGAAGTTGAGGCCCAAGGGGAACGCTACATCCTGGCTAAGGCTAGATGCGAGCCGGTTTTCAGGGAGATAGGTATCCCCTATAAGGTTTTGAGGGGCTTTAAAGGGTGGGAGCTTGAAGGATTAGAATACAAACCTCCTCTGAAGAAAGAGGTACCCCTCCAGAGGGATTTGAAAAACGCTCATAAAATAGTGTTAAGCCGTGAATATGTATCTATGAATGAGGGTACTGGATGCGTCCATTCAGCGCCTGGTCATGGCGAAGAAGACTTCGAAGTCGGCTTAGAATACGGCTTACCTTTAGTTTCACCGGTGGATGAGAGGGGATGGTTCACAAAGGCTGCCGGGAAATACACAGGTAGATACGTTAAGGAGGCCGACTGGGAGATAATAATGGATCTTAAAAATAAAAATTTGCTTTTACACCATGCTAAAATTGTTCACTCTTATCCTCATTGCTGGAGATGTAAGGCGCCTCTTATTATGAGGGCTGCCGAACAATGGTTTATAAGAGTAACAGCATTTAAGGGAAAACTGATAGAAGAGAATGCAAAGGTCACTTGGATCCCTGAATGGGCGGGGAGCAGGAGGTTTGCTGACTGGTTAAAAGGAGCTAGGGACTGGGTTATATCAAGGCAGAGATACTGGGGTGTCCCTCTCCCGATATGGATATGCCGTACGTGTGGATCAGTTAAGGTTATAGGATCCGTTGAGGAGCTTAAAGCTGATTCTATGAATCCTCCGCTTAAGATGGATCTCCACAGGGACTGCGTAGATAACATAAAGTTTAGATGTAATTGTGGGGGAGTTATGGATCGGGTGCCGGACATAGTTGACGTATGGATGGATTCCGGGGTGGCGTCTTGGGCTAGCCTTGAGTATCCCAAGGAGGATATAAAATTTAATAGGTGGTGGCCCGCCGACGCCATCACCGAGGCGCACGATCAGACTAGGGGATGGTTCTACACCCAACTTATAGCTAGTATGATATGCTTCAATGAGGCCCCATATAGAACTGTAATTATGCATGGTCATACACTTGATCCTAAAGGCCAGAAGATGAGCAAGTCCCTAGGGAACTTCATATCACCTAATGAGGTTACATCGGAATATGGGAGAGATGCCCTTCGCCTATACGAGTTACAGAGCACGATATGGGAGGATTTCAGGTTCTCAATAGAGAGGGTTGAAGATGCCTACAGGGATCTTCAGGTCATATGGAACGTTCTCTCATTCGCGAGCATATATATGAATCTAGACGGCTTCAAGCCTGATGACTGGCCTCTAGAAGATTTATTTGAACATATGTGCATAGAAGATAAGTGGCTCCTCTCTAAGATAGAGAGGCTTAAGGCTGAAGCGACTAAGGCTATGGAAAACTATGAGATCCATGAAGCGGCCCGCCTTATAAGAAACTTCATGGTGGATGATCTGAGCCACTGGTACATCCGCCTAGTTAGAAGGCGTTTCTGGCTTGAGAAAGAGAGCCCTGAAAAACTTGCAGCATATAAGGTGCTTTTTCATGCGTTAAGAGATTGGATCTCTATGGCTGCTCCATTTATCCCTTTCCTAACCGAGGTTGCATATAGGACGATAATATATCCTACGATGAAGGAGCCTGTGGAGAGCATCCATATGGCGGAGTGGCCTAAAGCTCATCTTCAATGGATCGATGAGGACCTAGAGGGAGATATGGCCATCGCCAGGAAGGTGATGGCAGCTGTTATGAGCGCGAGGCAGAGCCTTAGATTGAAGTTAAGACAGCCTGTTAGAGAACTAATAGTCTTCACAGAAAATCCCAAAGCGAAAACGGCTATAAATATGCTCAGAGATGTAATACTAGTAGCTGCGAATGCTAAATCCCTTAGATGCCCTGACGTGAAGGATGAGAGAGCCATAAGGAGGATAAGGGTTAGCCCAAACTTTAGATCGATAGGTCCACTCTTCAAGGATAAAACTCATAGAATAGCGGAGGCCATCGGAGGGTTGGATGGAGCAAGAGTTTTGAAAAAGATAGAGGAGAAGGGTTTCTATGAATTAAAGCTTGGACGAGAGCAGCTTCGTATAACTTCAGAGATGATCAGCTTGGTAGAAGAGATGCCTGAGGGATTCGCGAAAGGAGAATTCGATGAAGGCAGAGTTTACATAGACAGCCGATTAACAGTCGACCTAAGGCGTGAAGGATTGGCTAGAGATGTTGTAAGGCGTATCCAGGAGATGAGGCGGATCATGGACTTACCTGTAGATGCGTTCATAGACCTCTACATTACCGCTCCCGGTAAGGATGAAAGTGAATGGCTAAAGGAGTACACATCATATATAGTCGAAGAGGTTAGGGCGCAGAGGATAACTCTGACTCATGGATCTCAACCGAAAGAGGACGGATACTTTGAGAAGGAATGGAGGATAGACGGGAAGCTTTTCCGTATAGGGATAAAGAGAGTATGAGGATCCTAGGATTAATAGTTAATCCAATCGCAGGCATAGGTGGCAACGTGGCACTAAAGGGATCTGATGGAGAGGAGATAGTTAGAGAAGCTAGGAGAAGGGGAGGTGAATCGCCAGCTCCTAGGAGAGCAGAATCCTTCCTTAAGGCTTTGAAGCAGCATTTGGGCTCTTCGTTTACATTGATTACCTGTAAGGGAGATATGGGTGAAAATGAAGCATTAAAAGCGGGCATATACCCCGACTATATAGTCTCCGTCGGTGGAGCACTCACAAGTGCTGAAGATACTAAGGCTGCAGCTCTTGAAATGGAGAGGCGCGAGGTAGATCTAATAGCCTTCTGTGGCGGGGATGGTACAGCACGCGATATAATGGATGCCATAGACCTTAGGAAGCCAGTAATCGGAGTGCCCTCAGGGGTTAAAATGGAGTCGGCTGTATTCTCAGTTAATCCTGAAGCTGCAGCCCTACTAGCCTTTAAATTCTTGGGCGGAGGCTTGTCCACCGTTGATAGAGAAGTCGTGGACGTGGATGAAGAGGAGTATAGGAAGGGATTTCTGAAGACTAGGCTTTACGGTTATCTTAGAGTACCAAACGACTCTGATCTACTCCAGGCTGCAAAATCACCTTCACCCCTCACAGAAGATGAAATGGAAGCTCAAAAGTCTATAGCAAAGTACATGGTTGAGGAGATGGATGAAGATATACTCTACATCATAGGGCCCGGTACAACTGCCAAGGCGGTGCTCCGGGAATTGGGGTTAGACAGCTGTCTCCTAGGAGTCGATGTCGTGCTGGGAAGGAGGCTTCTAGCCTCAGATGTATCCGAGCGGGATCTAATCCATATACTAGAGGGGTATAGCGGATGCAACCCTGTTAGGATAGTGGTCACTCCTATAGGGGGACAGGGCTATATCTTCGGTAGAGGGAATCA
Source organism: Bathyarchaeia archaeon (assembly GCA_038825355.1). Taxonomy (GTDB): domain Archaea; phylum Thermoproteota; class Bathyarchaeia; order 40CM-2-53-6; family DTGE01; genus DTGE01. The sequence goes on from JAWBPF010000038.1 coordinate 11,311, forward strand.
ACAGATAAGTCCCAATGTTATTAGGAGGGTTGGCAGAGACAACATAATTGTCCTAGCTACGTTCAATAAGCTTTTTAGTCTTCCAAAGTTTAGGCTATTAGTAGATACTGGAGACCGGGAAGTCGACCTTTCCCTCAGCGGCTATATAAGGGTTATAGTGGATTATCGAAGAGAACTCGTAGTTAGGGTTGAACCTGGATTCCCCACCACTCATTGAGACAGTATCTCTCTGATATATTCGCCGTACTTCTCAGAGTCCATCAGGCTTCCAAGTTCCTCCTCTAGATTCGAAGGGATGATGACGGCGATCCACCCTTCCTCATATGGGCTCTTATTGACTAGCTCAGGCGTCAACGTAAGGGTTTCGTTTACATCTATGATTTCACCTGATAAAGGGGCGTATACTTCAGCTACGGCCTTTACGCTTTCTAGGGTTCCCAGGGTCTCAGCCTTGGATATCTTACGCCCCTTTTCAGGAAGCTCGGCGAAAACCACCTCATGGAGGGTCTTCTGAGCATAGTCGCTTATGCCTATTCGACATGTAGTTCCTTCAATTTTCACCCATTCATGATCCTTGGAATAATAAAGTCCTTCACGAATCTCGTAACCTTCCACTTCCACATGCATTCTCCTCCATACCATTTATTTTCATTCCAGTCTTATTTCATTAGATGCATTTATAATATTATCTTTTAATAAACCAGACCTTCTATTTCCTGCCTAGGTTTGTTTGCGCATCCATCCAAATCTAGACGTATCATAGAATGGAAATCCTACGACTTCAGCGTCGACGGCTTTACCCCTTATATCTAACTGGAGTATGGAGCCTTGTTTGGAATACTCCCTGGGCACGTACCCCATACATATCCCTGCTTCTAGTGTAGGTGAGAAAGTGCCGCTGGTAACTTTCCCGATGGCTTCTCCATCGTATTTTATAGCATAGCCAATTCTAGGTATGGCTTTCTCCAGCATCTTAAGGCCGATTCTAACCTTCTTGACGCCCTCGCTTTTTTGCCTCTCTAAAGCTTCACGGCCTATAAAATCCGTGGTCTTATCAAGTTTAACCACGAATCCGATCCTTGCCTCGTATGGAGTTATCTCTTCTGTGAGCTCCTGACCGTAGAGGCACATACCGGCCTCTATGCGGAGTACATCTCTAGCTCCTAGACCGCAGGGCTTTATTCCATGGACTTCCCCTTGGGCTAGGATGGAGTTCCATAGGCGTAGTGCCTTATCTGGTTTTTCCACCGATGTTTCAGGGATGAATATTTCAAGTCCATCCTCGCCTGTATAACCGGTCCCTGATGCTATACAGGGTTCACTTGCGATTTTGAGTGTGCCGCACCTGAATCTTTTTATGTCTCCTAGTTCATTGCTGGATAATTCGGCGAGTATCGATCTACTCTTTGGACCTTGAACGGCGATCATAGCCATATAGTCTGATACGTTCTCAATTTTTACATTGAAGCCTCTGGCGTGGTTATATATCCATGCTAAATCTTTTTCTCTATTAGAGGCATTGAATACTATGAGGAACTTATCTGGATTTAAGCGGAGGACAACCATGTCGTCCATTATGCCTCCTTTTTCATTGCATAGAACCGTGTAGTGGGCTTCTCCGGGGTTTAGTTTTGATGTATCGCTTGGAGTTAGATAGTCTAAGTAGTGTTCAGCCTCTCTCCCTTCTAAAAATGCCCTTCCCATATGGGATACGTCGAATAGTCCTGAAGTATTCCTGACAGCTAAGACTTCTGGAATTATCCCTTCAAACCATAAGGGCATATCGAATCCTGCAAATTCGATTATTTTACCATGTATACTATGATATTTGAAGAGATGGGTCTTCAAGGCCAAACTCATCACATCCCTTTCGTATTAATTCTATAGCTGGACCAGGTGATATATAATTATCCCAGAAAGATGCTATGTGGAATGGGTAACCTGCGTTAAGGGGTATGACTCTCTATTTCGGATGGGGAAGAAGGGTTTTCCTATGCTTTCACCCGTCATTAGGGTTAGAGGATTATGCTTTTGCGCGCGCGAGATGGTCTCCCGTAAGGTATTCCCCTTGAGGTGCAGCCCCGCCTTGAACTGAGGTCTAGAATACTTTCACTCCTTGGAAGGGACCCCCCCCCCCCCCCCCCTTTTCCTTTTTTTTTTTTTTTCCCCCTTTTCCCCACGCGCCCCACATACCCTCGTTTTTTCTTTTTTTTCTACCCC
>JAWBPF010000039.1:0-13213 GCA_038825355.1 Bathyarchaeia archaeon
TAAAGCCTTCAAATACGAGGTTTCAGAGGAGTCGGGCATTTTAAGAAATTTGAGGATAGTCAACTTCGGAGATCCTCGTAGGTTGAACGAGTTGAAGAATGCTATACGCTGGACCCTTAGGAGGCTCTACGAGAAAGGGAGTTGAACGATTGCTTGAGAGCCCTCCTTAAGGTTTATCGGGTACTCCCTCCTCGGCCAGGTTAACTATGGAATCCCTTACTAGGGCGATGTCTGGGATGTGGACGTGTTCATCTACGCCGTGTATGCGGGTACACCTTCTTAGGGCTCCGAAACTTATTGTAGGTATTCCCAGTCCTGCAAGCCAACGGCCATCGTTGGCTACGAGTTCCCCAGCTATATTCAGCCCGGATTTGGCGGCCTTAGAGGCTGCTCTTCTAAAGGCTTCCACGAACATGTGTCTAGGATCAGTATAGTAGGGGGGCCAAACCTTACTGATCTCATAGGATATCTTCGCCTTAATTCTAGGCTTTATAGCCTCGATGAAATCATTCAGCTTTTCAATGGCTTCCATAGGATTCTCGTCCGGACAGATCCTCATATCGAATCTCGCTTCACATATCCTTGGAATCACGTTTTCCTTCCATCCGGCGTTCAACATTGTCAACGTGAATCTTCCCCATACCCTCCTGTGAGGGGAGTTTGGGGGAGCCAATAATTGGGAATGTATCCTCTCCCTCCCCTTTGAGAACCTCCTAAGCGAAGTAAACGCTTTTAATGCTTCGTCTATAGGGTTCAAGGCTTCATGGGGATAGGCCGCATGCCCCTGCGAGCCCTCTACGGTTATCTTACCCCATACTATTCCGCATGCTCCAGCATACACGGCGTCTGGGGCTGCGTCCAATACTAGGCCGTAGTCCCCTTCTATCACTCCGTTTTCAGCTAGATATCCCAGCCCCGCTTCACCTCCGACCTCCTCGTCACATGTTACCGCTAAAAGGATGTTGATCCTGGAGCTCCTCCTTTCGGATAAGACCTTCAGAGCTCCAAGGGCGGCGGCTATGCTACTCTTATCATCGGCAGCGCCTCTTCCATACGCTTTATCTCCTATCAGAGTGAGCTTGTAGGGAGGATAACTCCATCCATCACCTGAAGGGACGACATCGTAATGGGCTGCTATGACCAGGGTCTTATCCGAGTCCCCGCTAAGCCTTATAACAATGTTGGGGCGGGGCTTAGAATCTCCAGTTGCCTCGGCTCCGTCATGGATGCTGGTCTCCAAGCCAAGGCTCTCAGCCTCCCCCCTAATGACTTTCACTATCGCTTCATAATTCATTTTTTCGATGGAATCAGTGTTTATCTCCACAAGCTTAGAGAGTATATCTAACTCAAACAACGCTTACACCATTACCTTATCGTCTATAGTAGATTGGTTAACCTTCTAATAGATTTTAACTTGAACTTCTTCTATTGGATAGATGACGCATACACTGGAGGGCCATAGGATTTGGATCCTTAATAGGTTAACGTTTCCCACCTACAAGTCATAAAAAGGCTGTAAGATAGATTTATATGCAGATGCAGCTCGTCTAATAGCAAATCAAAAATTTAGGGGTTTAATTTGTCCTTAAATATCGGGAGAATATACGGTATAGATGTCAGGCTACATTACACTTGGCTTATCGTATTTCTAATGGTAGTATGGAGTGTCGGCTTCAGCTACATGCCTTTACAATATCCAGGCCAAGGGCTCCTTAGATACCTGACTGTAGGAGTCTTATCCGCTGTGATAATATTCTTATCAGTGTTATTCCATGAACTATGCCATTCGATAGTAGCTAAAAGGATGGGTATACCTGTTCCGAGCATCGTTTTATTCCTATTTGGAGGCGTCTCCCAGATAGCTGAGGAGCCTAGGGAGCCTTTCGGGGAGTTAAAGATGGCGGCTGTAGGTCCTCTCTCGAGTCTTTTCTTGTCTGGCCTCTTTGCTATGGTTTGGCTCCTCTTAAGGCTGAAGGAGGTGACAGTATCAGCCTTGCTTCAATATGGATTCATAATTAATCTTATGCTCGGCCTTTTCAACCTCGTTCCAGCATTCCCAATGGATGGGGGAAGAGTTTTAAGGGCTATACTATGGATGCGCTCCAAGAGTTTAATCTCCGCTACGCGTAAATCGGCTTTTGTAGCCGAGCTGATATCCTATGTCTTTATCGGATTGGGTTTCTTAAGCATATTCATCGGAGCTCTCGCCAATGGGATGTGGCTCATCTTCCTGGGATGGTTCGTTAAAGGTGGGGCTGAGGCGAGCTTAAGACATATCGTCGTCGCCCAAGCCTTAGCCAAGGAGAAAGTTAGAGGCTTCATGAGCTCCCCTGTATGTATACCTTCGCCGGATTGGAGCCTAGAAGAGGCTGTAAATGAATGCTTCTACAAGTATTCTCATGGGGGATTCCCAGTGATGGATGGAGGGGAGCTTAAGGGCATATTGGCTACCGAGGATGTGAAGAGGATCCCGAGGGATAAGTGGAGAGATACAACCGTTAAAGAAGCCATGACCCCTCTATCGAGACTTGTAACGGTCGATCCGGATGATCCCGCATCTGAAGCCTTAATTAAAATATCGAAGTATAGCGTAGGCAGGCTTCCTGTAGTCGAGGATGGGAAACTAGTGGGTATAATAACGAGGAGCGATCTTATGAGGGCTGTTAGAACTAGAATAGAGTTATCTTAGCGTCCTTCTTCCCATGTGAAGGCACGGGTCCCCCGGTTTTCCCACCCGTTAACCCATGTCGCCTCCCCCTCTTGGATGTTCTGCGGAGGCCTTAGTATTCCTGCTCCTTCCAGGAAGAAAGCGTATAATGGAGAAATACAACTGTTTCATCTTCCATCTCCTCCTTCTTGAGCTCTTTAATCAACGGCGGTGCGGCGGTAACTCTTTGATTATGTATCCCTTTGTTGACCGATTTATCTGGAAGATAGGGTTTAAGGGCTGAAAATAAATAAAAAAATTATGGGGGTTTCGGGTTATTCCTGGAAGCTTCCACAATGTGGGCAGTACACGGCTGAGGGATCTATCTCTCCTCCACATGAATAGCAGAGGCGCATCGGAGGCGGCTGAACCATGTACCTTTCCTCAGGCTGCTCCATGAGGTACTCGACCGGTGGAGGCTGATATACGCAGAGAACTGGAGGTGGTCTATAGACGTATTCTTCAGGTGGTGGAATATAGTATACTTCTGGCGGAGATGGCTCTACGTACTCCACAGGTGGAGGCTGCTGCACATATATCTGTGGGGGCTCTTGAACCATTATGGTCTTCGGCGGGGGAACATAGACGTATTCCTCCGGAGGCGGCTGATAGACAGCTACCTTTGGTGGTTTCTCCACATACACGTATGACATGTCGCATTACTCCCTATATTATTAGTCTCTATCCCCTTAATAGGATGTAGGAAGTGTAATAAGAGCTTTTCCCAGCTCTGGCTGCGAGGCGCCTAGACCCCCTCGTCTAACCGTTCCTATTAGGATACGCCTTATTTTATCGTTTACTACTATGTTTATATGGCCTTAAATGATCCCGTCGAGTTTCGGTTTCCTCCGTATAGGAATGCATCTATGTCTTCTTCTCCTTTGAAGGCTGTTTACGAATGGGTTATTTGTTTTATCTTGAGGATCCCTTATTTCTTATAGTTCATATTATATATTTCACCATATATAAACAATAATTATTTAATTTTCAACTTATATATGGTAACGTTAATTCTTATAGGGTCTGGGCCGAAATATATTAATAGAACCTCCACTCCATACTCACAGGTTAACCAATGAGGAGAAATCGAATTGGACGACTACGTGATCTCACTCAAGACGGAGCCTTTAATAGATGACACCACTTTGAGGGATGGTGTCCAGATGCCTGGGATAGCTGTTTCCCCTGAGGATACAGCCCAAATAGCGTTACTACTGGAGAGCGTAGGGGTGGAGCGTATAGAGCTTCACCAGTTCCAACCCCACGATAGAAAAGCGATTAGGCTGATCCAGGATAGAGGTGTTAGGGCTAGAATAGCTGGATGGTGCAGAGCCGTTAGGGAGGATATAGATAACGCCTTAGCTTTAGATCTATCTGAGATAGGCATATCCCATCCGGTATCCCCTATACATTTGGAATCCAAATGGCCTGGTAAAAGCTTTGAAGAGCTCATAAATAGGGTAGCTGAAGTAATCGAGTATGCAGCTAAAGACCATGGTTTAGTAACCTTTTTTCACGGCGAGGATAGCACTAGGGCGCCTTGGAGCTTGGAGAAGGCTTTTATAGATGCAGCTGTTGAGGCTGGAGCCCACGTATATAGGATATGCGACACTGTTGGGGTGGGCTTATCCCTGCCCGATGCCCCGCTTCCCCGGGGCATCCCCTTAAAGATTAAGAGGATAAGGGAGGAGACCAGGGTTCCAGCTGTTGAGATTCACGCCCACGACGACCTTGGAAACGCCGTGGAGAATACCTTAGCTGCGATCAGGGCAGCCTCGGGATTATACGATAAGGTATATGCCAGTACGACTTTTCTAGGGATAGGAGAACGCGCTGGAAACGCTGAGACTGAGAAGACGATAATGAACCTTTACGTCCACCATGGGGTTAGGAAGTATGAGCCGGGTCTTTCAAAGTTGAAGAAGGTGGCGGATTTCATCAGCCACGCCACCGGCGTTACTATCCCGCCTAACAAGGCTATAGTGGGAGAATATTCTTTCGCGCATGAGTCGGGTATACATGCCTACGGCGCCTTAAAGAACCCCTCCACATACGAGCCTTACCCGCCTGAGCTCGTAGGGAACCGGAGGATATTCACCATAGGTAAGCAGTCTGGTAAGGCTATCATAAGGGAGAAGATGGAGGAGCTTCTGGGAGCTCGCATAGAGGATGACAGCCCCATTCTGGCAGAGGTTGTGAAGGCTGTGAAGGGGATCTTCGAAGAGGGTAGGAGGGGCTCCTTGAAGGAGAGCGAGTTCAGGGAGATCGTCAGCCAGGTATCTAAGGCTCAGCGGGTGGCAGGTTTAATCCATGAGGTAGAGTTAGATATCGATGACTTGAAGCTGCTGAGGAGGTTGCAGTCTAATGTTCCGGTTGATCTCGGGGAGCTTGCCTGCGAACTCGGAGTGTCAAGGGGCGGGTTGGAGGAGCATCTTAAAAACCTAGAGGATAAAGGAGTGATCCAAGGCTTCACTGCTAGGGTCGACCCTAATAAAATAGGATATAATACTAATGTCTTAATCCTCATAAAAGCTGATGGACGGGCTTTAACCCGGCTGGAGGATGAACTTGAGAAACACGCAAACAATGTCTCAGTCTATGATCTTGCAGGCGAATACGACGTCGCCTTAATATCAAAGTTCAGGGATGAGAGAGAGTTTAAGAAGTATTTTGAATCGCTGCAGTCGAAGGAGGTCGTTGACAGGGCGATAGCGTATAGGATCCTGAAGGGGTTAAAGGAGTATGAGGCGCTACCCCTCTGATCCAAAGATTTAAGGATGACCTCGGAGAAGCCCCATATACACCGCGTTATGGCTATTACACGATGACGCTATTTAAAACCTTTTATACTCCTGATGAATTTTAAATATCCCTAGGATAGATGAAAACGTTAGGAAACTAGTACTTAACAGGTGGGAGGAATTAAATGGATAAGGATAGATTATACGGAGGCTTGATCCTAATCGTGGCCATGGTATTGTTAGCCTTATTCCTCGTAGCCTTCTTTGCACCGTATCTCGAACCGATCCTAGGGGTTCCCGCCTCCCTAAGCTGGTGGGCTGTGGCTATACCTGTATTCCTCTTAGTAGTCTTAGCCTTAGGAATACTCATGTGGATAGGGTGGACCATGTTCTCGACGCCCCCGCCGTTGCCTATAGGAGAAGAAATGGAGAAGCAGCCTCAAAGCATTGAGGAGGAGAATGAATAAGGGAGGGTAATGGGAAAGCTGAACAGCCCCTCCCTCTACAGTTTTAGAGAAAATCGAATACGAGATATCCAATGCCAACATTGAAGATAACACTTTAGAGCCGTAAGAAATAGGGGACAACTCATCCTGTATAGCTGTCTCACAGCTTTAAGAGTAGATAAGTAAGGCTAAAGCTTCACGGGTTGACCTGCATTGGATGAATGGGTTAGGAGGGCCGCCTTAGCCTTTGAGGAGAGTGAGCTTACAGAGTATGAGATCTATTCAAGGCTCTCCGGTTCGGTGAAGGACCCCCGTAACAGTGAGGTTTTATCCCGCATAGCTGATGAGGAGTTGACCCATCATCTTTTCTGGAGGGACGTTACCGGCGAGGATGTGAAGCCTAGTAGATGGAAGATACTCTTCTACTCCCTGGTTTCAAGGCTCTTCGGTCTATCCTTCGGATTAAAACTCATGGAGAAAGGAGAGGAGCAGGCCCAAGCCGCCTATACCAGGATTTTAGGGCATATTCAATCGGCTGAACGCATCATAGAAGATGAAAACAGGCATGAGGCATATCTTATAAACCTCATAGATGAGGAGAAGCTCCGCTACGTAGGCTCCATGGTTCTAGGCTTAAACGATGCCCTCGTGGAGCTCACGGGTGCACTGGCAGGGCTAACCCTAACCTTTAAGGATGCAAGGCTTATAGCAGTGGTAGGCCTGATAACAGGATTATCCGCTTCGCTCTCAATGGCCGCCTCAGAATATCTCTCAACCAAATCGGAGGAGGACACACGTAACCCATATAGGGCATCCGCGTATACGGGACTCGCCTACGTAATCACAGTATCCCTTCTAATACTCCCCTACCTAATATTTTCAAACCCCATCCTCTCCCTATGTGCCACGATAATCAATGCCATCACAATAATCGCAGTATTCACCTTCTACACCTCAATAGCGAAAGACCTCCCATTTAAAAAGAGATTAATAGAGATGGTCTCCATAAGCCTCGGCGTAGCAGCCTTAACATCCATCATAGGATTCCTACTAAAAAACCTAGGAGCCTCCATATAAGAGAAAAGTGACAGAATCAAACACTATAACTAAGGGAGATAAACCCAGACGATTCAAAAACGTTTTAAAACTTAACCAGAAAGAGGCGCATAGACGTTTAAATATCTAGATGCATAATTGAGGCTTCATAGCCGATAAAAGCTCACTATTCAGATAAGGGGGAGAATAATCGAAGTCAGAGAAAAATCATAGAAGCATAACTCGATAACCACTAACCACCCATTCGTGGCGCATATATAAAGGGAGAGTCGGGTGAAACTTTCACTCGCCTCCCTAAAATTGCCCGTAACTCTTCAACGTTGAGCCCATTTAACAAAGTTAAAATTATGTGGAATCCACAAAGAAGAAAAGACCTGAGACTATGAAACCATAACAGTCATAGGAGAAAACCTATGAAACCCATGAAATCGAGTATACGTATAAAGCCTACAAATGGGGGGGAGGGGGGGTCCCCCCGACGGAGTGAAAGTATTCAATCCAATCCTGGAAAACCCTTAAACCCTGAGCTTAAGGCATGAACCTGATACTCCACCTAGATGCCCGTCAAACATGGAAAGCCGAATCGACGCCTTTCCCTTAACGGAGAAGGAGATATCATAACCTTTTTATTCATCGGAGTATAGAGACCACGGAGAGTGTAATCCAACAATCATGAACGTGAGGGTTCAAAGAAAATGGTAGATAAACCTCAGAGGTTCATCCTATGGTTCGACGAGATAGGGATGGAGGATGTCCCTCTGGTAGGAGGTAAATCAGCCAGCCTCGGCGAAATGATAAGGAGGGCTAAGGTCCCAGTACCCTACGGCTTCGCCACAACAGCCCTCGCCTACAGACACTTCATAGAGAAAGCTGGAATCAGAGAGAAGATATCGCAGGTTCTAAGCCAACTCAAGGATCCAAACGATACAGCCACCCTCCAGAGGATAGGATCAACCGTTAGAGATATCATAAAGGAGTCGAAGGTGCCTGAAGACCTGGAGAGGATGATAAGGAGATTCTATGAAGAGCTTGGAAACAGAAGCGGCGAGAAGGACCCCTTCGTAGCCATAAGATCCTCAGCCACAGCCGAAGACCTACCCGACGCCAGCTTCGCAGGCCAACAAGAGACCTACCTAAACGTTAAGGGGGCAGACGAAGTGGTGGAGAAGGTGAAGGAATGCTACGCCAGCCTCTTCACGGATAGAGCCATCTTCTATAGGACGCAGAAGGGCTTCGACCATATGGCGATAGCCCTCTCAGCAGCGGTCCAGCTAATGGTCTACGCCAAAGCTTCAGGAGTAATGTTCACCCTAAACGTAGCCAACGGAGACGAAAGCCAAATACTCATAGAGGCAGGATACGGCCTAGGCGAATTCGTAGTCCAAGGCACCATAACCCCCGATGAATACTACGTCAACAAAAGCGACCTAACCATAGCCAGCAAGAGTATCCCTAGAAAACTTAAACAATTGATTCGAAGACCTGACGGTGGAACGGTTGAAGCCCCAGTACCCCAGGATCTACAGGATAAACAGGTATTATCGGATGACCAGATAATCCAATTGGCGAAATACGCCTCAGCTATCGAGGCCCATTATAAACGCCACATGGACATAGAATGGGCATTAGACGAACGCAACGATAGGCTCTGGATACTACAAGCAAGACCTGAAACGGTATGGAGCCTAAAGAAGGCTCCCATCTTAGAGGTTGAAGCGAGCCAGCCTACTGTAACCACCATGGAGATGAAGGTGGTAACCAAGGGTCTTCCCGCATCACCTGGAGTAGCAGCAGGCAAAGCCCACGTAATCGAATCCGTGGATAAGATAAAGGAGTTCAGGGAGGGAGAGATACTCGTAACGGAGATGACTGCCCCAGACTGGGTTCCAGCCATGAGAAAAGCTAAAGCCATAGTAACCAACAGCGGCGGAATGACCTGCCATGCTGCCATAGTAAGCCGGGAGCTGGGTATCCCATGCATCGTGGGGACGGCGAGCCGAGGAAACCCCGCCACAGAAGCGGTTCGAAGCGGAGTAGATATAACCGTAGACGCCACCAACGGCGTAGTCTACGAGGGAATAGTCGAAAGCCTAGTAAAGAAGGAGGAGGAAGCTGCAGGCGTAGAAGTAGTAGCGGCTGAGGCGCATCCAGTAACCGGGACGAAGATCCTAGTCAACCTGGGGGAACCCGAGCTCGCGGAGAAAGTCGCAAAACTACCATGCGATGGAGTAGGCCTGATGAGGGAGGAGTTCATATGGGCCTCCGAGATAGGCGAACATCCATTATACCTGATCGAGGTAGGCCAAGCCCAGAAGGTTGTAGACAAACTCGCCGAGGGAATAAGGAGAGTCTGCCAGGCGATGTATCCCCGACCCGTAGTACTGAGATTCAGTGACTTCAAAACCAGCGAATACCGAGACCTCAGAGGCGGAGAGAAATATGAACCCGAAGAACCCTCAGCACTACTCGGATGGAGGGGGGCCTCAAGGTATTACAATCCAAGATATAGGGAAGCCTTCAAACTAGAAGTGAAAGCAGTTAAAAAGGTAAGAGAGGAATACGGTCTAAAGAACCTATGGGTCATGATACCCTTTGTGAGGACGGTGAGCGAAGCCAAAAAAGTAGTCGAAATACTGGAAGAAGAAGGGCTGGAGCGGGGGCCAGACTTCAAGGTCTGGCTTATGGCTGAGATACCTAGCAACGTCATACTCGCCGACCAATTCAACAAGTACATAGACGGATACAGCATAGGCTCCAACGACCTAACCATGCTAATCCTAGGATGCGACAGGGACAACGCTGAAGTAGGCAGCATATTCGATGAGAGGGACCTGGCTGTGAAAAGGGCCATAAATCAACTAATAAAGATAGCCCATAAAGACGGTAGAACCGTATCGATATGCGGCCAAGCCCCCAGCGTACATGGACCAGACTTCATAAGGTTCCTAGTGGAAAGCGGGATAGACTCGATATCGGTTAACCCAGATGCAGTAGTCCAAGTTAGGAAATGGGTTGCAAGCATAGAGCAGAGACTCAATCTGGAGAAAAACCTTGGTAAAGGATTACCTGAAGACCCCATGCTGAAATGGGATCCGTAAAATCCGAAAACCTAAACTCCCATATTTCATTCAACGTATTAATTTTTAAGATGTTTCAATCTCGATCCCCATAGGAATAAAAAGTTGAAGAGATGTAAATAATGATATGGAGACGGTTCATTACAGCCATTATGAGATAGACTTAACCCCAATTATCCGTAGAATCTCCAAGGCAAACCATAAACGGATACTTCTCCAATTTCCAGACGGGCTCCGACCCATAGCGTGGAAGATAGCGAATAAGTTCATGGAGCACGGGCTGGGAGTCATAGTATCAGCTGATCCATGCTACGGACCATGCGACCTGGCATACATGGAACTTGAAACTCTAAACTGCGATCTAATAGTCCACCTGGGACACACTCCGCCCCACGGAAACTATGAGGGCGAAGCTCTATTCATCGAGGCGAAATCCAGACTTCCAATAAGAGATGCATTAGAAGACTCATTAAAATATCTAAGCAATTACCATAGGATCGGGGTCGCAGCCTCAGTACAGCACATCCATAAAATATCCGATGCATCCAGATTCCTCAAGGAGCATGGAAAAGAGCCGTTCATCGGCAAAGCTTCAAACCATACGCTATATGATGGACAGATCCTCGGATGCAACCATACAACAGCCTTATCCATAGCCCAATCGGTGGAGGCCTTCATAGTAATATCCGGAGGCTTATTCCATGGAATAGGTGTACAGCTCGCCACAGGTAAGCCAGTCATAGTGGTAGACCCTTACACGGGGAAGGCAAAGCCCATAGATGAACATGTGGAGAAGGCCCTGAAACTTAGAAGAGGAGCTGAAAAAATGTTCCTAGAAGCACAACGTATAGGCATAATCGTAGGACTAAAGAGTGGTCAGAATAGAATGGAGGAGGCGGAGCTCCTCTTTAAAAGATTAAAAGACATGGGTAAAGCCCCCGTTATGATCTGCGCTAGAGAGGTCACACCTGAAAACATAGATAGCTTCACGGAATTAGACGCCTTCGTGAACACCGCCTGCCCTAGAATCGCTATAGATGGTAGAAGGCTATTCCAGAAGCCTATACTTAACTATGATGAAGCCGAGAAGATCTTAGAGCTCCTAGATGAGGCATATGAAGAAGAAAAGATTAGAAATCCTCTTGGAGCATGTGCCAACTCACCCCAACCCTAAGATAATCCTCGAACAATATACGGTGCCCGCTGAAACAGCGGCTGAGATAATGTTCATAGCTGATAAAATATTCAATGACGTGAAATGTAAAATAATAGTCGAGCTGGGATGCGGCACGGGGAGGCTATCCATCGGCGCAGCCCTCCTAGGGGCATGTAAAGTAATCGCGGTTGATATAGACCGAGAAGCAGTTAGCCTGCTGAGAGAAAACCTGGAAGTGTTCAAGTTTAAGGATAAGATTCATCCAATAGTCGCAGACATTGAAGCGGTTGAAGGAAGATTCGATACAGCGATCCAGAACCCTCCCTTTGGAGTCAGAAAACCAGAGGCGGATAGGCCATTCATAACCAAAGCCTTGAAGATCTCAAAAGTGGTATACTCCTTACATAAATCCGATAGTAAAAGCAGATACTTTATTAAAAGGCTAGTTGAAAAAAATAATGGGGAGATAACCCACATCTTCAGTATGAGGATGAGGATACCTAGAGTCTTCCCACACCATAGAAAGAGGATACATGAATTCGATGTAGACCTGTATAGGATGATAAGCCATGGATAATAGGAGGATACCCGTCCAAGACGGATTCATCATACCTGGAGAAAGACTCGGGGTAATAGAAGAGTTCATACCGGGACCGGGGACATACGAGGATAAGGGAACCATATTCTCCACCAATGTTGGAAGCGTAGAAATAGACGCTATAGAGAAGACTGTTAAGGTGAAACCCTACTCAAAACTCCCGGTAACCCCTAGAGAGGGTGATGTGGTCTCAGGATTAGTCATAAACGTTCAAGATAAATTAGCGATAATCGATATCTACGTAATCGGCGATAGGATCCTGCCACAACCCTTCAGCGCCGCACTTCATATTGCAAACACGAGTCCCAGATATGAAAGGCTTATGGGAGATGTCTTTAAGAGAGGCGACTTTATAAAGGCTAAAGTTATAAACGTTAAGAATAGAATTCCACAGTTGACCACTGTAGGCAGGGAATTCGGAGTTATCAAGGCTTTCTGTTCTAAATGCGGAGAAGAATTAGCCCTTAGCGGTAGAATCTTGATATGCCCAGCATGCAGCAATAAGGAAAGTAGGAAGATCTCAGAGGAATACGATAATAGAAGAAAAAGTTCCCAGGAAAAGGTGGAGTGATTGGAGGTAACAGTATTAAAAGAGGATAGGACAGAGATGAAACTTGAACTGAAAGGAGAAGGACATACCGTTTGTATACTTATCCAGAGAGAACTACTAAGCGATCCTAATATAGAGATAGCAGGCTACGATGTTCCACATCCATTACTAAACTCCGCCATACTATACATAAGAACTCGTAAAGGTAAAAAACCGAGAGAAACCCTCATCAAAGCCCTCGACAGAATTATAGAGAAGTTAAAGAATTTATCAAACAGCTTTGAGGAAGCTTGGTTAAAGGTAGAACATTCTTGAGGCACGACCCAAATGTAACAGGGTTAAACCTGATCCTCCTGGATAAAGACTTGGCCAAACTAGGAGATTCATATATTAATTTTCTCTACTCCATGGCCTTAACGATGATCCACGGCATCCCAAGGGGAGTAAAGGTAAGCGACAGGATCCTAGCCGAAGCCGCCAGGGAATCAGGGATCAGGAATCTACTCCCCAAAAGGACTCCCAGGGGGAGGGTTGCCGATGCCATGGAGAGCCTGATAGTTTACTCCCTCATCACGGGTCATATGGAATTTAAGGAGATGATCCAAATACTCATCGAGGCTGGAAATCCGCCAAATATAGGCTTTGCGAGGATGGCAAAGGAGATCTTGAGGAGGCTGGATCCACCTGAAAACTCAGGTTAGATTCATCGGAGTCAGCTCGGGAGATAGGCGTATAAACTTGAAGAGGAAGCCCTTTATCGGAGTGGTTTCCAGGGGAGCATATCCTATAGAGGGGATTATTAAAGGAGAGGCTGAATGGGATGGAGATGATGCAACAGAAATGGTGGCCGAAGCAGTCACGTCATCCCCACATCACCAGCAG
>JAWBPF010000040.1:0-13001 GCA_038825355.1 Bathyarchaeia archaeon
GGAAAGAGGAGCCGGGCTGGGTACGGGAAACATCTACGTGAAGGCCGTCCCCTTGAGGGAGCTCTCGGAGCTGGATAAGATAAAGGCCGAGGTATCCGAGGGGAACATACTCATCGTGAGGATAACTCCCATAGCGAAGCGCAGCGTGGAGGAGACCCAGAAGGCCGTAAACGAGCTTAAAACCTTCGTGGAGGCACTTGGAGGGGACATAGCCAGGCTGGGGACGGAGAGGATCGTGGTAACCCCTCCATCCATCAGGATCTGGAGAGGTGAATGAAAGCCCACCATAAACGGCCACGCATAAAGGAGGATCCCTTATCATCTAAGCTTTATGGTCTCCCCTATATCCGGGGCTGAGGCTTCGACTTTTAAGCCGTCCCTTATCGCCTCAGCTAGGCCTTCGCATTTCCTCTTCTCGCCGTGGACTACCAGTATCCTCTGCGGTTTCGGGGTGATCTTCCTGACGAACCTTAGAAGCTGCTTCCTGTCGGAGTGGCCTGAGAACCCCTCCACCATATGTACCTTAGCGTTTATCTTTATAACCTCTATCCTTCCGCCTTGACCCGTTATAGATACCTCCCTCAGCCCATTCTTCACCCTTGATCCTAAGGTGCCCTCGATCTGGTAGCTTACGAATATTATGGAGTTCCTCTCCTCAGGGGCTAGGTACCTGAAGTAGTCTATGACGGGCCCACCCTCGAGCATACCTGAAGTGGCTAATATTATGGAGGGGCCGCCTTGGGTTATCTCCTCCCTATCGCTTGGATGGGATACTATGGTGAAATACTCGGATTCGAAGGGGTTAACATCCCTTTTAAGTATCTGGTTCCTGACGTCCCTTGCCAGGTACTCCGGGTAAGCCGTATGGATGGCTGTAGCCTCGGAGATCATGCCCTCTATAAATATCGGGATCTCAGGTATCACCCCCTCCCTTATATACCTGTCTAGGACCAGCATTATCTCCTGGGCTCTGCCCACCGCCGGCACAGGGATTAGGACCTTACCGCCGCCTTCGACGGTATCCTTCACCATCGATGTGAACCTCTCTTCAACCTCTCCTCTTTCAGGCATCATATCCTCCGGGCCTCCATACGTGCTCTCTATGATGAGGGTCTCAACCCTGGGGAAGACCGTTGAAGCCGGTTCGAGGAGCATCGTCTCCCCGAATTTGAAGTCTCCGGTGTAGACGATATTATGGAATCCCTCACCTATATGGAGGTGTACTACGCTGGAGCCTAGGATGTGGCCTGCATTATGGAGCGTCAACTTTATGTCCGGCGCTATATCAGTTACCACGCCGTACTTTAAGGGCATTGTGTGAAGGACCGCGTTCTTGACATCCCTCTGATCGTAGGGTGGATGTACGCCTTCCCTGCTTGCGACGTCCAGGTAATCCAGCTGGAGCAGCGTCATAAGATATGCTGTAGGCTCTGAACAGTATACGGGTCCATCATATCCATACTTGTATAGGAAGGGGACCATGGCGCAGTGGTCTATATGGGGATGCGATATCACTACGGCGTCAAGCCTTTCAAGATCAAATTTGGGATCGTCCAGCCTGGGATATGCTTGAGATGGATCATTACTGCTCGGGTTCACCCCGCAGTCTACGAGGACCATGCTCTCCTTGGTCTCCACCAGGAGGGCTGATCTGCCGACCTCCCTAGCGCTCCCCAGGATCGTAAGGTTCACGTAATCCGATCCTTTTAAGGTCGGCCTGAATATGCGTTCGCCTACATCCCTGAGTATCCTACCTCTCTCATCTCCCTCGGAGTGGAGGACGTGCCTCGTAGTCGATATTATCTTCGAGGGTAGCAGGGGGGCTCTTACGACTCTAGGCCTCCACTTGGTCTTCTTCAGGATCTCCTGCAGTATTACGCCTTCCCTCCCTATGGCTAGGCCCGGCTTCCGAGCCTCCACGGCTACTTCGCCTAGATTCCTATCGAAGAGTAGGCCTGTCACCCCTGCCTCCTGCGGTATGAGGTTCTTAATCACCTTCTCAGCGTTCGCTTCGTCCATCCTTATCGACGGATCTGATCGGATTACAACCCTCTTATGGAGGGCGTTCACTATATCGGTTACTATATAGCTTTGATCTAGGATTATGTCGGCGTTCTTAACGTATATAGCTAGGGTTGGCCCCTCAAACTCTATCCTAGTAACCTCTGCGTCGCGAGGCATGTAGGAGAGTATGGTGTCTCGAGCCTTTTCATGGGCATTATTCAGCATAGACGGGGGCAAAACTTTTTTTCCTCCATTAACCACCTTTAAGCCTTCGCCATCGACCGCCACTTTATATTTTAATATATTTAATATAAACTGGATTATATCTTAATTTTGTTTTGATTCAACGAGTAAACTTAATAGATTATACATCAAACGTCCAGGAAGCCGTCAACGACCCTCCATCACAGCCTTCTTCTCGTCATCCGTAAGTTCCCTGTATCCCTCCCGAGTTATCAACGCTACATCGAAGCTGTCCCCGCTGGCAGCATCCCTTTTCATAGCTGAATTAACAGCCCTAACCACGACCGGCAGAGCCTCCCCAACCGTAACTCCATCCTTCAAATCAGACTCCAATACGCCGTAAGCGACCGGCGAGCCTGAACCCGTAGATACATATTTCTCCTCTATGAGGCTTCCAAGGGGATCCAACACGAATACATGCGGCCCCTCCTCGTCTATACCCCCTATAACCCCCTGAAGGAGAAGGGGCATATACCTTGAGGAGAACAATATATTGGCCGCTAGACGGGCAGCCGCCCTCACAGGCATAGGCTTCCTATTCTCATACTTGTACAGCTGAGCGTTAACCTTTAAGGTCTCTACAACCGATTGGGCATCCCCCACAATGCCTGCAATAGTCATAGCGATGTAATCATCTATGGGATATATCTTCCTAGCCTTCTTATGGGCTATGAAGTAGCCCATGGTAGCCCTTGTATCCGTGGCTAAGACTACCCCATCCCTACAGGCTACACCTATCGTAGTAGTTCCTTTAAGGGTCTGCATCCAAGATGCATGTTTCAGTTCCCTGTTACCCGGCAGCTCCATCAAACTCGTCCTCCAATACGCGACCTAGGAGAAAGCTTACGGCTAAAGTTTTTATCAGCGTGCACCAGAAAACCATTGCACGCCCCGTTTAGTAATCCAGTAATAGTTGATGCTTAAAAAGGTTTCGAGGCGTCCATGGATGGCTAAAAGGAAGATGACTATCCTAGGCAGAGCGCAGGCTAGGAGAAGCTATAAGTTCAGGTTCAATGGAGTCCCTGAAGCCTGTCTGAGATGCGAATATGAGAAAGCCTGCCTAGAAGGCTTGGAGAAGGACAGGATCTACACCGTTAAAAAGACCTTAGATAAGATTTTTCCATGCATCCTAAGGATGATGGATGGCGTATTAGTGGAGGTTGAAGAGGCCCCGGTAGAAATCCTCATAAAGGCTGAGGCAGCCATACCTGGAGCATTATTCACATATGAAGGGGAGGATTGTCCAAGAGGCTGCGAGAACTACAGCCTCTGCCATCCCCAAGGGTTAGAGGCTGGGGATCGCTGCGTCATAGTTGAGGTTAAGGGGACGGCTCATTGTCCTGATGGGTTGAGCCTTGCTCTTGTAGCTGCTCGGAGGACCCCTCAGCCGTCTTAAACCTTTCTATGAAGGAGGACTCAACTATTCCAGGGATATACTTCTGAATATCCGTGGACACTTGCCTCTTAGCTAATTGTAAGCCTTCCAAGAAGAAGCTGTCTTCAGGAAGCTCTATTGCAACCTCTTTCGGCGTGATCTTCAGTCCAAGCTTCTCCAAGTCTATGCTGGGAAGCCTCCTATGGATCAGGGCCTTAACTTTCTCAGCCCTCGTCCGTAAAGTCTTTTCAACCGTTACCTCGTAGAGCAGCGTCTTACCCGCCAATGGATGATTAAAGTCTACTTGAACCCGTCCCGCACCAACCGACCTAACTATGGCGGGCCGTCCATTCACTTGAACCTGCATGCCCGGTGCAGGGTTCACTCCTTCACGTGTGAACCTCCTGAGAGGTAGGAGACGTACTTTAGACTGATCTCTCTCACCAAATCCCCTGCTAGGGGGGACTTCCACCTCAAATTTCTGGCCTACCTCCACGCCTTCTAAGGAGTCGTCTAGACCCTTAGGAACCCATCCTTCCCCTACCACCACTAGGAGGGGTTCATGGAGATGCTCTTCCTCATGGGTGTGCCCTTCCCCGGTGGTGGATTCAACTATCTCCCCGGTCTCCTTGATCCTACATACATAGTTGACGAGTATGAAGTCTCCCTTTTTCGTCGCCACGTTGTTTCCCCGCCAAATATGAAACTAAGACTCTGATTTAACGTTTACCCAATATGCAGCGGATGGCGTATTCCTGATCCTAGGCGTATTTAGCCTGGACGAGGAGGGCTAAGGGATTCCCAGCTCCACTCTTAATTCTCCATCTACCTCTATGTAGGCGTAGTATCCAGCGTAGATCGGCCCCGGGTTTACAACAGTAACCCCTGAGAGTTCATCTATACCTCTGGCTTCATGGATGTGACCGCAGACCACTAGGGTAGGCCTAACCTCCTCTATGAATCCTCTGAGGGCCTTACAGCCGGCGTGGACGCCCCTATAGGTCAGGTCTAGCCTGCTCCCATAGGGTGGGCTATGGGAGACCACTATTAAACGCTCATCCTTGTATTCTCCTAGGCCCCTCTTCAAGAGGCTACCGGCGTATTCCTCATCGTACTCGAACGGGGTTCCGAAGGGTCCCCTAGGCGCTCCCCCTAATCCCAAGAAGCCTACACCCCTATATGATCGGCATCTTCCATGAAGCGGATATACATTGCCTGAAGAGTATTCAGCCAGTTCACGGGGATCCATGTTGCCCGGCACGAAGAAAAGCCTCCTAGAAACCCTGCCTAAATCCTTTAAGGCTTCTTTGGAGCGTTCTATCCTATTGAAAGCCAGGTCTCCCATCACAAGGATTAGATCAGAGTCCATCTCCTCTGAGACTCGAACCGCTCCTCTTACAGCTTCCTCATATCCATGAAAATCTGTGAATACCATGACCTTCAAGGGATCTCCCGTCTCCTTGAACCCTTAGCCTTAATTGGTCTTCCTCCATGAAAGACCCGAAACTCTTAACAAGATCTCTATTCATAAGTATTACGTAAGCTGTATGAGACCTAGGAGGATGTAACTCAATGAGTTTGAAGCTCTTCACAGTCGGGCCGGTAGCCTGTTATCCTGAGGTGTTAGAGGAGATGGGGCGGCAGATGCTCAGCCATAGAAGCGAGGAATACCGGGAATTACATAGGGAAACCGTTGAGCTGCTCCAAGATTTCCTTGAAACCAGTAGTCCAGTATTCCTTTTTCCAAGCTCAGGTACAGGCGTGATGGAGGGATCCGTTAGAAACTGCGTCAGAGAGAAGATGCTGTGTTGTATCAACGGAGACTTCGGTGAGAGATATCTAGAAGTAGCTAGGTCAAATGGTAGGATCGCGGAGCCCCTGAGGGTTGATCTAGGGGAACCCATCCTTCCCGATCTCCTAGACGAAGCCCTGAAGAGGCACCCCGACGTAGAAGCGGTGTCGATCACATACAATGAGACGAGCGTAGGCCTGTTGAATCCTCTACCTAGACTGGCGGATATAGTGAAAAGCCATGGCAAACTATTGTTCGTAGACGCTGTGAGCGCCATGGGCGGAGTAGAACTTAAGGTGGATAAATGGGGGATAGATGTCTGCTTCGCGAGCTCCCAGAAATGCTTCGGAGTACCCCCTGGACTCGCCATGGGATGCGTCAGCAGGGAAGCCTTGGAGAGATCTGAGAAAGCTGAGAATAAAGGATGGTACTTCGACTTTAAGTTATTCGAGAAGTATCAGGATAAGGAATGGAGCACCCCTATGACCCCTGCTATCCCCCAGATCTACGCCCTTAGAAGGATCCTGAAGATCATAGGGAGTGAAGGTAAAGAGAAGCATTTCCAACTATACAGGGAGAGGAGTCTGAGGATAAGAAACGGCGTAACCAAACTGGGCTTCACCCTGTTCCCGAGAAAGGGATATGAAAGCCCTACGGTCAACTGCTTCAAGGCTGAAGCTAATCCAAACGGGATCGAAGTATACGAGAAGATGCGTGAAAGAGGCTTCGAACTGGCCAAGGGATACGGCGCAGTTAAGAAAACCACCTTCAGGATAGGCAACATGGGATATATAAGAATGGAGGATATAGACGCTATGCTAGATGCCTTAAGGGAAGTCGTGGATGAATACAAGAGGAAATCCTAATCCTATGCAAAGTCGCTATGGAGAAGACGTGAAACGCACAATGCATCGTAAGCTTATGCTCCTACTCCTAAGCTTCCACGCCGTGACCTACCTGTGGCGGCAGCTTTCTCGGCCTTTTCCTTCGCTTCTTCAGAAAACCCATCATCCAACTCTTCAGCTGTATAATTCTAGCATCCTTATTACTTCAATCCCGCTCTTTTTATCTGTTTCATCAGGAGATAGACGACTAATGCTATGATGAGGAAGTCCACAAGTTTGCCGGCGAAGTCTCCGATTCCTAACACTATTGGACCAATGGCTAATGTAGCAGTACGCCATGCTCCTCCCGGTATAAAGAATGTAATAACGGGCATAAGTAAATCACCGACTAGTGCTGATACGAGGGCGCCTGCGGCGCCTCCTATGATGAAGGCTATAGCAAGCCCGGTGATGTTGTACTCACTGAGGAATGCCATAAACTCTTCTCTGAATCCCTTCGGAGCTGGCGGGGTAGGCTTAGATGATACGGCTTCCCTTATCCTTCGAAGCTCTTCCAGAATTTCCCTATCAATTTCCTTGGACATAATATTCACTGCCCATGAGATTCAACTCCTCTAATATTTAACTTATTTTTCCAAATTATATGACTAATCCCTCTTGTTTTATTTTGGATTTAACCGTTATTGGTATCA
This sequence comes from Bathyarchaeia archaeon, assembly GCA_038825355.1. GTDB lineage: Archaea > Thermoproteota > Bathyarchaeia > 40CM-2-53-6 > DTGE01 > DTGE01. Next base: position 6,952 of record JAWBPF010000040.1, read on the forward strand.
AAATCATCAGAATTTTCCGGAGAGCATTAATGCGAGAATATCCGATCTTATCGAAGAAATGGCTGACATCATTATTGGGCCTTCTGAGAGGACGCGATAACCCGTACTAGGATCCTTGAATTCGACCGGGAGAAGAGATTGACATGGGAACTATCGATCTTCAAAATCAAATTATGGGCTTAGATGCCTCCGAGAAAGGTTTAACGCTAGAAGAATCATATATCTCACTCTTAAAACAGATCATAAATATCCGGTCATCGTCAACCTTATTTATTTTCTTTCCAGAATAATTTAGTCAGTATATCAACTGATTCTGGGAGGAGACTTCTATGCGGCCCATTATAACGCTCCTATCCGATTTCGGAGCTAGGGATCCCTACGTGGCTGAGATGAAAGGAGTTATCCTAGGAATATGTCCTGAAGCGGTTTTAGTGGATGTCAGCCATGAAGTTGAAAAATTCAACGTTGCTATGGGCGCATTCCTTCTAGCTTCAGCGGTCAAGTTCTTTCCCAAAGGCTCCATCCATGTCGCTGTGGTTGACCCCGGAGTAGGCGGACCACGTAAACCCATCATCATGGACGTGGAGTGTGGATACCTCGTAGGCCCGGATAACGGGCTCCTAGCCATGGCTGCTGAAAGGATAGGGCTTAAAGGCGTCTACGAGATCAAGCCTGGAAAATACACTTTGAGGACGGTTTCATCAACCTTCCACGGCGGGGATGTCTTCGCCCCCGTGGCAGCCTACCTGGCTAGGGGTACACCGCCCAGCACGTTAGGAGTTAGAGTTGAAGGCTATGCCGGGATCTCGGTTTTCAGGTCCCTCCCCCGTAGGGGATGGGCTGAGGCCACGGTCCTCTACGTGGACTCCTTCGGCAACCTTATCACAGGCCTCTCATGGAGGGATGTGGAGGAGGCCGGTTTCCCCTCAGCCTCAAGGTTTGAGGTGGAGTCCAAAGGCCGAGTCTTCAAAGCCTTAGGGGCCTCCACATACTCCGAGGTGGGCGAGGGGGAGCTCGCTCTAATACCCTATGGGAGCCACGGCTTCATGGAGTTGGCGGTGAACAGGGGTGATGCGGCCGGCCTCCTAGGGGTTAAGGCCGGCGAGAAGCTGTCCGTGAAGGTTATATCCTGATTCCCCGGGTTTAGGCTTACCAATTAAGGATAACTTGAGTTTGCGCGAATTGCTGGTAAACCGTTTAGTCGGTTAAACCTCTATAATATTAGATTTGGAACTAGCTTTCTAATCTCCGGTTAAATTACTGTTTCTCTAAACTCCCGAGCTGCCTAAAACTTTTACATATTTACTGGCGGCTTCTCTCAGCCTTGAATCATCCGTGACCAGTGTCAGCTCGTTCTGTAGGGCGGCTTGGAGGTAGGATGAATCGTAGAGGCTTATGCCCTCCTCCATAGCTAGCAGCAGCGATTCCTTGAAGTCGGGGTTTAAAAGCTTCTCGAGGATTCTTAGGCATTCTTCCTCCCTCAGTTCGCCACGCCTCTTCCAGGCGTAGTTGCCTATCTCATATTTTACCAGCTCTATAGTGTGTTGGCCGATGACTTTCTCAGCCTTACCCATCCAGACACAGTTTATCAGACCGGAGGAGTCGAAGAGCTTACCGTCCATCCCTCATCTCCCTGATCAATTTAACGGTTTCCTCGGGCTTTGTAAGAAGCCCCCTCATCCCTTCCAGGTCCTTTAAAAGCCCCTCTAGCCTGCGCCTCTTAACCTCATCCTCTATAGCCTTCCTTATTACCTCTGAGGGCTTCAGCTTCAACGTCCTCATAGCCTCCCTTAGCTCCTTTGGAACCTTCGCCGATACGGTGACGTACCTACCCAGTATTACCACCTCATAAGTAATACTTTTATGTAATATATAAACTCGCATGAAGAACTTCGGGAATTCCCCTAACTCGGGGGGAACCCGACCAGCCTTCTAGGGTTAAGGCCGGCGGTAGACTATCCGTGAAGGTTATATCCTGATTCCCCAGGTTTAGGCTTATCGGTTGAGGCTATGACCCTTATCCTGCGGTCTCCATCTATGGATTTTATGAACCCTGCTACTGGAGGTGGGACAAGCTCCTCCCAGGCTTCTCCCTCGAGGATTCTACGCCTTATCTCCGTCGCTGAATACTTATTTCTCTCGAAGAAGGGTATCGGTTCAACCCTGTAACCTGCCTCCTCGAAGAGTCGACGGGTTAAAGGCTCATTTGAATAGACTGTATGGAACCTTGGAACCCTTGAGGCCACGTGGGGAACCCATACCGAGTGGACGTTGACGTCCTCCACTGGGATCAGATAGTAGAACCTTGGATCTATCTCCTCTACGCTTAATGTCCTACGGATCATCTCTATACGCTCCCCAGCCGTGAAGGGGTTATCGGTGGAGTGGCTGTACTGGGCGCTTCCTATCGCTATTATCACCTCATCCATCCTTGAGAGGATGTATTTGGCGGCCTCTAAATGGCCTAGATGGAAGGGTTGAAACCTGCCTATGAATAATCCCCTATCTACTTCCCTCATATTCAAGCCTCCAAAGGGACTCAGATGAAACCCTTTCCCCCCTAAATTTAACTCCTTCCATCTCGAGCAGACGACGTTTGAAAGCTACACCTTCACCGCCTAAGGCCGTGTATCCTCCGATCGTTAGATCAGATTTTACAACCCTGTGGCAGGGTATCAGGAGGGGGAGGGGATTATTCCTTAAGGCCGTCCCGACGGCCCTGCATCCTTTAACGCACCCTATGAACGAGGCTACATCCCCATAAGTGGATACGCAGCCTCTAGGTATCCTAGAAACGGCTTCTAAGACTCTACGGCTGAACCTTGGAAGCCGGCTTAGATCCAATGGAGGAGCCTCCTCAGGGTTTAATCCCATTATCCGCCTTCGCATCGCTTCAACAGCGAGACTGGCTAGCCTATCCCTCCTATATTCACAGCTGGGATGGATGGAGGCGATGCCTCCAAGTTTTCTCTTTAAGGATGATAAGGCCTCATCCCTATCCCTTGAGAAGGCGCATCCTACTACAGCTCCATGGCTTGTAGAGGCTGCTAACCAGATATCATCCATCTCGGCTAGGTATACTTGGGTGGCTCTCTCTATCGGTGTACCCGTACCCCTATACCTCCAGGGATTCTAAGCCTTCTGAGTTGGATGTGGTTTAAGAGTTAGATCAGCCTTTATAAACGTTTAAATGTTAATCGTTGAAGACTATCGATCTTCCCGGGTGAGAGATGAATCTTGGTTAAGATACCCGGAGATATGCTTGAAGGAGGCGGACAGATAATACGTACCTCGATAGCCCTCGCAGCCTTGATGGGAGAGGAAATTGAGATAATTAATGTGAGGGGTAGGAGATCCCCCCCTGGATTGAAGGCTCAGCACATAACTGGGATTAAGGCTGTCGCAGCGATTTCCGAAGCCGAAGTAGAAGGGTTGGAGATAGGCTCCAAAAGGCTTAGATTCAAGCCGAGGTCGAGGAGAGGCGGGGTCTACACGTTCAATATAGGAACTGCCGGGAGCATATCTCTCGTATTACAGGCCTTGATGCCTGCAGCGGCCTTCGCCCCTACACCTTTAGAGGCTAGGATTACAGGGGGTACAGATGTGAAATGGAGCCCTACAATAGATTATGTGAGGATGGTGACTCTACCCGTCCTCGCGAAGATGGGTTATAGAGCGGAGCTTAAGGTGGAGCGGAGGGGCCATTACCCTAAGGGTGGAGGACTAGTAGTCTTCAAGGCTTATCCGATTCTAAAGCTTAACCCCATAACTCTAGAGGAGAGAGGGAGAGTGATGGGGATCGATGGGAGAAGCCACTGCGTCAGGCTTCCCAGCCATGTAACGGAGAGACAAGCTGAAGCGGCGTCTAGGCTCCTAAAGGATGCAGGTTTCGAGAAGGTTCAAGTCGAGTTGGAATGGTATCCCCCTGGAAGGGATCCCCATCTCGGTCCAGGAAGCGGTATAACCCTACATGCTTCAACCTCAACGGAGAGCGTAATAGGCGCTGACGCGATAGGGGAGAGGGGGAAGCCGGCTGAGAGGGTCGGCGAAGAGGCCGCCTCTAAACTTCTAGCGGACTTGAAGACTGGGATGGCCTTGGACCGCCACATGGGTGATATGATAATACCCTATATTGCGGTGGCCGAGGGCGAGTCCAAGATAACGATCTCACAACTAACCCTACATACGATGACCAACATAAAGGTAGCGGAGGCGATCACTGGAGCCCGATTCAAGGTTCAAGGAGAATTAAACAAACCATGCAGGATCGAAGCTAACGGTATAGGCCTAACCCCGGTATAAGAGGGCAGCCGGGACGATGATAAGGGAGAGATCTCCACCGACTTGGATCTCTATCTCTAACCTAAGATCTAATATAGTCCAACTGTTTACGGGCGAATAGGGATGTAGAGTACGGGGATCCGTTGGGGGTTAAAAGGCGCTTCCAGGGCGAGGATTTGAAGGCCTATGGACCTTTTATCCGCTCCCCTTTTCTCCAGAGGATTTCCCCAGTATCTGAGTCGATGACTTCTAAAACTCTGTGGAAGGGTATAGGGGAATCCTCACCTCCATAGATCTCAAACCATCCTTTACATATTTTAGCCACCATGGAGAGGTTTATCTCCAGCATGTCGTCAGGCGCTCCTCTATGGATGTAGCGTATAGTGAAGCGGCTTAGATCTCTCTCGGTCCATCTCAGCCTATTCATAAGCGTCCTGAGAGGATGACTCTTCAACTATTAAACCCTATAGACAAGGTGGATCAACTATTATTAAAGTTGTAATAGGCGAGGAGCCGGGTAACCACCGGGTCGAGCACATCACCTATATTGAATGAGGTGGAGACGGAATGTCTAGAGTTAACAGCAGATTTAATAGTGGGATGGGAGACTCAAATATAGATGTATATGTTAAATTTGATTGGGGATGCTGAGATGAGCGGGGAAGTCGCGTATATGCCTGGTGCCACTACCATAGGCATCGCCTGCAACGGCGGAGTTATACTGGCCTCCGAGAGAAGAGTATCGTATGGATACTTCGTCATGAGTAAGATGGGTAAGAAAGTATTTAGGGTAACCGATAGGATTGGGGCTGCATGCGCTGGATTGGTGGGGGATATGCAGGTCCTAGTCCGTGAGGCAGCGGCTTATCTTAGCATGTACTCTTATGAGGCGGGGAGAGCCCCATCGGTGAGGAGCACAGCTAAGCTCATGGGTTATCTCCTGTTCCGTAGAAGGCTCTTCCCATATCTTACGCAGACGATAATAGGGGGAGTCGATGAGAAGGGCCCGAGCCTCTATGTCCTGGATCCGTTAGGCTCCGTGATAGAGGATAAGTATGCATCTGTAGGTTCAGGCGCTGAGATCGCAGTCGGAATACTGGAGTCCGATTACAAGGAGAACCTCGAAATAGAGGGGGCTATAGCCCTCGCCAAGAAGGCTGTTAGATCCGCCGTCTCCAGGGATATAGGGAGCGGCGACGGCATGGACGTACTGATAATAACCCCGGCTGGAAGCCGAGAGGAGTTCACCTCTCTAGGATGATCGTCTACCATACCCCCAGAGAGGAAACGCTGAGGAATCGATACATTTATTTATAGTAGCAGCTTGGAGAGGAGGGCAACGAGGCGGAAATAGTCCGAGCCTAGAGCGGAATCTCCGAGAGAAGGGATAGCGGATATAAATTGTCGCCTCATTCCAGATCTGAATATCGTATAGGTTTCTCTTCGTTGGACTTGGATGCTACCTTCCATCGAACCTTAAAGAAGCAGAAATACCAGCTTATAGGGGGACATTCGGCCGTTAAGAAGTGTCGTTGGCTTCATATGAGCTTGACTAGGGGACGGCCATGCTATAAGGAGAAGTTCTATGGCATAGAGAGTCATAGATGCATCCAGATGACTCCATGCCTTTCATGTAATTTCCGCTGCCTCTTCTGCTGGAGAACCCATCCCCAAGACTTAGGGTTAACTGAAAGCGTAAAGGTTGAGAGATGGGACAACCCTATATTCATAGTTGAGGAGTCCATAAGGGCTCAGAGGAGGATCCTATC
>JAWBPF010000041.1:0-12142 GCA_038825355.1 Bathyarchaeia archaeon
GGCTGCGCCGGCGACGCCGCCGGATGCGAAGCCCCCTATCACGGACCCTAGGGATCTGAAGCCTCCCCCTAGCTGGCTGACCAGGCCGCTGAGCTGGCCGAGGTTGGCCTGCAGGCTGCCTATGACGTTCCTGGTGAGGTCTATCGCCTCTATAGTTATTACGGCCATCCCAACCTCGAAGCTCATATCGCTTTACCTCTTTCTCTTCTGGGCTCTCTCCTCCAGCTCCTCAGCATGCCGCATAAATAGTTCGAGGTAATACTGCTGCTGTAGGGGGGTGAGCCTCAGGATCTCCCAGGGGCGAAGCCCGTAGTGCTCGATGAAGATCCGAAGCGCGGCCGAGAACCTACTCCTCGCGAAAGGTGCCTACCGCCTCCGATAAGGTGGACGGAATTACCCCTGAGATCTCTAACACCTTTCGGAATATCCTGCTATACTCCAGGGGCATCAAAAGCCTAGAAAGCTCCTCGGGTGCGTAGGTCTCCCCACCCGCGCCCCTAATGCATTTGGCGGCGATGTTCCGCTGCAGGTTCAAGTGCTCGATGAGCCGCTCCGGTTCCTCTAAGTCTTCCCTCCTCAGCCCAGCCTTAGCTACCAATTCGCGGAATTCACCGTCGGTCATAGCGTAGACATCCACCTCGTAGTATTCCCCATCCAGACCCTTAACCGTTAGGGGCTCGTGATAGTGCCTGCCTTCGAGTAGGGCCTTCGCTAGTTTTTTATGCTGCTCGCGGCGTTGTAGGATCTCCCGCTTATGCTCTACTCTCCTCTTCATCTCCTTCATCTTCTCTCCAGCCTTCTTCGACGCCCACGGCTAACTGCCTTGAACGTTTCCTAGAAGACCTGCCGAGTTTAGGTTTAGGTTTTAGTGTAGGGGATGGCCGCCTGGAACATGGAGGAGTCTTCAGCTTGGGCTGCATTATAAAGGGCCGGCTACTTCCTCCGCCTGGAAATCGTAGGTTTCCGTTACGAAACCGTCCACGTCCACCGTCTGGTTATAGTTGCCCTTCATCTTCTTCACTGTGTACTTCTTGCCGGTCTCCCCGATCTGGACCTGCATGTATAGCTGCGTTAGGGCGCTGGTCTGCTCAGCCTCCACGAGTTTGCTGAAGAGAGTATCCTCGGCGATCTCGGTCTCATCGTATTCCCTGACGAGGCGGCCGCTCACGGCGATTAAGCCCTCGTAGACCTCTTGCTGGCGGCTGCCTATACCTTTTGGGCTCTGCGTGAGGCCCTGGTCCACCGTCCACTCCACGGAGCGCACGTAGGGTATCGGCGAAGCCGTCTGTAAGCCTGATTCGCTGGTGGCCATCTTCACGGTTACTTGACTTCCGTGAAATTTGGGCATCTACTTCACAACCTATTTCTTTCTTCTCTTCTTCTTTTTTAGGAATTCTCACCTTTTAGGGTGAGCGTGAAATTTTATTAAATGCTCTGCGGGGCAGCTCCCTCAAATCCTGCCTGTACGCCTCTAGGGCCGGCCTAAGGTAGGGCCTAGCCGATACATATCTGGTTCCAAACTCCACATAGACAGCGTAATGGGCTGCGGCGCCTACCCTAGCGGTCAAGCCCTCCGTCCGATGGAAGATCGTGGACCATAGGTAACCTGTCCGGATCGGGACGAGCTGCTTAGCCGCAGCCTCTATGCCGCTGGCTACCCTATCGAGCTCTTCACTCAGCGCTTTCCTGTACTGCTCATTCTTCTTGGCCAGTCGCTGCAAGACATCGGTAGCATTGATCCTCACGGCGTAGGCCGGCATCCAATCCCCTCCATTTTCTATTCGGAGTACTCCACCAGGAACTCGTAATCAATGATTTTTCGGTATTCGCCTCGGCTGAGCTGCTCCTCCGGAGGCATGTCAGCCGATAAGACCACGCGGTAAGCCAATACGCTCGCGGCGGAGAGCTGAGCGTAGGCGTCGAATAAGGCATCATATACTTTATCTGCTAGGTCGTCTAGGTCCGCCTGCGATGAGTGGAAAAGGTCGAGTTGGACTCGCATGGTCAGTGCCTCACCCTGCGTGCCGGCGGCTATCCACCGCCCCATCCCGAGGCTCGCGCCGCTCCCTCCTACATAGGTTATCGATACGCTGGGGATCTTGGCGCCCAGCCTAGGGATGCCGTCCCGGTAAATCTCCACCTTCAGGGCTGCATCCAATACCTCATACAGCCTCTGCCTTAGGGTTCGATAGGGATCCTGCATGGAGGTCAATCCTCATTCACCCCAAGCCTCCTTAACCCTGTCCGTCTGGTAATCCGTGGCCTTGATGTATCGGGTCTGCTTCACGTAGGGGTCTAGGAGCCGGCGCAGGTCGTCTGTGAATATGTTCCGGTCAGCCCATTCCACCCGCCAGTCGCCTACGCGGATCAACGGTCCAGCCCTGTTGAGAACAGCTACCTGCAATGTGTTGCTCACGATCCTGCGGATCACCGCCCTGACGGCCTCCGGGATCCCGGATGGATAATCCTCGCTGAAGCTTCTGCGGCAATAGGCCTCCACAACTCCTTCGGCCTCCGCGATCAATACATCGTTTATCCAAGAGTCGAACTCCACTTCGGATGAGAAACCTAGCTGGTCATAAGTAACCTGGGCGTATCTTTTGCATTCCTCGATGGTTACACCACTCCAGGGCATATAACTCAACTCGAGGTAGGCTCCTCCTTTATCTCGTCTTCGGCTAAATCGTAATTTCGGATGAGCAGATGGATGAGCCGCGGCCTCTCTCCCCCTTTAATCTTCTTGCTCGCCATAGTCGTCTCAGCCTTCTCTATCTTGTAGCCTCTACCCATGTAAAGCCCGCGGATAAACGATGTATCATTTATCGTTAGCAGCCATTTCCCCTCTACGCCTCTAAGGATCCCTGCGAGCCGCCTATGGTCCTCATCCCGAAAATCGATGGGGTAACCGGATGCGCCCTGGTAGGGTGGATCAAGGTAGAAGAACGTTTCTGGCGAGTCCCAGCGGCGGATACATTCCTCATAGTTGAGGTGGTCGATGTAGACCCTGCGGAGTCGGTCGTGGATGTAGAGGAGGCTGCCCCGGTCGAGGAGAAAGTACGGCTTCCTCTCCTTCTTGGTATAAGCCCATCCGACATGTGTCGATCTGCCGGCGAAGCTGGACTTTAACACGTAGTAGAAGCGGGTAGCTCTCTCCATGGGATCTCTAGGCGCATCTCCTTCTCTAAATTCCCTCGCCCATATACGGAATATTTCGCGGCTGTAAAGCAATGCTTCTAGGCGGCTTAGAAACTCAAAGGGTCGATCACGGATGACCATGAAAAGGTTTACGAGCTCTCCGTCCAAATCATTATAAACCTCCAACTGCGAGGGCTCCTTGTTGAGTAGGAGCGAGGCTGCTCCGCCGAAAGGTTCACAGTATATCCTATGAGGGGGTATTAGGGTGAGCAGCTTCTTAACAAGATATTGTTTACCGCCGAGATAGGGGAAGACGCATAGCAATTAGGATTCGGCCTCCTCTCCTCGCTTTTTAGCTTTAACAGAAGTTTCAGATCTTCCGGGGCTTCTAGCATCTCATTCCGGGATGGATTCTACTCTTCCTATGCCGCAAATTCGACATATGTAGCTGCGCCATTTCAGACCCTGGGATGCCAGTGTCATCATCCTGCCACAGCGGGAGCAGGATACTATGGGCTCCCTAGGTTTCGATGGAGATTTTCCGCCTTTACGGTTTTTCCTAGTTTTTTCAGGCATATACCTATTCTCCAAAGTTTCTATGATCGTGAACGCTTCCAACTCGGGTTTTAATGGGAAGCTGGAAAAATAGGGGTTGATCCGCTCTTCCCTTGAGGGAGGGGCTTCACATATAGCTGGGTTTCCAGAGGATATAGCCCAGTCCGGCTCATCTTAGCCTTAGCTGCTAACTGGCTATGCCGGTTAATTTCCTGAGGGCGCTTGAGACCACTAGTTTCGGCTGAAGCCACTGCCTTATGATATATGCTGTGTATCCCGCTTTCTCGTTTCGATACTGCGCGGCCTCAGTTGGACCTATGCCTAGGACGGTTGCCGGTGCCTTGCTGTCTCCTATGACGGCGATCGTGTTCGTTAAAGCGTTATCCACTACCACTCTTATGGTGGGATAGCCTGGTAGAGTGAATTGCCCGCCGGCGGCTCCAAGCTGTGCTATACCCGCCTCGACCATGCCCTTGACATGGTCGTTGGTTATGAACTTGGACCAGGCATATGGGTGTAAAGCCATGAAGTCGGGTTCGTAGCCGTTCCCCTCGATGGTCGAGATCACTCCGGTTACGTCGTCGAATGGATTGTTGGCTGAGCCGCCCCAGTCGCTTCCGGACACTCCAGTGGCTGATTCGAGCTCCGATGCGATCTGCTTGTTCTCCATCCTAGCCAGCTCCTTAGCTGCGTCTTGGACGTGTAGGCGTAGGATGTCGTGGGCTGCCTTCTTCACTGCTTCATCGCTTAAGGCTACGTGGACCACGTTCTTCCAAAGGTTGAAGTCCACCGTCGTATATGTTTGGGCGCTTATCTCAGCCTCGACGAGCTCCGGAACCTTCTCCTGCCCCGTAAGGCTTGTGGCGATGTCCACGCGCATGGTTAGGTGATCCATACGTATCTCACGGCAGACTTGTCTAAGCCTGTACTGGGGCCTGGCGAGTCCAAGGACCTCGTCCAGGATGACCTGTGCCTCTATGCTGCTTATGTCGCCGACATCTATGAGCTGGCCTTCAAATATCTCGCCTATGAAGTATTTACCTTGGACAGGGGAATAGACAACCTTGCCCCTACACAGGTTTTGCTCCATTACTTCTTCACCTTACCTCTTACCTATCCATATCTTCACGGTGGTATCCGTTGAGTCTGCGTCCTCCATGGCGGCGCCGACGACATCGTACCAGTTGCCCGGCGTGGTGTAATCGAATAGGGTTGCTTCACCTGCAGTGGCGGATACCTCCACGAATTGGCCCTTCTTTATCGCCGTCCCGGATTTCTTCTGAGCCTCTACGAAGCCTTGAACTATGCAGCGGATATTGTGGGTCGATTCTTCGCTGTAGTCATGGTCCTCTAGAGCTACGAAGAATGGACCCTTATCCGTGTTCGATGCTGCTAGAATACCGTCGCCGCCGTTGAATACTATCTCGCCCTTCTCAATGTCCTCGTCCTCTTTAACGGTGAACTCTTCAATGATTAAACCAGTCTCCTTCACTATATCGCCTGCAGCCATCTCCTCCACCTTCTTAGTCTACTCCGCTTTTCCCCCTCTCTTGTAGCCGAACAGCCTCTCGCGGACTCCTTCTATCATGTCCATATTTGTAGGAGCCGTGAATCTTGCCTTAGGTCTGGTCGAGGAGAGCCCCGTGATCCATGTAGAGAGCTTACCAATATCCCTTCTGAGGGCTTCCCTAGCGTCACTGGAGAGCTTAAACCATTCCTCTCTCCCGAAGGGGTCAAGTCCTACCTCCTTGCGCTGGTCATTGAACGCGATAAGCTCGGCTTCCAGCCTCTCCTCCTCAAGCCTTGCTACTAGCTCCCTGAGCTCCCTATTCTCCGCCTTAAGTTTCTCAACCTCAACCCTAAGAGCAGGGAGCTCCTGAAGCTGCGGCTGAGGATACTCGGATCGAGGGGCTTCTCCGGCAGCGGCTTTCCCCTCTTCCTTCTCCTTTTCCATCTTGTCTACCTCCGCATGATATTCTGGGGGTTCCTCTTCGAACTGCCGGTAATGTCTAGCCAGGTGGTCATATACGGCTCTACGATCTCCGGCTGGGATGTCCACTCCACCTCGGGCGCCTAGCAGGGCTGCCATGGCTGCGGCGACTCCACGCCAGACGACTACAAGCTCTCCGTCGATGATGTCGTGGTGAGGTAGTTTGTAGCCCGCGTAATCGTCGCTGCTCTCTGGGTCAACCCAGGCGAAACCTTTCATATACTTCGCCCAGTCCACTCTGTCTTTCTCTGGTCCTCCAGCCCACCTGCGCAGGCGCGTGGCAGCTTCACCGCTATCCCAGTTCCTCTCCTTATCCGCTTTAGCGGTTTCATGGCTAGGCACCGCGCCGGCTTCGAAGAGGAACCCTTCATGGTCCTTGTCTGTTTTCTCCTTCATTTTCGCCTCACTCGAGGCTTGGTTATCACCCGTAAGGGGTGACCGTGAAATATTCAGGGACTGGAATACGGGTAGATATGGGGAGAGGGCGGCCTCTAGGGCCTGGGAGAACCCGCAGTAACCAGCTAATAGGCTGTGGACGCCTGCCCGCGGATAGGCGGGATTCTCCACGAACGCCACATGGTCGAATCTGAAATCGCGGACTATCTCCGCCCCTGTTGGGCTATGGTCTACCCTATAGGCTATTATCCTCGGACTGACGTAGCGCCATCTCCCCGCCTTGACGGCCTCCCACGCCTCTGGATCCGTTATCTCAGCGATTCCATATACTGCCCCGCCGGGGTCTAGCCGGAAATCCCGGAAATATCCCACCGCATGGTTTGATCTATGTCCCAGCGTAGGGGGTCCTATAAGGGGGGCATCCTTCAGGGTCTCTAAAGCCTTCCTTAGGGCTTCCTCCGTGACCATCCAGCAGTTCCCATTCATCGTCGTGTCGATCACGTACACCTCGGCCCTACCTATGCCTCCACTCATGCTCGTAGGCGTTACACTTGCAACATAAGTGAAATCCAGGACGGCTTCTCTGCGGAGGTTCCAAGCCATCGACTTCGTCTCATCATAGCCCCTGCTCCTAAGCCAGGCATAGAACCTGCGTTCTCCCTCCTCCTCGCCGTACTCCTCCTTGAAGGATTCAAGGATCCTCTGAAAATCCGCATGTAAAGGCATTTCTAATCTTCCTTCTCCCGAGCTATTATCCCGCAGATGGGGCATATGACTAGGATTGACCTATCGGGCAGCCTAACTGTCTCAGTTTTCGCCTCCGGGTGGTAGGGGCAGGCGTACTTACTTCCCACTTTCTACTTTCTCCTGCCCCTTCTGCAACTCCTGGGGATCCAGGCCTAGCATCTGGTAAGCCTTCTCCCTAGTGACCACGCCTAAGCCTTGTCCATATAGTTTAGCGACAGCCTCGGCGAGCTCCACGTAGTCCGCGGTGGATACCGGCTTCCATTTATGCTTCACCCTGACGGGGAGAGGCTCGTCCGGCTTAAGCCTTAGGAATAGACGGGTTAGATACGGGTACCATTGTCCTTCAATCTCGCGGCGCAGCCATCTCTGTATATCGGCAATGGGGCCGTTCACGAAGGCCTCTAGCTCCGCGTAGGCTGTGGCCCGGTTGAACTGCTTCTCCCTCCCTATCAGGAACCGGGGGACCCTGAAGTTCCCTATGATCTCCGCATCTAAATATTCAAGTTCAGCGATCAGTTTCTCTAGGGCTGGCTTCAAATCCACTATTTCAACCTTGATCTTCTGGTTGGTTACGATATGCTTCCCCGGCTTGACCTGTTGGACATGGGCCTCTAATGCCGCCTTAGCCTCCTCATCGGATAAACCCGTGGTGTCTACCTGGTGGACTCCTATCCCAGCCCATAATACCCTAGCCCCCTCCTTTAAAGCCTCGCCGAGGAGGATCCTCCTAGTCTCTAGGGCGTCCATGACTGGTTCTATGTCGCTGAGCCCCTCCAGGTCAGCCTCCAACGTATTGTTGGCGAAGTATAGGATCTCTTCGGGCTGGTAGAAGCCGCTTTCAGCGGCGTATTTAAAGCTTTTAAGCTGCCAAGTCTCCTCATCGATCTCCGGCTTAACTCTGATCGAGTCTAGAGGTAGGAGCCGTGTAGGCTCCTTGGATGTCTCGTCTAGGACTATCTCATAGGCGGCTTTACCGTAGATCTTCGCCTTGATCACGGTCTGCCTCAGAACCTGATCCAGGTTAACCCTGCGGTTCACCTCATCTATAAAATTCTTCAATCCTTCGATCACGTGGGGATCTTCAGGCCCTGGAATAGCCGGTTCAACGGTTACCTCGAAGCCTTTCCCCATGGCGAAGTAGGCCAGGGTGTCTATGCAGCCTCGAACCAAGCTGTCCCGCCTGTACTCCCGGTAATACCTGTTCATCCCGGAGTATATCGTTGAACCGGTCCTAGAGGTCCAAGGGGCGTATCTGCTTTTAGGTCCAGCCTCTAAGGCTCCACATGGCTCCAAGTATAATCATCTTCCCTTCTCCATTCCCGTATATCTCCCAGGAACGTGATCCTTCATTCATTCTCTATTGTCGAGGGTTAGAACCCTGTCTATGGTCTCGAAGGTGGATCGTACCTCTAGGGCGTCTCCTATTGGGTCATCCGCCTTTATGGGATGAATTATCCCGAGGATCCCGAGGGCTAGAATGAGAGGGAGAGGGGTCTGGTTTTATCCACGTTTCCTCTGGAGGCGTATGCGGCTAGGGCTAGGGCCCACAGCTGGTCGTCATGGCTTCCCTCGGGATGTGAAAACTTGATTCGGCCGTCTTTGGTTAGCTCGTACTCTTCCACATTTATCTCTGCTATTAGCTCTGGATCGTATGGGAGGAGTAGTTGCCCGTTAAGCATCTCCTGTTTTAAATAGCTTAGGATCTCCTCTTTCCTCTGCAACGTTAGGAGGATGCCCTCCACGTTTCCGATCCCATCCCCCCTCATCTCTTCGACTATGTATTCGCCCACTCCTGTCTGGTCGCATAGGATCCTATGAACGTCTCTGTATCCCAGGCTCAGCCTCTTCACGTAGCCTATCACGCTTCTATATGGGGTTTCTATGGGGAACCGGCGGATGTGTATCAGCCTTTTCACCCCGTCTTTGCAGTTTATAACCGCTACGGCGGAGTGGTCGGCTCTCTTCCCGAAGTCTACGCCCACGTAGAATTCTCCTCTGGGATGGGCTTCGAGGCTCAGGTAATCCAGCTGGTTATCGACGCATCTGGCTATGAGGTCCTGGGGGAAGTATGCGTTTACGTCCTCTGCGAACTGGGCTTCGAACTCCCTGCGGAACCTCTCTGGGGGGAAGATGCGCCTCATCTCCTCCATGAATTCAGGGTTTATTATCCCCGCCTCTACGGCGTCCCTCCATGTGGCCACATGTCTACTATAGGATTCGTCCTGATTCATCCTGTAGAACACCGTGTTTCTACCCCATGGGGTTGAGCTTACGATTAGGCTGCCGTTCGTCGTCGCCAGCATGGGGAGGAGGACCGTGTAGAAGATATGCTCGTCGTCCCGGAAGAAAGCTGCCTCATCCACTATTATGAGGCTGGCTGTAAACCCTTTAAGGAGGTTGTAGCTGCACGGTAACGCCTTTATATTTGAGCCGTTCCTGAACCTTACCTGGCTCTTCAGAAGCTCAGCCACATGGATTCTCATCAGTTTAGACTCCATCCCCTTCAGCATCTCTACAACCCTGTTCATTAGTATGCCCGACTGTCGGAGTGAAGGCGTAACTATAAGGGTTGTAGTTGCTGGATGGGTCAGCGCATACCATAAGGCTTTGACGGCGATGACCGTGGTCTTCCCTGATTGCCTGCAGAACCTGGCCACTATTCTTTTACTCTCATCCCTTAGGAGTCTTCTCTGATAAGGGGTTGGCTTGAATCCCAGGATCTCCTCAGCGAACTCCGCGGGGTCTCTAGGGATCTCCCTATGGGAGGGCTCCCGTGCCGTAATCTTCTCCAGCCTCTTAAGCCTCTCCTTGATGCCCCTGTATATTCTCCATAGCCTCCTCCACTTTCTCTAGTCTCCGTTTAACCTCGTCAAGCTCCAAGTTCTTTAGGACTCCATCTAGGACCTGGATGAGGTACCCCATGAGCCTGTAGTATCTGGCCTTGGTGGGCTCTCCCCCGCCTTTCTTCACAGCGCCATTCATAGACCTAGCCTGATGGAATACGTCGTCTATAGCCTTCTCTAGTAGCTGTATCTTCCGCCTCCTAATCTCCTCCTGGGTTTTCTCCTTCATCGGCGTCTTCGCTGGGCCTAGAATCGTTCTTCTAAGATCCATGAGGCTTAGGGATATCGGCCTCTTCTCCGTAATCTCCTCAGCCCCAGCTCCACCTTCAGTTTTCATCTCGTATCCCATGGTCGTGTATATATACCTTCCTTACGTCTTCCAGGAGCTTCACCGCAAATCTGGCCTTCTCAGCTTTAAGTGACCTCTTAACGCCAGCTTTCTCTAATGGCTCCGATATGGACTCTATGCATGAGAGGGGTATCGCGTTTCCCTCCGTAGGTTTTCCATCGGTCTCCTCTGTAACTAGGATAAGGTACTGCATCTCGGAGTCGGGGTCCTCCAAGCATCCATAGAAGCATCCTATAGTCCTCTTCCTAGTGACGTATATCTCGGGGGTTATCTCCTCCACCTGGCTGAAGGCGCAGGCATCATGCCATTTAACTGCCACGGTCTCACCTCTCTTCAGGTTCCTAACCGCCTTCAAGACTTGCCTTGGAGGGAACATAGATCATTAATCCTCCGTTCGACTGTGCTCCTCTGGGAGATTAGCCTTTCCGAAGGCCTTGTTTATGGCGTCCATCTTACGCTTCAGCTTCCTCACGCCTTTCACATGCTTTCTAGCCTCTTTCAAATACCATTGGGCATGCTTCTTTATCGCGTTCATTCCGTATCTACTCCCAGTAGCCCGTCTCATTGTAGTGGGCTTCCTCCTGGTACTTGACGGATAGGCCTCCCTTGTAGGCTTCCCCGATGGTGGTCATGTTCCCGAGTTCCGGGTCGTGGATAGTCGTCTCGATGAGCCACCAGCCTCCTCTATACCATGTCCTGGCCCATGCATGGTATCCTAGGAGCTCCTCCGACGCTGAATCATAGACGGCTCCCAGGCATACGTAGCTGGTAACTCTCCCTCTCCTCAGGATCGACACCGCTAGGTTGGCGGTGTCTATGCATATGCCCCATCCCTGCGCCAGGGTCTCTCCTGGGAGGCTCCATGCATAGTCTGCTGATCTCCGCCAAAGCCACATCCCCCTCTGGAACTCGAACCTCTTGAACTCCCCTTGGCACAGGGGTTGTCCATCCCTGTCCATGGGATATCTAAGGTTCAGCTTCACGTACTCCGCTACGTTCTCTACGAGCCCGTCCTTATCCTGGTTCCAGCATCTCCTGTAGGCCTCTAGGACGCCGGGGTTGTAGGGTTGGATGAACTGGGTTACGTAGTAGGCTTCCCCAAACCTGTATGGGATCACAGGACTACGCTTTACCCCCATTCCTCCCTAAAACCTCCTTTTAAGGGCCTTCTCCACGATTTCTCCATGTCTTCCGAAGTAGTAGCCTAGGATCGTTGCCGCTAAGGGGTTCATCACCTTCGTGAAGAACTCCACAGCCTCCTTCATCCAAGGGTTTAAGGCTACTACTACGGCGGTGTAAGCCCAAACAGCCATCACAGTTAGGGCTACTAGGTCTCTAGGCTTGAATCCTATACCCATCCCGGTCAGGTCTCCCTGAAAACCCTAACGTATCTAGGCGACTTCAGAACCTCGCCTTCCATCACGTCTAAACGCTTGGATCCCTTGAGGGCTATGAGCTCAGCCTTCTCCCGGTCATAGTAGGCGGTTCTCAGGATCCTAAGAAGTCTCTTCCTCGAAGCCTTCTTCTCAGCCCAGTTGGATTTCTTCGAGTGTTTATGGGGCATCCTAGATCAGCCACGCTTCGCCTCGATGGTGTTCCATGGAAGGCGGCCGTTCCACTATCCTATAAGGTCATACAGTAAACCTTTATAAACTGTTTAGTCATGTATAAGTAATATATTAAAACAAATGAGGGAGCCATAAGATGACCCAGAAGAGGAATAGGAGGTGGACCACAATAGCCATACCCCAGGAGATAGCCCAACTCATAGACAAGGTCGTGGAATCCCAGCAGTACGGTTTCAGGTCCAGAACAGACTTCATCTTGGAAGCCGTGAAACTCCGCCTAAAAGAGCTAGGATACTATCCGTAAACAAAAAACGATCCTAAACTTTAAGGATGGGCTGAATAGGACGGTAGAGTACGGAGCTACGTCTAATTAAAGCTCTTCCTACGAGGAGAATGAGTTAGGTGAGCAGTTACGTAGTCCATGCGGCTTGTATAATCTCTGATACGAGTCGTATAGTTACCAGAATGACTTAGGAGAAATATTTAAAACCCTACGCTTTTTAGTTTTAAGTGATTAAGATGAAGGTATTTCTTGCACCTGGCTTTTTCACGAGTATTA
>JAWBPF010000042.1:0-12038 GCA_038825355.1 Bathyarchaeia archaeon
CTCCAATCGCCGACCCTCAGGGAGTCCGGCAGCCTACCCAGGGCGTGAGGGGATATTCTGAGCGTCCCGTACCCCAGCTTCTCCAGCTCCCTCAGCAACCGGTCATCGTCTGGTTCCTGATCCTCGAGGGATGCAGGGGGCAGCTCCAGGAATACCTTCCTCGTTGAAGGTTTAAGCGGCACCCTTACGTCTAAACCCTCCATCTGGAGCTTTTGAATCCCTCTCCTGCTCCATAGTGGAACCCTGACTACGAGGCTGCCCCTAGGCCTTAGGAGGCACGCCAATCTAACCCCCTTACCTAGCTCCTCCCTGGAGAGGAGCCTCTCCTCCGCTGGAGTAAGCTCTGGAACAGGCACTCCGCTCGATACTACGAGGATCTTACATTTGCCGCATACGCCGCTGCCGCCGCATATGGATTCAAGGTCGATCCCGAGCAGCCTGGAAGCCTCTAGGACTGTAACACTTTCCCTAAATTCTCCCTCGACTCCGTAGTCTTCAAATCTTATCTTCAAGGCTGTCATCTCGACGCGGATCGAATTTTAAGGCTGTAAAATGAGATAATAAGGTTTTATTTTATCCTTCATAGATCTCCACTGGAAGATGTACGGACCTAACCCTTGGAGGATCGAGGCTGAAGCCTAAATAATTGGAGACAAGCTTAAATAGAGCTCCGGGCGGGACAAGTCGGTAATATGCATCATTTATTCATAGGGTTAACCTGAGCCTCATCGAGAGCCTCCCTGGAATATTCCATGATTCAAGTTCACTATTGGATCGGGTGGCGTCGTCTTAGGAGTGTCTCATCTTAGGGCTGAGGGGGCTTCACCAGAGTCTGCCGGATATACCTGGTTAATCGGAGCGTCTGGAATAGAATGGTCAGCTTCTAAATCTTGGGTATTTCCCACAGGTTCACGCAGCATCTATCATCGCCTTAACGTTCTCGACCGGTGTGTATCTGCTGGGCTCGCAGGGCAGCATGACCACGGGAATACGATCCCGATAAAGTGTATCTAATTAATGGGATATGGTTAAATCCTTAAATAACTTCGTAGCCCCTTATCCTTGTCGCTTGGATGTTGAGGAGCCTGTGAGCTGGATTTGAGGAAGGAGTATCCGCTATTAGTGGTGGCCGCCTTAATATGGGGTTCAGGTCATCCAGTTATTAAGCTCATTGTTGAGGAGCTTCATCCGATTCAAGTGAGCATGGCTAGCGCCGCGTTGAGCTTCCTGGTACTTGCCTTAACTTTGCCCCTCTTTAAGTCTCAGGGTGGCCTTAAACAGGATAGGATGCCTTGGATGGTTATGGCCGGGGTGGTTATCTTTTTCATATATCCCATATTGAGCTTTTCAGCCCTGCAGAGGATACCTGCATCCGTGAATGGTATACTGGTGGCTACGAGCACCATCTTCGTAGCCCTTGTAGCCGCCTCGATTCTAAGCGAGACCTTGTCCGCCACCAATTATCTGGGAATAGCTACATCCTTCCTAGGCGTGGCCCTGATTATCCAGGGTACGACAGGCATCTCCTCCAGCTCTATCCGAGGCGCAACGACCTCAGGTTTCATATTATCCCTTTCAGGAGCCTTAGCCTCGGCCATATACACCATAATAGGGAGGAAGCTTAAGGATGAGGATCCGTTAAGGGTAACGCTTGTGGCTGCAGGCTCCGGTGCAGTACTCCAAGCCTTTGCAACGGGCTTCTTCACGGGGTTCCATGCCTTCGAGACGGCGAGCCTGAAGACCTGGCTGCTCCTCCTCTACTGGGGCATCTCCTCAGGCCTAGCCTACTTCATCTACTACTTCTCACTGAGGCGGATGGAGGCTGCTAGGGCCAGCTCATTTATTTATTTAAGCCCTGTAGCCGCTGCCTTCTCTTCAGCTGTGATCTTAGGGGAGAAGCTGACCATTCTATTCCTGGTGGGGATGATCCTGGTCCTCTTCGGAGTAAGGCTAACCCAAAAAAGGGAGACGAAATCATAAACAATAGATTGGATCAGAAAAATTAATATTTATTTAAAGGTTTAATAGGCTGGGGCCGGTAAGGGGCCGTAGACGGAGGTGTCTCTGGCGGAATCTAGCCAGGTATGACGACAGAAGAGGATCCGTTAAGGGCTCCAGATGCAACGGAAATAATATGGGTTTGCGGACCCTTAAAGGGTATGAAGAGCTTCGGGAGCGCAGAGGAAACCCGTAGACGTTGAGGCGGAAGTCGAGGGTTCAAATCCCTTCGGCCCCACCATGATTTTACAACGGGTTCTCCAGGCTTTAAATGCCTTCTTCAATTAAGGTCTCGCGTATATTGTTACAGTTTAATGGCTCATTCTACAATTATTAAATAATCCAACCTTCCTCGTTGGCATATGTAGGACTTGAGAGGTGTTCGGGATTTACTTAGAATACTTTTTTCTTATAGCGTGATTGTTATATGCGTTTGGGGCTGCTCTCAATAAAGCCATCTTATAATCATCATGCTACATCCATCATCCTTGACTATACAGTTAAATAGGTGATATCTAATCCTGAGTTTAAATGGATTCGATAGAGCCTCTGGCTCTAGTGTAAGTGGAAGTCGGTTGGAACTCTGAATGTTGAAAGATTTAATAGGAGACTTTAATTATTCCGATTTATGAAGAAGCTGTCTTTGAAGGTTCAGGGTAAGCTCCACTATACCATGAGTCGTTTCCACAAACCAGTTCTAACCATATCACCTGGTGAGACTGTGGTGTTGGAGACTGAGGATGCCTTCTCCGGACAGATAAGGACGGAAAAGGACAGGAGAGATTTGTCCGTGGCACCTTTCAGTAATCCATTGACGGGGCCTATTCGTGTAGAGGATGCGGAAAGAGGGGATACCTTAACCGTGGATATAAAGCAGATCCGATCCACTATAGGGCAGGGAGCTACCTATATCGCCCCCTCTACACGTTACATATCGGGCATCCCCCTCCTTCAATTATTAGACGTTGAGCTCCCCCATATGACTAGGATCTGTCCTATAAGAGGCCGAAAAGTATACTTCAGCGATAAGGTAGTACTACCTTTTAAGCCGATGATTGGGACGATAGGGGTAGCTCCTCAAATAGAGGAGTTATCTAGCAGGTTTCCTGGGCCTCATGGAGGCAACATGGATCTCCCAGACGTATGTAAAGGGAATAGACTTTACCTACCGGTCTATTCTGAGGGAGCGTTGCTCTACATGGGGGATGTCCACGCGATTCAGGGGGAGGGGGAGGCCCCCGGCGGCGTCGCCGTCGAAATGCCCGCGGAAACAACAGTATCCATAGGCTTGATTAAAAATGAAACAATAGCTTGGCCACGCCTTGAAACCTCTAAATATATAGGCACCATAGCAGCTACCGGAACTAATAGAACCCTAGAAGAAGCGGTAAAAACAGCTTTTATTGAATTGGTCTCTTGGCTGGAGAAAGGATACGGCTTCAACCGCTGGGAAGCTTATCAGCTATGCACACAGGTCTCTGAGGTTCGTTTCGGGAATCTATGGACCGTATCCGTGAGATTCCCAAAGAAATACTTGTAAAATCACTTGAGCCACCGCTTCCTTACCCTATAGAGAACCACCAATTTCTTCGCCACAAGGGTAAGTAAATCTGCGCTCTCGGATTTTGGAACATGGATTTTTGAAGATTTCAGATTCCAGATAAGATCCAAAAGGCGGTGGGTGGGCAAGGGGGCTTCTCTAGGGCCTAGGCGCGTTATAGCGACCTTCAATGATCTAAGAAAGACTAATCCCCAACGTTGACCTATAGGAAATATTCCTGGTTCATAACCACACTTGGGATGAGCCTATATCTCCTGGAGTTGATGAGGGGTTAAGGAAAGCTCAATTCCCCCCATCACGGGCATCCTCTCGATAAGGGCTTATTGGCATTGACTGAAAATAGTGAACCCTACGATGTTTGACGAACTCAGGTAGCCGCCGCTATACTATAGACTATGATCTGGCTGAGGGAAATAACCATCGAGCCTTTAAAGGAGCCTTAGGAACTCTGACTCTCATAGCTTTTCCTAATAGAAAGAAAAGATGAGATTACACAAAGTAAGCCTTTTATTTAGGTAAATTATTTGTTCACCTATGTGGATCCCGAGATGGGTTGGTGAACCATACGCAAGGCTTTACGAGTAGTTTCAGACAAAGGTTTTCAGTTTTGAGGATGCATTAAGGGTTCTTCCAGCCGTTAATGCAGAAATGGTTAAAGCTATTTTCAGCAGACTTCATAAAGAATCTTTATTGACTGTCTTTAAGAGGAGTAGGCCCAGACTGTATAGGTTGATGGATCCTGAAATCCTCGTCGCATTAGCTTCAGGTAGAATTAAAAGAGTGGTTATTCCTCAGGAAATGTACCTTAACCTTATTTACGTCTGCTACAAAGCTTTAATGGAATGCATTGCGTTAACGTCGCTTGCGGTTTGCGGTTCCGTAGCTAGGGGAACCGCGGGCAATACCAGCGACCTCGACCTACTCGTCGTCTCGGATGATTTCAATGGGACGCTGGGCGAAAGGATTGATTTCTTAATGAAGACGACTAATAAAAGGGTGAAGCCCGAGATCGAGTTTCTACGAGAGAACGGCATCCACACTTTTCTAAGCTTATATCCCTTAAGAAGTCGTGAAGCGGAAAAGTTGCCACTAATTATGTTGGATATGGTGGATGATGCAAAGATAGTCTACGATGAGAATGGTTTCTTAGAGAAGCAGCTTCTGAAGCTTAAATTAAAGCTCCTAGAGCTTGGGGCTAGAAGAGTATACATTGAAAGAGACGAATGGTACTGGGATCTATGCCCTGACTATAAGCCATTAGAAGTTGTTCCGATATGAATAGGATGGTTAAAATAGCTAAGGCTTACCTTCGACAGGCTGAGAGTAGACTGAAGGACGCTGAGGAAGCCTTTAAGGAAAGCAACCATCCCTATTGCCTGAAACTTTCCCAGGAATGCGTTGAACTCTCACTCAAGGCTTCCTTAAAGCTAGTTGGCATAGAATATCCTAAGATCCATGATGTCTCCGAAATCCTAATAAGAGTGAGGGAAAGGTTTCCTGAATGGTTTGAGGGGAATATAGATGAAATGAGTGAGGCATCGAAAACCCTCACCTCAAAGAGGGAAATAGCCTTCTACGGAAGTGAAGAGGAATATTCGATGCCTGAAGAAATTATAGGAGGAAAGGAAGCTGAGGACGCGATTAATAAGGCGAGGAGAACCCATCAACTATGTAGAAACCTACTCTCATTATACATGAAAGTCTGACCAAAAGACAGAAATGGTAATTGAGAGGATTCCCCTATAGAAGCTACGCTTCTATAGGGGACTACGTTCCTTACATTCGATATCTGTTTTTAGGATCTCTACGGAGGCTAGTCCTGTTAAGCGAGAATACCTCTCTGCCTCCCCTTGTAAAGAGGCCGTCCAAAAAGAGATATTATGGAAACGGGTGCCCTCCATAACAGAGCAACCGTGAAAGAGTAAACTTCGGCTAAAAATTTACTTAAGAGGGGCAAGCCAATACCTAAAAGGGAAAACCTGGGAAATTATGAGAATGCTATCAGGAATCGATTTTGAAGCTCCATCTAGAGGTCAAGTCATATTTAAAGATGTTCTCAGCTCGGGAGTAGATATAGTGGCCACAAAACCTAAACCTCTATGTAATAAAATATTTTTGATTTTTTCTCGACCTCTACAGATATTGAGTGTAAAAGCTTGACGTAGAGGAATGGGGATTCCTTTACCCACTGAACCTAAATTTTTATTTATTATCTTGTAATAGATCTGGGTTTAAGGAGGTTTAACTGCCTTGAGTAAAGAGTATATCGTTGCGTTCGATTCCGGAACGCAATCCGTGAAGACAATAATATTCAGTAAATATGGAAAGATCTTAGGTGAAGGCCATTCTCCACATTTGGTATCTGTACCAGGGCCGATGAAGGCTGAACAGGATCCAAATCAATGGTGGACCGCATTCTGCGATTCTTTAAAGAGTGCCCTGAGGGAGTCAAGAATCACTGCAGATAGAATAGTTGCGGTTGGAATCACAACACAGAGGGAAACTATGTGCGTGGTAGACTCTGAAGGGAGGCCACTATTGCCTGCACAGGTTTGGTATGATGCTCGACCTTTAGAACAAGTGGAGTGGATAAAAGATAAGTTCGGAGCTGAGAGATATATGGAGGTTACAGGTAGGATGCCTGACACCACATGGTGGGTATCCAAAGTATTATGGGTCAGAGATAAAGAAAGAAATGTATTTGATCATGCCCACAAATTTCTTACCGTTCAAGGATATTTCATTTATAAACTTACGGGGGAGTTTAAGGATTCTTATGCATCTCCGACCGGCCTCCTAGATATGTCTACCATGGATTACTCTATGGAACTCATTGATGCCTTCGGAATTCCTCGTGAAAAACTCTGCGACCTAGTTCCTCCGGGAACTATAATCGGCTACATCTCATCGAAGGCCGCTGAGGAGACGGGGCTGGTTGAAGGTACCCCTGTGGCCTCAGGTGCAGGAGATCAACAGGCTGGTGGATTAGGAGCCGGGCTTACTGAGCCGGGAGCTGCATATTTAAACCTTGGAACTTCAGTAGTTCTTGGTGTAATTTCATCCAAGTTTAGATATCATCGGAACTTCTTTGTTAGAGAGGGATGTATTCCAGGGACTTGGAATTTTGAGGCCTTAATTAATGGCGGTTTCTGGATGGTTACATGGTTTAAGGAGAACTTCGCCCAAGTTGAGGTTAATGCGGCATCGTCACTCGGGTTGCCGCCAGAAGTAATTCTGGATTTGAAAGCTAAGGACTTGCCTCCAGGATCTCAAGGCCTCATTGTGCAGCCATACTGGCTTGGTGTGAGGCAGCCTTACTGGGACGAAAAAGCTAGGGGAACCATCATGGGATGGAATAATGCCCATACTAAGATTCACCTCTATAGGGCGATATTAGAGGGAATAGGCTACGACATCCGTTTAAACTTAGATGGGATCCAAGAAGCTTTAGAAACGGTGGTGGATGACATCCGGATATTCGGTGGTGGAGCCAAGAGCGACTTTTCATGTCAGATAATGGCGGACATCCTAAACAAGTCTGTGAGGCGGACGGAGACTCCAGAGGCGACTACCCTAGGGGCGGCTATCCTAGCGGCTTCGGCCGTGAAATTACATCCAAGCGTGAAGGACGCAGCTAATGCCATGGCCCGTGTTTCAGCGAGATTTGATCCTAGGAAGGAGAACGTCGACATATATGCTAAACTTTATGGAAACATATATAGAAGGCTGTATCCGGCTGTTCAACCCCTCCTGAGGGAGCTCTGGCCTTCCCATTGACGAAAGCTTTATAATTCAAACTACATATTTCATATCGGCTATGTATAGAAGATGATGATCGATGAAAGAGATAGCTCAAATAGGTATAGTTGTCAAGGATTTAAAGGAATCTATGGAGAAGTACTGGAAGATTTTCGGGATAGGACCCTGGGACATCTATACTTTTACGCCGTCAACCATGGAGCCCACACCGTACACAAAGCCGCTGAACTGCTCCTTCAGAATTGCCCTTGCAAAAATGAAGAATATTCAAATAGAGCTTATTCAACCCCTCGAAGGGCCAACTTTGCACAGGGACTTCCTTGAAAAGAGGGGAGAGGGGGTACATCATATAAAAGAGAAGCTAACCGACGATGAAATCCCCCTAGCCATCGAGAAATATGAGAAGGCGGGTATAAAAGTAATTCAAGGAGCTAAATTTAAGAAAGACTTACATTTCTACCTCGATACGGAGGAGCTACTGGGGTTCATCTACGAGCTAGGGAACGACGCCGATGTGGGGCCTCCCGAGGAGAGGTACCCTCCTGAAACCTAAAAATGAAATATCTGATAAAAATCCTCAAAAATTAACCGGATCATACCAACTGATAGATAGATTTGTAAGGAAAACCAAAATAAAGATCTTTTACTTTAATTATCTTATGAAAGTAAACTTTTATATTCACATTACTTTATAACGTTAGGCGAAGGAGCTGAAAATACTTGGCGAGGGTGGCTCTCCTAAACCTTACAAAGAGGTTCGGAAAGTTTGAGGCAGTTAAGAACCTAAATCTAGAAGTTAGAGATGGAGAGTTCGTAGCAATACTCGGGCCATCGGGATGTGGTAAAACAACAACTCTAAGGATGATAGCTGGCCTCGAGACCCCAGATCACGGCGAAATATATATAGGAGATAGAATTGTAAATGATGTTCCACCAGGGGAAAGGGATGTATCTCTAGTATTCCAATTTTACGCAATATACAATATGTCCGTATATAAGAACCTTGCTTTTCCCCTCATTATACGAAAAATTAAAAAAAGCGAGATAGATAAAAGAGTTAGAGAGGTTGCAGATCTTCTAGGTATAGGACACCTGCTAGATGCGAGAGCCTTAGACTTAACTGAAGGTGAAAAACAGAGGGTTGCCCTAGGTAGAGCGATTATTAGGAAACCTCAGGTTTACCTCTTAGATGAGCCTCTAACTAATCTTGATGCAAGACTTAGAGCTAGGATGCGCGTTGAATTAAAGAAGCTTCAGAGGGAGCTAGGCCAGACGACCATCTACGTTACCCACGACCAGCTTGAAGCTATGACTATGGCTGATAGAATCGCCGTAATGAATCAAGGAATCTTACAACAGTATGATACCCCTGAAAATGTATATGAACATCCCAGCAACCTCTTCGTAGCAGGATTCATAGGATCTCCTACCATGAATTTCCTGGAAGGAACTCTAGTAGATAGGGAAGGCAAGTCCTACTTGGATTTAGGCGAATTTTTCATCGATTTATCGAATTTGAAGGGAGTTATCGAAGAAACCGCTAAGGCTCAAAATCTCATATTGGGCGTTAGGCCTGAAGATATTAATGTTTCTGGTGATAAAACTCCAAACAGTTACGAGGGAAATATAGATATAATAGAGCCTTTGGGGGATAAAATCCTCCTTAACGTATTAATTGGGAATAAGTTGCTTAAAGTATTCGGCTCCCATTACGAAAAGAAACAACCTGGAGATAAGGTTTGGCTCACCTTCAATAGAGATAAGATACATATTATTGATAAAGAAACTGAAAAGGTGATTATCTAAAATGGCAAAGGTAGTGTTAAAGAATCTCACTAAAAAATTCAGGAATAAGTTAGCAGTCGATAATTTAAGTCTAGAGGTGGGAGACGGAGAGTTCGTCTGCCTCTTAGGCGAGCCAGGAGCAGGCAAGACCACAACTCTAATGATGATAGCTGGCCTCGAGAATCCAGACTACGGCGAAATATACATAGATGATGCTCTAATAAATGATTTGGAGCCTCGCGAGAGAGATGTGGCCATGACTTTTCAAAGCTACGCGTTATATCCTCACTTAACGGTATATGAAAATCTTGCATTCCCGTTAATAAGGCGGAAATTTCCCAAAGATGAAGCGGATAAAAGAGTAAGAGAAGTCGCTGGGCTACTTAGGATAACCCATATTCTAGACAAGAAACCGGGCCTATGCAGCGGTGGAGAAAGGCAGCGAGTGGCGTTAGGGAGAACGTTAGTCCGGCAACCTAAGCTGTACCTTTTCGATGAACCATTAACAAATCTAGACGCTAAATTGAGACTCCATATGAGAACTGAATTAAAGAAAATTCAGAAGGAGATCAAACAGACTGCTATATTCACAACTCCGGACTACGAAGAGGCTTTGACCATAGCCGATAAGATAGCCATTATAAAAGAGGGAAAACTCCTACAATACGATAACAGTGAAAATATATTTAACAGACCTAAAGACTTGTACGTTGCCACTTTCGTCGGAAGCCCTCCAATGAACATCTTCAATTGTATTGTGGAAAAAACCGATAATAAGATCTATCTAAATTCTGAGGCTTTCAAAATTGATATAACCGACGATACGGATTTAATAGAATCGACAAAAGGTAGTTCTGAGTTTTTACTTGGAGTAAGACCATCAGATATAATTGTGAGGAAAGTGAGAGATAAAAAGGACGATATTGAGGCATCGTTGTTCGTTAAGGAACCCATGGGAGTAGATTTAGTTCTAGACCTCGAAGTGGATACCCTACTTATTAAAGCTAAAGTGGATCAGACAATGAAGGTGGATGTAGGCGAGAAAGTCTGGATTAATATTCCAAAAAATAAAATACATCTATTTGATAAGCAAACTGAAAAATCTATCTACAATTAAAAAATGGTTGAATTTTGGCAGTCTCCGGTACATTTACCAAAGAATATGGATTAACCTTTTATGATAATAGTCAATAGTGGAATCCAAACTAACAATGTTAACCATAGAGGTAAGTATTCCTCTACGTATCTCAGCCAAATAAAAATTAAACCAAAATAAAAGGCAATAGATACGAAGAGTCTATCTCCAAATGTTGTTTTAAAGGGTAATAAACCCATTTAATCATCCCCTGATTTCCCACTAATTGTTAACCTCTTACTGCACCTAATGTTAATCCAGCTATTATATACCTTTGCAGAACATAGACCAGTATTAGAGCAGGAATCAACGCAACGGTCGCTACCGCGGCTATTCTACCCCAGTATATACCTACAACTGTAATAAATCCTGCTAGACCGGAGGGTAACGTTCTAGCATTAACCCTAGTAAGCACTGACGCGAAGAGGAATTCATTCCAGCTAAAGAGCATTATCATTATTGTTGAAACAGCTATTCCTGGTTTGCATATAGGTATTATTATTCTTCGAATTACAGAGAGTACTGAGCAGCCATCCAGTAAAGCAGCTCTATCCAGATCTTTCGGCACTCCATCCAGGAAGCTCTTAAGGAGCCAAACGGCAAATGGTATATTGAAGACCCCGTAAACTAGGATTAATCCGATATGAGTGTCAAGCAATCCCATGTAATTATACATTATATAATATGGAATTATAAAAATGGCAGCTGGAGCCATACGGTTCGTGAGCGTCCAAAAGAAAAGTGATTCATCTCCATAGAATTTATATCTCGAAAAGGCATAGGCTGCAAAAAGCGAGATAGGCATAACTATTGCAGCGTTTCCTGCCGCTATGAGAAGGGAGTTTACCAGATACTTGAAGTATACATCCTCAAAGAATGGAGCCTTGTAGTTATCATATATTTCAAAGAAGAAGAATTTAGGAGGATAGCTGAATATATCAAGTCTCGATTTTAATGAAATTATGATCATCCAATATATCGGGAAGAGAAGCAGCAAGGCAGCAATGATTACGGTAAAGTAGGTTAATCCTGTACTCACGTGCCTCTTCTTTTTATTCATATTTCATATACACCTTTCCAGTTATCTCACTATTTTTAATATAGCCCAAGAGATTATTATCGTGACATATAGTAGAAATAGCGATAAAGCGCTTCCGAAGCCCATTTCCCATGTGGCGAGGACCACTCTAACCAAGTGTATGCTGACATAATATGTAGCTTGTCCTGGTCCACCTGAGGTAAGCATCCAAACTTCATCGAATATTCTAAAGGCATCCATGAATCTGATGAGTATCACTAAAAGTAGTGGGGCTCTTAACATCGGGAACATGAGGTATCTGAACTGTTGCCATCCGGATGCCCCTTCTACGGTAGCTGATTCGAATGGCTCTCTTGGTAGTGCAGCTATGGAGGCAGCTAAGACGAAGGCCACGAAGGGTGTCCAATGCCATGTATCCATAAGAATTGTTGTAGCGAATGCTTGGGGGCTACTTGTACCTATATTATAATTGAAATTAAATAGCTTAGCAAAGTAAGGTAATACTCCAAATTCCGGGTGAGTCATTAAGAGCCAAATGCATCCGATAGCGATTGGGGCTATCGCCAAGGGGAGGGCTAAAAGAGTTCTGAAAATTGATTTACCTTTAAAGTCACGATTGAGTAATAGAGCGATAGCCAGACCTAAGGGTATTTGTATGGCTAAACATATTATGGAAAAGACTAATCCCTTTCGTAATGAGGTTAGCGTATCATAATCAAAAACAAGGGTTCTGAAATTTCCAAGGGCGATATATTCCCACT
>JAWBPF010000043.1:0-12025 GCA_038825355.1 Bathyarchaeia archaeon
TAGTGACCGGTCGGCCGCTGTATGGCGACCATGAAGGGCCGCTGCACGGCGACCCTTCCCGGCCACTTCTATGTCTATGGAAGCTCCTTCAAACCCCACCCCACGTATTCCCCAGTCACTGGGTTTCTATCCAAAAGGGGTTTAATCTTTTCGAAGCGCTCTATCCCTCGCGGGTGATCGTTGTATCTGGATTGGATGAAGTAAGCCACTACATCAGCGATTTGAAGCCCGTAACTGGTCTCGCTTGGGGTGAAGAGTATGGTGTCCACGATGTTTTTAATTTTTCTTACGCCTCCGGTGGGCCAGTGGATTGAGCCTTCTCTTCTTAACTCATCCAATAACTCCCTGTATAACCTATCCTTTTTCCCTTCATAATCGTATATTACAAGGCCGGGGGATTGCCTCCTCTCAATCATCCTATCAATCCTATCCAGTAAGAGATTCATGCTCCATCTTCGTATAGCGTCTGGACTTGCGGAAGATGGATATTTATTCCAATACTTCTCCTTCTTAACAACTATAGCTATCACCGTAGCTTCATTTAATTTCAAGAGATCGAGGAGCTTCTCCACCAGCAAAGTTTTCTGTTCTTCGGTTAGATGCCGGAATCTACCCTTAGAGCGAATTATGTCTCTGGCAACGATCTCCTCAGGGATGTTTCCTTTTCCAAACATTCCTATGAGAGTTTGCTCGACCTCGGATTCGAACCTAAGCCTATTATGACCGGGGATTCCTACTCCGGCAAGAACGTAGAACCTTGAATTCGTCCCTTTATATCGTCCAGGGTCCCCCGAGGCGTCCACATAAAAGAGGTACATGATTTCAAATACCCTTCTGTATTTCCCTCTTTCTTATAATATTTTGATTTGATATGCTAATAAGATGTTTTGGGAGTTCGCTCACTTCCTCAAATAATATCGGGAAATCCGCCGTGCCTATTTACATTTACCGGTAAAATGGTGCGGGGGGTGGGATTCGAACCCACGAAGGCCTACGCCACGGGATAACCCACGTTACGTATCAGTCTTGAGTTTAGCGCGCGCGGTTAGACGCGGCCCGCCCATTAGACCTTTCGAGACGCCTACAAGGCGCTGGCTCTGGTACCCCCGCCCTTATACCTGCTTTACCTCCGTCTTTATTTGACACCCATTTATAGGGATTGATAGAGGATATATTTCAATTTTCAGTTCCCATACCGTAATGTATATGACTCCTTTCTCGAAATCCCCATTTTATATATCATCCGACGCTATTTTTTTCAGGAAAGGAGTCCTCGCCAATAAACCTCAGCGAATTTCTGCTATAAGTGTAGGCTTAATTTCCGTTTATGATTTATAAGGCCCTGCTTTAATCGGATGTCTTTATTTATTGGCGTAAGATACTGTTCTTTCAGATAAGTTGTAATGGTCGCGAGGTATGGGGAGGCTCATCAGGATTCCAGGGGACGTAGAGCTGCCTCTGATTGGATGCGTAGCCTTCGGCCTAATAGATAGGGGTACAAACCTGATCCAAGTAAGGCCTATTTCAGGTTGTAACTTGAACTGCATCTACTGCTCTGTAGATGAGGGCCCTGAATCGAGGAGTAGAATTTCAAACTTCCTCGTGGATCTAGATTACCTCCTCGAATGGTTCAAGGGTTTGGCGGCCTTTAAGGGAAATGAGAACATCGAGGCCCACATAGGTGGAGCGGAGAGCCCATGCTCTATCCCTGGATTAGGGAGCTCATTGGGGCTTTACGCGATGTGAGGGGGGTTAGTACCATCTCCATGCAGAGCAATGGAACCCTCATTAGGGGAGGATTGATAGATGAATTAGCCGAGCTTGGATTATCAAGGATAAACCTTTCGATCAACGCCTTAGATGAGGATCTAGCCAAGAAGCTGAGCGGGACACCAAGCTATGATTTAGGGAGGATCCTTGGAGCCGCAGAGGAGATTGCTGAGAGTCCGATCGAGCTTCTACTGGCCCCCGTCTGGATACCTGGCTTAAACGACGGGGAGATCCCCCGCCTCATTGAATTTGCCCTTAAGCTGGGATCTAAAAGGAAAGGTAAGGGTAATTGGCCTCCAATAGGGATCCAGAAATATGAGGCCCACCCCCATGGGAGGAGGGTTCCAAAGATCAAATCGCCGAGTTGGAAATCCTTCTATGAGATGCTTAAAATATGGGAGGCGAGGTATGGGCTGAGACTCAGGCTTAGACCAGGTGACTTCCAAATAGTGAAGACGCGAATCCTCCCCCCATTATTCAATAGGGGGCAGAAGGTCTCGGTGAGGCTCCTCTGCCGGGGATGGATGAAGGGCCAGACAATAGGGGTAAGGGATGGAAGAGCTATCACGGTGGTAGGAGTATCCGAGGACTATAGGGGAACCGTTAAAGCCAAGATCATATCCAATAGACACAATATATATGTGGCGAGGATGACCTCATAGACGCCCTAACAAGGGGCTGTGAAAAACTGAAGACTCATGGAAGACATATGGGAGCTCCGATGAATTGCTTAACCATCTCTATTCGGGTCTCGTCGACGATCCCACAAGGTCCCCCATAAATCGAACTTGGCCGCTTAGCCTTAAGCTTTTATATCTTCTGCTACTCTTAAAGGCTTGATGGGCTGCTCGATCCATGAGAACTTCTTCTGCAGCGTTCTCGGATAATATAACTTCCAGTCGTAGTCTACTTCTCTACCCCATTTGAGGTATACTCGGGGATCTATATAGCTTTTCAATGAGGTCCTTAGGTTGTAATCCTTTGTGGCCTTCATAAGTTCTATCCTAAGCTTAAGCTTCTCATAGGCTTCTATGTACCTCTTGGATCTTCCAGTACTCTTTTTCTCCCTTAATTGTTTGAGTCTATTCCTCTTCTTCTCTAATGTTTCACTCCATCTCTTGGGTATCTTCTTCTTATGGTTACAAGTTATAGCCGCATGTAGGTTAGCCATCGTGGCTACATGCCTCTTATAGTATTCTGGGTCATCCTTGCAGACCGTAGCGTTGCCTAGGTATTCCTCCACCACTCTGGTGGCATGGTATGTCCTGAATACCTTAGCCGTCAATCCCGGCATGGCCTCGGCTAGAAACGTGCTCACATTATCAGATCTTACACCTTTAAATATCGGGGATCGGGCTGCGCCCATGAACTCCTCCAGGTTTCTTATAACCGGATCTGGAAGCTTAACCTCCTTACGCCAGGGGACGGAATCCTTCCCTATAAAGCTGAATGCAACCATGTTACCTGGTTTTATGCGTATATGTTCAGGCCTCAGGGTCGTCGCGCCAACGGTGTCAGCCTCATCCTTATCCTTTTCGTCTCCCACTCGGAGTTTCAGGGCATCTATCAAATAGCATACCGTAGCTATCTTGCGTCTCTGAACATCTGTGGATTCAAGGTTCTCCAGTATATGCAGCCTAACCTTATCGATGGTATGATGGAGCTGCCTAGCCCTCTCAAACTTCTCCATGTCTGAGAGTTGTTTCTGAGGTGAAGCATCGGATAACCAGATGTACTTCATCTTACCGGTAAGCTTATCCCTCCACTTGGCTATCCACATGGCGTCAGGATCCCATACCATCTCCTTCCAGCTACCCGGCGGGGTAGGGGCATCGGGTGAAAGGTTTAATATTATATCTTCACGTCTCGGCCCCTGCTTCCACCGTCCCCTCAAAGGATGCTTCCCTCTACCCATGAATATCGATGAAGGCTCAACAGCGTAGTTGCCCACCTCGACGCGTTCACCGTTTACGATAGCATGACCATACTTGGCTTGATTGGCTTCCCTTAAGGCTTTACGCTCCTCTCTAAGCCTCTTCTTCTCCTCCCTGCTCATCCCCTCCTTAGCCCGCCTCTCCTCATCCACATGAGATATTACCTCTGAGAAGTCGAAGTCCTCCGGCTTTAAATCGGTTCCTAACCCTAGCACTGCACAGAAATCCTTAAAGAAGTTCCTCTTAAAAACCGGGTCTTCAACATAGTCGGTCCCAAGCTTCTTAACCCAGGCCACAGCCATCTCCTCCTGGAGGGGACTGAGACGTAAAGCTTTTCCCCCGACGAATATACGGAATCCTCTAGGATGATATGGTTCGGGAACCAGCACCCCGTTATGAATCAGCTGCCTCAGCCTTATCCCCTTCATGGGTTAACCCGCCTTCCAACCCTCAAATACTAAGATAATTTTTTTAACTTTATCCCTTTCCTATAAGAAAACCGGTAATTGATATTATAAGCGCCACGGTAAGGGCTGCAAGATGAAGGTTAAAGGGTTAACCTGTAAGGAGATAAGGGAGAATTGCGGAGTTAGATATCCTGCACGCAACCTATGTCTCGGATGGAGACGTTGCCCATGCTGGAGCGATGAAACCGGATGCAGAGGTATTAAGGAGATAAGGGAGAGTCTAGTAAGCCAATTCCGAGATGAATGAAGATAAATTTGGTAAATAGGTTCGTAATGACGAGGGCCTCATCTCCCCTTCCTCATATTCTCTAATTGAATGTCAGGTCTCCCCTTATATATCGGAGTGAAGCGGCTCGATCAGCTTTAAAAATGGTTTCCATGCATCTCTTCTATTATTATGGCTCCTGGATGGTTTAACGTCTTGGAGGAGTTCCCTTGAGGGTTCTAGTCTTAGCGGATGACCTTACAGGGGCATGCGATGCCGGTGTCCAATTTGTTGAGAACGGCTTATCCACCCTCGTTTTAACAGGGCCGTCTGAAAGTTTCCATGGAGAGTATGATGTCCTAGCTGTGAACACTGATACTAGGAATATGGATGTAAATGAGGCTTACGAAATAGTTAGGAGTGTTTCCGGGCGCTTCAAGTCCTCTTTCGAAGTCTTTTATAAGAAGATTGATTCGACGATGAGAGGCCATGTGGGGGCTGAGGTTGAGGCTATGCTCGAAGGCTTAGATCTAAAGGCTGCAGTGGTATCTCCAGCCTATCCTGAGAATGGCAGGATCGTGCTTGGAGGCTACGTCTTCGTCTATGGCGAACTTTTAGAGAAGACTGAGCTTATAGAGCATGAAGGAGTTGGATCATATATTCCTCGCTTACTGAGCATGGAGACTAGCAGCGGCGTAGAACGCGTAGATCTCTCCCTGACGAAGAGGGGCGTCGAAGCGATAAGGGATAGGGTTGAGGAGCTTATCCGTAAGGGATTTAGGATCATCGTAGCAGACGCAGCTTCTCGAGGCGATTTAGAGATCATAGCTGAGGCTTGCTTAGGCATAGGTGAGGGGCTTCTACTTTGCGGCTCGGCCGGATTGGCGAGGGAGCTTGCACGCCGCATAGTTAGAAAGGCGGGCGGGATATTAGTCGTCTCAGGTAGCCTTAAAAGGGAAACCCTGGAACAGATCGGAGAAGCTGAGCGTAGATTTTCATTGAAAGTCTTTAAGCTTAATCCACGGGAGATCCTTGAAGGAGGGCCTTCAAGCCTCCTATTAGATTCGCTCCTCGAGGAAATAAAGCTGAGGGGGATAACTGTATTAACTTCAGCCTCATCCAAGGATGATAGGATACCGGGGGCTGAGGAGACCGCTTGTAAAGCCCTAAGCCATGCGGTGAGGCGGATCCTCGAAGAAGTGAGGATGGACCTCATAATCTTCGGAGGTGACACAGCGGCATCCATCCTGTCGGATCTCCAAGTCCATTCATTGAGGCTTATAAGGGATTTGGGTGAGGGGATACCTTTAGGTGTGATCCCCGATGGGAGATGGGAGGGCGTTAGGGTGGTGACCAAGGCGGGAGGCTTCGGGTCGAGAGAGGCTTTAGTAGATTTACTGAACAGGCTTACAGCTATGGAGCGAAATCTTTAAATAATATCTCCCTCTCCTCTAGTTGCAATCCCCCAAAGGCTGGGTGATTTAAAGTATTCAAGTCGGCTGGTGTGGAGGAGGTTTTTTGGCTGAAGATGAACTGACAGTTACGGAGTATCTTGAGAGGGCTAAGATATCGAGTTTCCATCACTGGATACTAACCCTCGCATGCATCATCTATGCGTTGGCCGCTATGAACGTCATGTTGATAGGGGCTGCCCTCCCTGCCATAAGCAGGGAATGGAGCCTAGACGCAACAGTTGCAGGGCTACTCCTAAGCTCTGGATACGTGGGGATGTTCATAGGAGCCTTAAGCTTCGGCATAGTGGCAGATAGGATAGGCAGGAAGGCCGCCCTCCTAGCCACAGTGGTGATCTCATCGGTCTTCACAGGCTTATGCTCCACAGCCTGGGATACGGCGTCAATGTCCATGTTTAGGTTCCTAGCAGGCATAGGATTAGGAGGCATACTGCCTCAGCCGGGAGTGTACGTCTCAGAGTTTATACCAGCCGATAAAAGAGGGAAATATCTGGGCTTAGTGGAGACTTCCTGGGTCTATGGAGCACTGTTAGCGGTATCATTCCCATATGCCCTCATACCCGGCTTCGGATGGCGTAGAACTTTCCTGGTCGCCTTTATCCCGTTAGTCCTCGCGCCCTTCATAGCCTGGAGAGTGCCCGAATCCTTCAGGTACTTAGAGCTTAAAGGCCTAAAGGAGAGGATCATAACGGAGCTGAGGAGATATAGATTATACGATGTATCCGATGTATCTCTCAAGATTGTGGCTGAGCCTAGGCGCTCAGTCTTAGAGTCCTTGAGGGAGCTTTGGTCTCCCTTCTATAGGTGGAGGACGCTGGTGCTCTGGATGGGCTGGGCCGCCCTAGTATATACGTATCATGGAATATTCCAGTGGCTTCCATCCATATACTATAACATGGGGTTCACGCTGACAAAGTCTCTCTACTTCGTGCTCCTCATCACCCTGCTTCAGGTTCCAGGATACTATTCCGCGACCTTCATGCTTGATACGATCGGGAGAAAGAAGGTCTTAGCCGTCTATCTAGGCGTGGCAGGGATCGCAAGCTTCCTATTCAGCATGGCTGGAAGCTTCGGGGAGATACTCCTATGGAGCGGCGTCATATCGTTCTTCAACCTAGGTGCATGGGCAGCCCTATATACCTATACTCCTGAGCTGTATCCTACTCGGATAAGGGGAGCAGGATCAGGCTCCGCCGCCAGCATGGGAAGGCTAGCCGGGATAGGCGCTCCCACCTTCACGGGGTATCTCTGGGCGAACTGGGGGTTAACCTCGGCCTTCACAGCCTTTGCTTTAACGCATATATTGACGGCCTTAGTCGTGGGAGCCTTGGGCGTTGAGACTAAGAGGAGAACCCTGGAGGAGATATCCAAGTAAACTACGATCCTAGCTTCATCCTTTACATATGAAGCGTCGGCTCACCCCTTTACCTCTTTACCTAATATTAGGATTATCTCGTTTAACCCTTCAAGATCTATTGATTCTAAGACCTTCAATCCCGATCCCCCGGCATACTCCTTAAACCTTGAAGCTAGACGGGAAGATCTCAATGTGGACGCTACTATTAGACCGTTACTGGAGCAAACTCTGCATAATTCTCTGAGCGTCTCGATGCCGTTAACCTCCCCGTCTAGGATGGTGAGGGCGAAGATTAGATCGAAGGCATCCCCCTTAAAAGGGATATTATTTGAGTCTCCCCTTATAAGCTGGAAATCTCCGCGGCCCATCTTATTGGAGGCGATTCTAAGCATTTCAGCCGATAAATCTAAGCCCACGAGTCTCCTACCGGATCCCCTAAAGATGTTCTTCAATTCTTCCAGGAGGAGGCCTGTACCACATCCACAGTCTAGACATGAAATGGCTCTTCTGAGGCGATCTCTAAGCCTTGCCAGGGTGATGGAGTATTTAACCTTCTGCTCGGTTCGGTGGACATCATCATAGGAGGATGCTTTGCCGTCGTATGATTTCATCACGTATCTGAGAAATGCTGCATCCCTCTTATATGCAGGTTTCACCTCCAAAAACCATCCACCCTGAATCCACATTTGTGGCAGGCTGAATCCACCAGCTTATTCTCAGATATATAGTATCCCATCCGTTTAATAAGGGTCTCACCGCATTTCGGGCATATGGTGTCCTCTCCCTCTCCGGGAACGTTTCCCTCATATACATAGTATAGCCCCGTATCCAACCCTATTCTTCTGGCCTTATGGATCGTCTCTAAGGGTGTTTGGGGCGAGTCCAAAAGCATATACATTGGATAAAACCTGCTTACATGCCATGGAACACTTGGATCCAACTCTTCCTTTATGAAGGATGCGATTTTCCTAAGCTCCTCTTCGGAATCGTTTAATCCTGGAATGATTAGGGTCGTTATCTCGATCCATATCCCGAGCTCCCTGTAAAGCCTTATAGCATCGAGCACAGGCTCCAACCTTGCGCCGCAGATGCTCCTATAGAAAGAGTCCTCGAAGGATTTCAAGTCTATGTTAGCTGCATCCAAGTAGGGTTTGATGCCCCTTAAAGCCTCCTCGGTTATATACCCGTTCGTGACGAATATGTTCTTTATTCCCTCCCTCCTAGCCAGCTTAGCTACGTCATAGGCATATTCATAGAATATCGTGGGCTCCGTGTAGGTATAGGCGATGCTTTCACATCTGTGCCTCTTAGCGTCTTCTACCACATCCTCTGGGGATGCTTGATCCCCCACTACCCTAGATGTCTC
Source organism: Bathyarchaeia archaeon (assembly GCA_038825355.1). Taxonomy (GTDB): domain Archaea; phylum Thermoproteota; class Bathyarchaeia; order 40CM-2-53-6; family DTGE01; genus DTGE01. The sequence goes on from JAWBPF010000043.1 coordinate 8,572, forward strand.
CCTCGGCAACTGGGATATATCATAGTTCTGACAGTTCTTACATCTGAAATTACAGCCCACGGTGGCTACTGAGTAGGCCTTAGATCCGGGATAAAAATGGAAGAGGGGCTTCTTCTCGACGGGATCTACAGCCCTAGCTATGAGGCGGCCGTAAACCAAGGTGTAGAGCCGTCCATCCCTATTCTCCCTGACGGCGCAGACACCCTTCCTAGAAGGCTGAATGAAGCATCTATGGCTGCATAGATTACATTGGACAAGCTTATCCTCTAAAGTATTATAGAACATGGCCTCCATTAGCCCTTCCATTCCGTTACCCCCTTTAAAACATTTAAAACCATGTCTTCCAGAATCGGTGATGAATACGGGAATCTATAATCGATGGGGGATATTAACGTTGCCTCATAAACCTTTGAGTTAATGGGGAGATGGATACGATGGACTCCCTGTCAGGCCCCCAAACAGAACAATCGATTAGACGTGGGAGAAGGATTATCTAGGTAAAAAATATTAGTTGAATTATAGTGGTGAAATATTGGGTGGAGTGTTTGTTTGTTGGTGGGTCTAGCATGAGCATCCGTATCCCCATCCCTAATTTCGCGATGACCATTCTACTCTTCATACTCTCCATATCGGCTTTCACCTTCAGGTTCGAAGGGACTGCTCTTGAAAGTGTGGAATCAGCTTCTTCTACCTCAACAGCTGGGGATTCCACGGTGAACACGTTTAACACGACCGCTCAAGTCTACATATTCACACCTAACGCCTCCACAGCCGTGATAGAGGCTGAAGAAGTTCAGGTTACGGCGGTCGTATATAATCCTGGGAGCTCCCTAGAAAATGTCCGTCCAATAGCCGCCTTTTCAGGAGCTATAATCGCAGCGGTAATACTGATAATCCTCAGGCAAAAGAGGAGGAGTTCTGGAACAAACCGATACGTCCAGTAAGGACCCATATTTTACCTGTTAATATGATACTAATTCGAGTCTGATCATCCATGAATTCCACGAGGCTGATCTGAATCCCTAATCGAATAGGGTTTAATGAAGTAATTATTTTTCGAGCCGATAACGCCTTAAAATACAAGCCTTGCGGGTGAGCCTGGATTACGAAACCTTTATTTTAAAGCCTTAGGGTTATCCCCTTAGTTCACCGTCGTTCACGTTAGAGTCGGGAAGATGGGATCCATGGAGTTGAGAATTTACGCCTCGGCGGAAAGGTTCACGATGAATATGCCTAGCTCGGACTTTTATGGGATGAATTTAGGATGGTGAGTAATCTTGCCTACTGTCTACGATGTTCCTCCTGAATCACTTATTGGAAGGCTTGCCCGTCAACTTAAAGATAATTATGACGAGGTTATTCCCCCTCAGTGGGCTTATTTCGCTAAGACCGGTTCCCATAGGGAGAGGCCTCCCCAAGACAGGGAATGGTGGTATATAAGATGCGCGTCTATACTTAGGAAGCTTTACGTCTTGGGTCCCATAGGTGTTTCAAGGCTTAGAAAAGAGTATGGGGGGAGGAGCCGCCGGGGTAGGAGCAGCGAACATTCTCTGAGGGGGGGAGGATCCTCGGTTAGGGAGCCTTTACAGCAGTTGGAGAAAGCAGGATTAGTCGAGAAGAAGGGAAAGGAGGGGAGAGTTCTAACCCGTGAGGGGCGGAGCCTGCTCGATAAGATTGCTGCTGAGATCTTAAAGGAGAAGAAAGCCTCGGCGGTAACAGTTTGAGGAGGTATTCATTAGATGGGACGTAGGAAATGGAGCGCCCCGAGGCGTGGTTCACTGGCTTTCTCTCCGAGGGGCAGGGCCAGCAGTTGGATATCTAAAATTAGGAGTTGGCCTGAATATGACGGCGACCCGAAGCTGCTAGCCTTCGCCGGCTATAAAGCGGGCATGGTCCAGATCGTAGCGATGGATAATAAGAAGGGCTCATTAACCCTCGGTAAAGAAGTCGTGGTTCCAGCCACCGTCGTAGAGGCCCCGCCTATGCTCGTATGCGGCTTAAGAGCCTACAAGGAAGCTATGGAGGGATTAAAGGTTTTAACGGAGGTCTGGATGGAGGCCCCTCCTAAAGACTTGAAGAGGCTTGTTACTCTCCCAGAAAAGTTTGATAGAGATTCAAAGGTTAGGGAGATTGAATCCGAGCTAGATAGGGTCTCAGATATAAGGCTTCTACTGGTAACCCAGCCTAGGCTGGCTAAGAGGGAACGTAAGAAACCGGAGCTCCTAGAAGTCAAAGTAGGGGGAGGAGGTTCCATCAGAGACAGATTCGAATACGCTAAGAGCCTACTAGGCAAGGAAGTTAAGGCTTCCGATGTCTTCAAGGAGGGACAATGGATAGACGTGGTATCGGTAACTAAAGGTAAGGGCTTCCAAGGGCCTGTCAAGAGATGGGGTGTAGCTAAGCTGCATCATAAGTCTCGTAAGACTGTCAGGGGTGTGGGGAGCATAGGACCATGGACCCCAAGCTTCGTGATGAGGACTGTGCCGCGCGCAGGCCAGATGGGCTTCCATCGGAGAACAGAGTATAACAAGCAGATACTGGTCATAGGGGGAGATGGAGGGAATATAACACCTAAGGGTGGCTTCATAAACTATGGAGGGGTTAATGGAGACTACCTCATCTTGAAGGGGAGCATCCCAGGCCCTAAGAAGAGGCTGATAACTTTAAGGTATGCGATGAGGCCTCCAGGTCCCCCGCAGCCTCTCTACAGGGTGGAAGAAGTAAATCTTGAATCTCAGCAGGGGAGATGAGGCGTGAAGGAGTCCGTGGAGGAGATTAAGCATTGAGGCGGATCAAGGTATATGGTTTGGAGGGGAAAGCCTTGAGGACGGTTAGGCTTCCAGACGTGTTCTACACCCCGGTTAGATACGACTTGATCAGGAGGGCTGTTGTAGCCCAGCAGAGCCATGGATTCCAGCCTAAAGGTAGGGATCCTATGGCAGGTAAGAGGACTACTGCGGAATCCTACGGTGTAGGCCATGGGCTTGCAAGGGTTCCAAGAGTGAAGGGGGAGAGATACCGTAAGTCAGGCCAGGCTGCCTTTGCGCCTGGAACCGTCGGCGGAAGGTTAGCCCATCCACCTAAATCAGAGAAAAGGATTGAGAAGAAGATTAACCGTAAAGAACGCCTATTGGCCCTCAAGGCAGCTTTAGCAGCTACAGCCGATAAGAAGATCGTCAGTCTCAGGGGGCATGTATTCAACGTTAAGAGGGGCCTCCCCATCGTCGTATCCGATGAGTTTGAAGGCGTAAGTAAAGCTGGAGAGGCCGTCAAAGTTTTGGAGAAGCTTGGAGTGGGGGGAGACCTGGAAAGGGTTAAAGGCAGCGTTAAGGAGCGCGCGGGCAAAGGTAAGAGGAGGGGGAGGAGGCTTAAAAGGGCTGTAGGACCCCTGATAGTGGTTGCTAAGGATAGAGGAATATCGAGGGCTGTAAGAAACCTTCCAGGGGTAGACCTA
>JAWBPF010000044.1:0-11701 GCA_038825355.1 Bathyarchaeia archaeon
ATATGCGTGTGACCTTCCTGTGGGATGAGAAGGGTGGAGTGGCCAGGGAGAAGGCGATCGTCTGGATAGACACTAGGACAGGTGAACTAATAAACAGGTTTAGGAGGGATGGAGTGGAAGACGAAGTATTCAAGATTAGCGGCTGGAAACTCATAACGAGCATGCAACTCCTGCATCTGAGGTGGCTTAAAGAGAATGAGCCTGAGACATTAGGGAAGACTGGATGCTTCCTAGCCTGTAAGGATTATATCCGATATAGGTTGACGGGGGAAGTTCTAAGCGACTTCACAGACGCTTCGTTTACCGGATTATTCGATAATGTTAAGCGGCGATGGTCCGAGGAGGCATTCCTCCTGATAGGATTGGATCCATCCATCGCCCCGAACATAAAGGAGCCATGGAATCTCGGAGGATTCGTAACAGAGGAAGCTGCGAGGGAAACGGGTTTAAAGGCGGGAACGCCCGTAACGGTGGGATGCGGCGATGTCGCTGCAATGGCATTAGGGGGAGGCGTCACCGAGGATTATCAGTTGCTAGCCAATATAGGAGCTGCAGGAGTCTACGAGAGACCTATGGAATCCCCGCTATACGACTGGGAAAATAGAAACTATACGATAGCATCTCATGCGGTGCCGGGTAAATGGCTCCTACAAGCTAACCAGATGTCAGCTGCCCTAACTTTGCGATGGTTCAGAGATAATATCTTCTCGAGATCCATATCGTATAAGAGCTTCGATGAATTAGCCGCGAATTCGAAGCCTGGGGCGGGAGGCGTAATATTCCATCCATTCCTACAAGGAGAGAGGTCACCCTTCGTAAACCCCCATGCTAAAGGATTATTCTTCGGATTAACCCTGAAGACGGAGCAGAAGGATCTTGTGAGAGCCATCTTTGAAGGAGTAGCTTTCGCGGCCAGGGATAATCTGGAACTCCTAACCGGAATGAAGAGTGAGAGGAGATTCGAAGTAATCATGGGCGGCGGGGCGGCGAACAGTCTGGAATGGACGCAGATACTCTCAGACGTAACGGGATATACTGTGAAAATACCTGAGGTAAACGAGATAGGGGCCTTAGGAGCAGCTATACTGGGAAGCCTAGCATGCAGATTATATACAGATTATAAACGGGCAATTGAGGGGATGGTTAAGCTGGAGAAACGATTCGAGCCGAACCCGGAGAATCACATGAAATATGATGAAATCTTCGATACTTATAGGAGGCTTTACCGGACATTAGAGCCCTTCTATAAGGCTAGAGGATGAACCATGAACGTTACAAGGCGAATCTACACCCCCGAGAAAGCCCGCATCATAGCATTTTATGTTCTTATTGAGTTGCAGCTGAGTTTGTCCACGTGATCAGCATCCACGGATACTGTCACACTTCTTCTGGTCAAGTCGTATCCACATATTTCCATCTCTTAGGTTCTTCCGGTTGCTAAGGCATATATGTCGGCTAGCCCTCCTAATATCTGGATGGATGATCTCGTATGATAGGGTTTGGCCTACAATTCTCGCAGGCGGGGAAATCCTTTGATGAAATTAGAGAGCTGTTCCTGATCAGCGAGAAGCTCGGATACGACTCGGCATGGATCATGGACCATTTCTATCCAACTTCCTCCGAGGATAAGGACTCCTCATTTAGGGAACCCGTGCTGGAATGCTTCACCACGCTGGCGGCATTGGCTAGGGAGACGAGCTCCATAAGGCTGGGCCCGCTCGTCGCCTGCAACTCCTATAGATACCCATCGCTATTGGCTAAGATGGTCACCACGATAGACGTTGTAAGCAATGGAAGGTTGGAGTTTGGGCTGGGAGCGGGATGGTATAAGGAGGAATACCTCTCATATGGAATACCCTTCCCAAAATTTTCGGTGAGGCTCGCCCAGATGAGAGAAGCCCTACAAATAATTAAGGGAATGTGGGCCGATGCGAAGACCAGCTTCTCCGGAGTTTACTATAGGGTAGTCGATGCCTATAATTATCCTAAGCCGGTTCAGAAGCCGCATCCCCCCATATGGGTTGGCGGAAGAAATATAGAGGTTTTAAAAATGGCTGCTGAATACGCGGATTATGTTAACATCTATTTCGTAACACCTAGAGAGTTCATGGAGAGGGTGGAGCTGCTCAACGAATACCTTGAAGCTTTAGGAAGGAGGAGTGAACTCAGATATACTTGGCATGGACCCCTTTATATCGGGAAGGATGAGGAGGAGGCTAAGAACGCCTTCAGGAAAAGGATGAAGAGCAGCATGAATCCAGTTATGGCGAAGATGTCATTTGAAGAGTACTATGAAAGAACGGTGAGCGGCTCTGCAGAGGACTGCCTAAATAGGTTTCAAGAGTTCAAAGATGCTGGAGCAAGCTATTTCATACCGAGTTACAGGCATGATGCCCGGTTCTTAGAGATCTTATACAAGGACGTCGTTAAGCCATTAAAGAAGTAGGCGAACTATGAGAGAGCTACATATTTTACTTTGGTTCACGACGTATAGTTTCGAATAGATTCCTGAAATCCTCCCCTAAATGTCCATATATTTCTCGATATAATTGGTAATATGAGATGTATTCCTTGTGGATCTGGGGATCCGGCTCGTCCACCTCAGCCTCGCCTAACCAGCCCCTCACAACATGGAAACCACTGATGTAACCTAACCCCTTAGCGGCAAGGGCGGCATCCCCCATAGTGGCATCCCGACCAGAAATATAGTATGTGAGCGGTAGATTCATCGCGTCAGCTAAGATCCGCCGCCATAATCTACTCTTGGCCCCACCATCAACGGCCACCACCGATTTCACTTTAGCACCCGCCTCCAATGCTATCTCAAGGATGTAGCGGAGGGCGTAGGCTACACCTTCTAGGATGGCACGGTATATATGGAACGGTCCATGAGAGGTTGAGATCCCGAATATTACTCCCCTTCTATATAGGTCCCATTCCGGAGCAATGCCGCCTATCAGCTGGGGCAGCACTATCAAACCTTCAGATCCAGGAGGAATCCTCCTCGCCTCCCTTTCTAGAGTCTGGAAATCTATATCATTACCTTTTGCAAAGGTCGCTAGGATTCCGCGGTACCAGCTTACCACTCCCCCGGCTAGTACATTCCCGAAGGAGACGTAGTTTCCATCAACGTGTATTGTGTTTACGAGCCTAGGGTCGAACCTATCCCCTCTGGTTGGGATTATGAAGTCCCCTGCTGTCCCCAACATCTGGCAGGCATCTCCTACATTGAATACTCCACAGCCCAATGCTGAACATGCGAAGTCCCCTCCTCCGGCAACCACTGGGATGCCCCCCTTTAACCCGAGACTTCTGCAGGATGCTGAGGTCTCCCCCACCACTTGGAAGGAGGAAAATATTTCGGGAAGAATATCCATATCGAATCCTAACATATTACAAATCTCATATGACCAGGATTTCCTCCTAATGTCGAAGAAAGGCGCACATAGGCCTGCCTGTGAGTAATCTATCACAGCTTCACCTGTGAGCCTGTATACGATGTAGCTATTACATTGGAGCAGCTTCCAAGCCTTACCGAATAGCATCGCCTCATTATTTTTAAACCATAGCCATTTAGGGCCTCCAAAATATGGCGCCACCATATTTCCGGAGACTCGATGAATCATCTCTAGGCTGATGCTATCCCTTATCCAGTTGCATTCCTCGGTAGCCCTTGAATCGCACCATATCAAGGCTGGGCGGAGGGGATCTCCATTCTTATCTACTGGTAGACAGCTGGGGGTCATACCGCTTATACTTATACACTCAATGCTTCCAGAGTCTATACCAACCGATTTTAATAGACGCCTTACCGAAGCCTGAAAAGCACTCCAAATGATATCTGGGTGAGCTTCAACCCAGCCGGGCCCAGGATAATTTAGTTTATACTCCCTTCTTACGCTACCTATGGCTTCTCCTTCAAGGTTATATAGCTTCGTCTTAACACTTGAAGTGCCTATGTCGGAACATAATAGGTAAGCGCCCTTCTCCTTCATTTAAGCCTAGCTCCATGAATTCAAAGGAGCCTCAACACGGTAAGTTTTCATAGATGGACTTCCTTTAAATCTCCTCTACCTAGGAGGGTTTTAGATCTTTTGTCGTGGAACCTCCTTAGATCCTGGTAGGCCATTCTAAATAGTTTATAGGCTTCGACGTACGCCTTTTTCCTCTCTTCTCGAGGCAAGTATTCCTTCTCTATTTTGAAGAAGTTAGAGGCGTCAAAGCCGGGTTCTAAGGCCTCCCTAGCTAGACAGTAGGCTCCCAAGGCTGTTGACTCCGCTTCCTCCAACTTGTAAATTTTTTTACCGGTAATATCGGCTTTTATCTGGTTTATAAGATCGATCCGGGCTAACCCGCCCGACGCATATATACGTTTAACTTGGATCCCGTTATCTTCAATAGCCTCGATGAGGCTGTGAAGAACATAGCCTGTGGATTCCAGCACTGCCATCGCCATGTCCTCCTGGTTGTGGAAGCGCTCTATTCCAAGGAAGCATCCTCGAACGTTATCATCCCAGATAGGGGCCCTCTCCCCCATGAGGTAGGGCATGAATATAAGTCCAGACGCAGCTGAGGATAGATTGGAGAGTCTCTCGAGATCATCGTATGTATGGCCTATGTAGAAATTGTTTAGGAGCCACTCTATTAGGCCGCCTCCGAGATTATTCGATCCTCCAACTATGTTCCAGTCCTTATATCTTAGCTGGAAAATCCTGGATTCATCCGGCTTTAAATCCCTCTTAGTTAGCACCCTCACAGAGGTTACTGTCCCGGATATGTCGCATGCATCCCCCTCCTCCCTAACACCTGAGCCGAAAAACGCGCAAATGGCATCATACGTAGTCACCACTACCGGCAGATCACAACTTAAGTGAAATTTTTCAGCAAATTCATTGGAGATCTTGAGCGTGGATCCAACCGGCTTTATCTCAGGGAGCTTATCTTCATCTAAATTGAGGTCGCGGAGCAGCTCCCTAGGATACTCATTATTGACGGTGTAGTATTTAGTGGCGTTCAACTCGTCTATGATAAAGTTTCCAGTTAATTTGGCAATGAAGAAATCGTTCGGCGATAAAAACTTTGAGGTCCTCTCATATATCTCCGGCTGGTTTCTCTTGATCCATAGAATCCTGGGAATAGTATAATAGGCGCTCGCCTCATAGCCTAATCTCTTAAAGCTTTCAAGTCTGCTTATGTAGGAGGCTTCCTCATCAGCCCTCTTGTCTGAGACGAGGATTGTACGCATTGTGGGATTAGCTTCCTCGTCGACAGGGGTGACGCATGCTGCTGAAGCCGTCACAGTGATGAAGTCGATCTCTTTGACCTTCTCAAGGACCTCTTTTAGGCATTCCGATCCTTTCCTCCACCATTCAACTGGATCCTGTTCAACGTATTCGCTGCTAAGGAATGTCTCCACTTTCCTGGAAGAAGATGCGAGGACTTTTCCATCCGAATCGAATATTATCGCCCTAATGGATCTGAAGCCCAGGTTGATAATCAATCCCTTCATACCAGGCTACGCCCCGAGCAAAGCTAGAGTCTCGAAAATTCATCTTGGGTGGTGTGGAAGAGTAAATAGTAATGCTGCATATTAAATACTTTTCTAGAAGTGGAATCTTTAGTTGGAGGAATCTTCCCAGCTAGAGTTAGCCGAGAGTCTTTTCTTGTAGCTTCCATAGATGGAATACTAGGAGATCCTCTTTCACCTCTACATCTTCGAAGGTGAGGGGCTGATCCCTTTTTATAGGTCTTCTAACCTTTGCCTCTTTACTAAGCCCTATAGGTAGGAGAGATTCCTCCCTGACGATTCTTCTCTTCTCTATGGATCCGTAGCATGTGTAGCCGCCGATTCCGTCTAATGTTTCACCCACTTTAAGGTCACGTTTTGCAATGGCGATGGCATCTGAGAAATGGCCTTTTGCACTTATAACTGGCCTATGATAATGTACAGCCCATATTGCTGTGAGAATGGTTTCGGTGCCCGGCAGATGATAAGGTCTATAGAAGACGTAGGGGGGACCCTCGCCCACCTTCAAATAGTTAAGGTTACTTCTCACTTCTTCATCTGGTATGTCGACGACCACAAAGACGCCTGGTGCGATGCCTATAACGTAATCTACAACGCCTTCATTATCTAGGATGCCCCCGCTCTTTTTATCCCTGAAGATCCTGCCTAGTTCTCCAACTCTAGCTTCAGGGCCGTGCATCCCTCTTATATCGGGTGTTAACCCGGTGGCATTTGAAAGCACTGTCATCTCAACCATGGTTTTAGTCCCATCTACGAAGGAGGCGAGGATTACAGGATTTAAGCTCCGAGCCTCCGCATCATCTTTAAAGGATTCAGGGGTGGCATATCTATTTAAGGGATTATTCTTTCCTTTCCCTGCAGCGATCACTCTAAACCCCATGGAGGCGAAAGGCTCATAGAGGTAGTTCATCACTGTGCCAGGCTCATCTCCGAGGTCTCCTGTATACACAACTCCAGCGGCCGAAGCCAGCCTCGATAAAATTGGGCCTATCGTCGCATCGGCTTCAGCGTTCATCATTATAAAGTTCTTCTTATTCATTATAGCCGCGTAGCCCAGTTGGGCACCGACCTCGACTTCGCCAGTAGCGTCTATGATCACATCTATATCCGGGATCTCGACTAGATTTGAAGCATTAGCCGTTAGGACCATCCTCCCCTTATCTACTGCCTTCGAAAGCTCCGCCGGGCTTTCAGAGGACTCTATAAGGCTCCTGTGATACCCGAGTTCCTTTAGCGCAGCATATGCTCTTGGAAGCTCCTTCTCCGCTAAAGCTACTAATTTGACACCTTTAGTCGCGTTAGCTTGATGTATAATCGCCTTGCCCATCTTTCCCGCTCCTATAAGGCCTACCCTGATGAAGGCTTTTGTGGAATCCCTCTCCTCTAACGCCTGTATGAAGCCAGCCATTCTATCCATCATCCTTTAAAACAATACTGTAAACGAACACTTCTAAAGCGATGTTAGGATCCTTTTGCATACGTTATTATTACTAGCCATATTTGGATTTATAACTAACTAATTAGAAATCATTGACCGCGGTTTTCCTCTTAATAATGGGCATTTAAGGCTATATATTTATCCTTTTACCTTCTTCGTCGAAGAAGCTTACATGCCTTAATGGGAAGTTTATCCAAACGTTGGATCCCTCGGGGATAAAAATTGTACTCCTAGCCCTTATCCTGTGACTGTCCGTGATTATGTGGAGTATGCCGAAGCCTTTCCCTAAATCCTCGAATGTTTCAACTTTGAAGCATGCCCAGTCCTTTCTCTCCTTTGCACTTACCTCTACATGCTCCGGCCTTATACCCACCTTTACCTTTTTAACATTCTCCGGAAGTTTTATATTAGGTGGAAGAATGATGCTGAAATCCCTCAGGTTGACGCTATCACCCAAGTTTTCACCATCCAATATGTTCATGCCAGGTGAACCTATGAAGAAGCCCACGAACGCCGTATTGGGTTTAGCGTATATGTTATCCACTGTGTCGAATTGGGCTACCTTCCCCATCTCCATTACGGCTACTTTTTCAGCGAAGGTCAAGGCTTCCGTCTGGTCATGGGTTACATAGATGGTTGTCTGCTGTAAAGTCTCCTGGATCCTCTTTATCTCAGTCTTCAAGTAGACCCTTCTGTCAGGTTCGATAGATGATAGGGGCTCGTCGAAGAGGAATACTTTAGGTTTACGTATCAGGACCCTGCCTATGGCTACCCTCTGCTTATCTGCGGGGCCTAGGCTTGGGGCATGGCGGTCAAGTAGATCCTTAAGCCCTATAGACTCTGCTACTTCGAGGACTTTACGCCTTTTCTCTTCCTTGGAGATATTCAGGTTTAAGAGCGGGAACATGAGGTTATCGTATACGCTCATGGAGTAGACTACAGGGAACTGGAACACGATGGCGACATCCCTCTGTTCAGGCGGCAGTTCAGTCACATCTTGATCGTCGAAGTATATTCTTCCCTTAGTGGGCTGCAGTAATCCAGCTATTATCTTTAGGATCGTAGTCTTTCCACATCCCGAAGGGCCCAGTATTGCGCTTGCTGTCCGATCCTCAAATGTTAGGTTTACATCCTCCACCGCATTACTCTTACCATTATAGCTATGAGTTATATCTTCAAGGGTTACTCTAGCCAATTCATCTCACACCTTATTCACGCCGTTTCCTATACTTCATAATTAAATTTCCAGTTTCCTTACTGAATATGTAGAAGTCCGATGGATTTATGTATACCCTCACCTTTTTCTCTAGGATTTTCTCGTATGGAACATACATTGTTAAAGGGGTATCGTTCCATCTTACCCTTACCGTCATCTCTGATCCAGCTAGCTCTTGAAGCTCGAGGTCTGAAGCAACCTCTACCATCTCCTCATTTTCCCGGGTTAAATAAACGTTGTAGGGGTATAAACCCAATGTGTATTCTGCCTCCTCTCCAGGAAGGTTTAGATGGGTCGCATCCAGCTCTAATTTACCTGAAACATTTAGGATTGCTTGTCCATTTCTCCGTATTAGTGTTGCGTCGAGCAGGTTCATGGGAGGAGTGCTGTAACGCTTCGCAGCGGTAACATTTACAGGGTTCTCATAACATTCCTTAACCCGCCCTGTCTGGACAACCTTTCCACTTTCCAGGAAGACTAACTTATCCGTTAGGACTAACGCCTCCTCAGGCGATGGAGTCGCGTAAATTATCGTAGTCTTCTTTAGGGATAATATTTTTTTAAGCTCCACCTTCATGCTCTCTCTCAGCTTGTAATCAAGGTTCGTCAGGGGCTCATCCAATAAATAAACCGCAGCGTCCTTTACCAGGGCCCTCCCTAAAGCCACCCTCTGGGCTTCTCCCCCGCTCAGCTCATACGGTGACTTCTCAAGTAACTCTTGAATTCTCAGAAGTGACGCTATTTCCATAACTTTCTTATCAACCTCATTTTTCGAGAAACCACTTACCTCCAAGGGTGAAGCTATATTATCGTAAACGGACATATTTGGGTATAAGGCGAACGACTGGAATATCACTCCAACGTTCCTTTTCTGAGGCGGAGTATCCGTTACATCCTTGCCATCGAAGAATATTCGACCCTTATCGGGCTTCAAGGTCCCCGCTATGATCCTTAGAAGCGTGGTCTTACCAGCGTTAGCGGCGCCGAGTATAGATGTGAAATCTCCGGATTCCACCGTAAATGATACATCATCTAATACTTTTTTACCTAAGAACTTTTTTTCGATGCCTTCAAGCTCTATCTTCGTCATCGAATTACCCCCGAAGCAATATTATTATGAAGGCTGCAAGTCCAGGTATTATCGCGAACCTCATAGGAAATGGAGTTTTCAACCATATTATCCCTATGATTATCATTGTGGCCAAACCTAGGAATACTCTATCACCCCTTGTCGTCGCTATTGGGAGGAAGCCTTTCCTGGGAATGTCGGATCTCCATTTAAGATCCAATACTGCCAATATGATAAAGAAGGTTATTAATGCGCCGAGGAATATTAAGGTCTCCCTGGTCCAGAACATCCATTCTAGCATTTTTATCTCCTCCATCTCTATATCCTCCCGAAGGTGAAGCCCTTCGCCAAGTAGGCTCTAGCCCAGTATAGGAGAGCTATCCCCGGAACCATTGTCAATACTCCGGCCGCGGATGCTATACCGTATTCTACTCCCCAGCCCACTCTACCTAAGGAGATCATCAGCTGCGCTGTGAGTGGTTTAGAGTACACCGAGGATATTATGCTGGCTATGAACATTTCAGACCAGGTGTATATCCATACGAAGAAGCTTGTTACACCGATGCCAGGTAGACATAGTGGGAGGAAGATCTTCCGGAAATATCTACCTAGACTGTAACCGTCGATGAAGGCTGCTTCATCGATCTCCCGTGGGATCGACGCCATAAAACTTGCTAGCAGCCAAACTGAGATGGGGACGTTGAACACCATGTAGGCCATGACTAGTCCATGGAGTGTATCCCAGATGCCGATTGCACGCCACATAACTAGGTAGGGCAGTATCAAGCATGCGGGGGGGGTCATACGGTTGGTTAGAAACCAGAAGAATAGGTGCTTATTTGCCATGAATTTATGCCGGGAAATGGCGTAGGCCGCAGGGATGCCGAGTATTAGCGAGACTATAACGCTTGACGCAGATATTATCAGCGAGTTGGTGATTCCAGATCCTCCGATACCTCCGAAGCCACTGATAACGTCATTCCAATTCTTCGTAAACAGGTCTGGGATCAGGGCACCTGTCTCGATGTGTGGTTTACTGGAAAGGGAGATCGACAATAAATAGTAGACTGGGAATACGAACATTATCATTACCGCTATCAGGAATATGTATCTTATTATAGTCTTTACCGATATTTTCATCTATATCAACCCCCTCCCCCTCGTCATAACTATTAGCAGCAGATAGCATAGCATCAGGACTATAAAGTTGTAGATTAGGGACCCAGCCGCTCCAATACCTATGATCCATTGATCTATCGCTATGTTCTTCAGATACTGGCTTATATACTCGTTCGTAAGGCCGGGTCCTCCGCCGGTGAGGATTATGACCTCGTCGTAGATTTTCAGGCTGTCTATCAGCCTAATTAGGGATACGAAAACTAGTGGAAAAGATATAGCAGGTAACTCTATGTATCTGAAGATCTGCCATCTCGTAGCTCCCTCAGTCCTCGCCGACAAAACCGGAGTCCTATCCATACCCGCCAACCCAGCCGATGCCACTATAGTGACGAGGGATGTCCAATGCCACACATCCATCAAGACTATAGTCCAATACGCATGAGAGTATACCTTAAAGGGGTCGTATCCGAGGTTCATTAAGGACGCCAGTTGACCTATGGGGCCTGTAGTCCTAATAAGCAGCCTCCAGAGCAAACCTATAGATATTGGAGGGACTAAGGCTGGTATGATTATGAAGGTGGAGATGATTGAGTTGAGTTTACTTTTTTCGTAGAGTAGGAACGCTAGAAGTAATCCAAGGGGGATCTCTATAGATAGTACGGTGGCGCTGAACATTACATTTTTGCGTAATGCATCTATAAATCTCGGCTCTGAGATGATCTTCCTGAAATTGTTGAAGGCGACAAATACGTTCTGTTCGGCATAAGGAGTTTGGACGCTATAATTTATCAAGACTAGGAATGGGACTAAGCCCACAACTAGGACAGCGATAACGGCGGGAAGTATTAAATACTTCGACATACACGATCTCACCGTTGATACATAATTTCGTTAAGGTTTCCGCTTATAAATCTTATCCATTAAACCAGGATAAACCGATTCGAAACACATCCTTCTTAGTTTTATTAAGATTTAGATTATGTGAATTCACGAGCAAGTATGGGAATGAGCTGGAGAGAAAAGAAAAATAAATAAAAAAGTTGGGGGAGTTTCCTAGGTATTTATATCGTTATTTTCTTCTGATACCAGCCGTTATCCTTTATCCATTTGTCTAATTCACTGGCTACTTTTTTAGCTATATCTGCTCCCTTCATCTTCTTTTCTAGGGCATCTATGCCTACGTCCCTTGCCAATGGGAGCAAGTATGGATAGAGTACTTGCCTGTTGTCTGTTCCAAACTGTAACTTGGCAAAGTCGTCCAGCATTGAGAGCATGTGTCCCCATTCCTCGTCCTTAGCTCTATACATTGGATGGTTCAACGTTGAGGTCCTG
>JAWBPF010000045.1:0-10458 GCA_038825355.1 Bathyarchaeia archaeon
GTCAGTTCATGAACTATGAATCCTAAGCCTAAAGTTGCTAGGGATACCCCGAAGTACGATGGGAATAGACTTGGCCTGAAGAGATATGCTATGGAAGAGCAGAAGGATAACGTAATCCAGGCGACTAGGATGTCCCTGACTTCCCTGGTCATAAAGCTTTTAGTGCCGCGTTTATATCGGGGAACTTGGCGTAGTAGAGGTCTGGTAAAAAGAGGCTTTGGAGGCATTGCCCTGAAGAGGTTAGGGCAGTCATGTGTTTCAGGCAGTCTATGATTTACGCATAGAGACGCCCCGCAATATTTGCATATGAATGGTAAACCCACATTCGAGCCGCAGTATTCGCACTCGGTCATATTCCTGAACTCCAAACAATTCAGATAAAATCGATGTGACAATAGAAAATGGGTAAGACGTATAAAAAAGTTATAGTGTATAAGAGTAGGAGGCCCAGTAGCGTTGTGTGAACAATGAAAGACCTCTATTCCTAGGCTTATTCACATTTTCCACCTTTTTAAGAAAATCATTATTAGCGAAGAGCATATGATTCTGTAAGTTTCGATGGAGCTTCGACATTTGAAATATGCTGACTTGCTTCAGCCACTATAATGAAACTTCTCGGATCATTTAGATGGAATACTTTCACTCCTTGGAAGGCCCCCCTCCCCCCTAGATTTAAGGTTTATACGTATACCTGATTTCATCGTTTTATTAGGGTTTATCCATTTATGGCTGTTGGATTCATAGCCTTAAGCCTTTTTTCATTGTAGGTTCCACATAATTTTAACTTTGTTAAATGGCTAAAAGTTGAGGAATTACGGCCTAAAAATAGGGTCTATGAGAAAACTTTCACTCGACTCTCCCTTTATATACTCTTATGATGGTTCTATACTGGTTCGATAAGCATTAAGAGCTGTTGTCCGCTGTTGGCTTACCGTGAACTTAGCCTCTCAAATGGTCTTCTATACAGAAAGACTTTAACCAGCGTCTGTTCTTCATAATGGAGCTCACGAGATTCCATCGTAAAATCATATCCAGCTTGATTCAAATGGTTCGCGGCCGAATACTAAAGGTTATATCTTCACTCAGATATTAAGATCACCCTAGGAGAGTAGAACCGAAAATAATTAGTTTAGCGATAATATTAACTGTAGTGCAGGAGAAAAGGAGTATTGCAGAAGCCTGTGAGGTTAGTCTTAACGACCATGTCAGTGCTCCTCGTAATACTAGTCTTCAGTAGGGCATCTTCCTCACAGGAGATGAGTGGCAGCAATACATCAAACGTAGTATTGCATGGTTATCTCGATGAGCATCTAACAGTTCTAGATGGAAGAGTGTTGGGGATCTCTCCTGTATGGGGTGGATTGGTCGAGACTAATGCTACGAAACAGATCACCTTTACGTTATATCCCCCGTTGGGTAGGGATCTCAGAATTAAGGGGACTGTGCTCTTCAAGAGCTGGTTGAGGTGCGATGGAGCTACATTCGGGAAACTGGTTATGTCACTCTACGAGAAAGATAAAGGTGGGGAAAGGAAGCTGATAGCGAGCGTGGAAGGAGATGTCGCCGTGACTTCCCGCAAATATGAGCATACATTCGGACAGGCGGGTGTAGATCATATATTCAAATCTGGATCGACTATACAGTTCGAGTTAATATTTCATCCATCTGGAGGAAAGCCTACTAATGTATATTTAGTGTGGAATGATCCTGAGGTTACGACGAAGATAATTTTGCCCTGTATGGAGCATATCACCGGTGTTATATCCCTTTGGAATATTAAAGGAAATAGGAAATTTGGAGATCCTATATCGTTAAACGAATCTAAGATGCCCTTGGAAGCCTCTTTGAGGTTGAATATCTCTGATGTATTCGGGGTACACGATATTAAATCGATTGATTTGAGTCTTAAGGATATTATGGGGAGGAAAATTCTGGAAAATGAGCCTTTAAGCCTTGTCTCTTATGGATCTCAACTTTACGATGCCGTATACGCCAGAAATTTAACATTACCGAAGGGTATGCACATAGTTGAAGTAGCAATATCCGACTCGTCAGGAAACATATATAATCTAAGAGATGAGTTTTACACTGCATATTATTATCTATTGAAAATCAGAGTTAAGGATGGGGAAGGTAACGCTATCCCCAACGCCACTTATAGTATAACGAATGAAGCTATCCATCTAAAGATTAATGGAATTACTGGAATAGATGGATTAATAAATTATACATTACCGGAATCCAGTAGTGCAGGCAGCTATAAGCTTAATATAACCTATAAGGGTTTCCCGATGATCCAGGATTTAAGGGTTGATTCCCCCTTATATAAGGAAATAGAATTTCCATTATATACCCTGAAGGTGAAGGTGGTATCATATGGAATCCCTTTATATAATGCTAAAGTCCTACTTCGGAGCAATTCAGATGAAAAATTCTCTGGACGAACCGACAGCTCAGGCCGCATAAGATTTGGAGAAATACCCCTAGACAATTATACAGTCACCGTCAATTACATGCTTCAAACTTATGAAACAGATCTTAACTTCAAGGAGCATGGCAGAGAATATGAGATAAAGTTTAGCCCTCCATTGTTTAGAATCGGTCTCTGGATACTTATATTTGGAATAGGAGCCGCCCTCTCATTGAATCTGATGCTAATGTTCAAAGGGAAAGAGAAGATAAAAATTTTAGATTTTAAATATTTAGAGAAGTTACTTGCCGGACGTATACCTGAAGCCTTATCCATCATGATATTGGGTCCGCCAGGCTCTGGAAAAACCGTTACCCTCGAGAGCTTAGTCAAATTATTCCTCCACGAAAAGAGGAGATGCATCTACATAACTAATACTAGTTTCCCAGATGAGGTCCGCCGATCACTTGAAGGATTCGAAGTCCCTGTAAGGGAATATGAGGAAGAGGGAAGATTAACCTTCATTGATTGTTATTCTAGTATCGCAGACAAGGCGTCAAAAGAGAAACATTACATAGAATCTCCTGGAGACCTAACCAGGCTCGGAATAGAAATAACAGCCTGTCTGGAACCTAACCCTAGAGAAGTGGACCTATTCCTCGATTCCCTCAGCCAATTACTAACATATGTAAAACAGGACCAGCTAGTCGCGTTCATCAATGCAGTAGGGGCTAGGATGAAAGGTAACAGGGGAAGATTCATCTATACCGTAAGATCCAACATCGACTCCGAGCTTCTAGGCATATTAGAGGAGGCCTCCGATTGTATAATAGAGCTTTCAATAAGAGAGCTGGAAGGCGTTCAAGAGAGGAACCTTAGGATTAAAAAGTTGAGAGGCAGGAGGTTTTCCAGCCGCTGGATGAGGTTTGAGGCGCAGCCTAACAGAGGCGTAGTCTTCATAACTAAACAAAAATCATTTTAACTTATATTATGAATGAGACCATAGCCGATCACACCTATGAAACGATGAGTAAGAGATTTTTGGTTAAAATATTCTATCTTTCGGATAGACCTCTATACCCTTCTCCGTTATCTTGTAGGGTCTAAGTTGGAGGTCATGTTTTATGCCTCTCATCTTCTCTATTTGGATAGCTTTTATTAAAATTCCTTCGTGGATTATTGTATGTAAAACTATTACCCCTTGAGCTAGAAATTCTTCTGGTTGAAAACCCCTATCCAGTTGAGCCGCCCTGAGCTCCGAGGTAATTATTGAAGTACATCCGACCTCCGAAAGGGAATCGAAGAAGTTTAGAACAGCCCTCCTCCTCTCGGCG
The DNA here is from genome assembly GCA_038825355.1 of Bathyarchaeia archaeon. GTDB lineage: Archaea > Thermoproteota > Bathyarchaeia > 40CM-2-53-6 > DTGE01 > DTGE01. The sequence goes on from JAWBPF010000045.1 coordinate 3,745, forward strand.
GGATCCCCATACCTCAACGTTAAAGCAGTTATCGGGTCGACGACCATCCTCTGAACACCTTCCTCGGAGACGATCTCTGCAGCGGTCTCGACGATATTCTCCAATGTGACCGTGGGAAGGCGAAATTCCAACTTTCTAGAGCCTGAAGAGACGGCGCTCTCAAAATGTTCAATCTTCTTTAAGGGCGTTGCATCTATAAAGAAGAGTTTACCCTCCCTTTCAAGGTCTTCAAGATCCCAACCCAGCGAGGACATCTCCTCCTTGACTTCTTCGGGTTTCTCATCCAGGGATATGTAAAGACCCGGTTCACCCTCTTCAGCTCCAGCCATCAAGAATTGGACAGCGAAAATGGTCTTCCCGGATCCAGGTCCACCTACGAGAAGGACGCACTTGCCTTTTGGAAGACCACCATTAAGGAGTTCATCCAAACCTTTAATGCCGGATTTCACCCTCTCCATGAATAACCCTCGATATCGACTTTACATCATATTATCATTTACCTCTATGATTTAACCATTTCCAAACACTGAGAGAGGCTTAAACGGACAATAACCAATGAGATGATAAATATTAAGTCTTTATTTAAGTTTGAAATTATTAAAAAGGCTCGAAGCTATGAGGAGAGTAGTATGGAGGAAGCTTAGACGTGGCTGATATGGAAGACGCTAAGCCTCAAGAGAAGTTACATGTTAGTCTAATCAAAAAATGTAGGGAGGTACATGATGGCCAGACCGTAGCTGCCTGCCTTCATGGCTCTAGAGCAGGAGGATACCATAGGGAAAACAGCGACTTCGACGTATTAATGATTTTAAGGGAGTACCCTGAAGGGATCCGCTATAACTATATCCCCTTCCTAAATGTCCATGTCGCTTTACTGTTAGTGGATGAGGATCTCTTCAAGCTCGACGTCACCCGTGGAGGACTAGGCGAATTCGTTGCAGGCAGGATCCTCACCCCATACATTCCGCTGATGAGTGGAGGATATTTAAAAGAGAGCGAGCTTGCCCTTAAAAAGAGGGTTTCCATCGAAGAGTTAGAAGAGTTAATAATAGAATATGGCGAACTCTCTAGGGGACTACTTTTTCGGCCGGAATTCATAGCTTTTTCAAGGATGAGGAAGAGAGCTAGGGCTTACCCCCCTCTAAGCTATAGTTATTTAAGATTACTATCCTCCAAGAGGAGAGACGGGAACCTAAAGGCGATCATGGAAGGATACATGAAAGCCCTAAACATTTTAGAGCGTGAACAAGTAGTTAAGGGCGTAGATGAATTTTATGAGATTAGAGATATCTTCATTGATAGAGTCTTAAAGAAGAAATATAGGAAGAAATTCGTAAACATCCTGGAATATAGCAGCAGAGCCATTCAATCTTACCTTGCCCAAGGTAGGGCAGGCAGAGTTAGCCTAGATCTGATAGCTAAAGAATTGACAACGAAGCTTATAAAAGGGTTAGCCACGCCGATTTGGAGTGAATCCCTCGATCCCATGAACTACTTATATCTAAGGGCGGGGGAAGGGATTGTAAGCCTCAAGGATGAAGCTTCGATCACGGAGTTGATTAGAAGGTTAAGGCCGGATGGAGAAGTTACAATCAAGAGGCTTGGAGGCGCTATTAACGAGGTATTCCTTGGGGAAGCGGATGGCGAACGCCTCGTTATTAAAAAATTTTCTGATTGGTTCATATTTAAATGGTTCACATTAAATATTGTAGCATTTGGATCAAAAATCTTTTCAGTTTCCGGCAGAGAACGCCTATTTAACGAGTACGGGGTCACAAACCTTCTTGAAGAGGAGGGGAACATCCCGGTTCCCAGGATAATCCACGTAAGCATCCCTAAAAGGATTTTAGTTAAAGAATTCATCCAGGGAAGGACGTACCTCGACATGGTGAAACAATATCTAAGCCTAAACTTGGCGTATGTAGACAAGCCGAGTCCCTTCCATGCGCTTGGAGAAGTCTTCGCCAAAGTTCACAGCATAGGGGTTGCGTTAGGAGATACAAAGCCTGAAAACTTCATATATTCAAAGGATAAGACCTCTTACATTTTGGATCTAGAACAAGCTAAGAAGGGCGAGGATTTCGCCTGGGACATAGCGGAATTCCTCTATTATTCAGGACATTATGGATTGACGCTTAACGATGGCATTAAATCGATCGCCGAGGAGTTCATCGATGGATACATAAGCGGTGGAGGTGCATACTCCACTTTGAGGAGGGCAGCTTCGCTTCCCTACGTAAAAGTATTCTCTTTCTGGACACCCTTACCGGTTCTAATATACCTTTCAAACAGGTTAAAGAGGAGTAATAGTAGAAAAATTTAAGAATAAATTATAGCTACAGCTGAGTAGTAGAACTATGTATCGATCGAGCAATGAATTTCCACAGTTAGTAGGGGAGTTTTATGATGGATGAAACTAAGTCATGTCAAACTGAATGTCAAGCATTTAGATGCGCGAAAAAAGCGCTAACCTATAGACAGGGAAAAGCTTGGTGCAGGTATGCAGACGACGTATGCGACGTGAAATCCTGTAAATTCGCGCAATGTATTAGAGGAAAACTCCTGCCGAATGGAGTATGCGGCTTATACGTAAAGCAGCGCACAGTTAGCATTAGATTAAGCGATATAGGTGAACCTGTGAAAGTCCCCGGAAAATTAGCTCAAAAACTTAGGGAACGTGAACTCTTCTAAAGGCCCTTCCTAGCAAATGTGACATATCCAGTATGCCCTATCATAGTTGAGAAGGGCCTTGTAGCCCCCTCCTCAACCTTCAATTCCCTCAATAAAATCTCAATCGTAGAGATATCTACGAAGCCGAATCTATTCAAAACCTTCACGGTTCTTTCTAACTGGTTAAAGGTTGGGCTGAAGGAGGCTAAAGGCGAGCTAGGCTTTAAAACCTTGCTGAGCTTCGGTATAATTCTCCAAGGCTCACCTATATCAATAGTGGCTGCGTCGAATTCTCCGTCTTGGAGAATCTCGGCTGCATCTCCAACCATTATAGTGACGTAAGGTGTTAAACTTGCATTCGCAAGCTTCCTTAAGGCTCTCGAGGCGAATTCAGATCTAAACTCATAGGAGTATACATGACCGTTTGGTCGAACAAGGTTGGCTAAAGCCATTGTAAGAGCCCCACTACCGGTACCTATTTCGAGTATTCTCTTCCCTGGTGATACATCAAGCTTTAACAATATTAAACCTATATCCTTCGGATATATTATCTGGGTAGGCCTTTCAGGCCCCATAATGAAGTCATATATCGTAGGCTTCAATAGGTAAAATCGATAACCTAAAGAACTCTCAACATGCTCACCATACCTCTTTCCAATGGACAAACCTAATTTAACGATCCCTTTATGGGTATGGAACTCCCTCTCAGAAGCCTTTACGAGCCACTTCCTACGCCTATCATAGTAGAGGAGGATAAAATCCCCATCTCTAATGGTGGCCTCTTGAGTTACGTTCATCTAATAGTCCTCTCATGGACGAGAGACTACTTAGCTTCCGAGAAGAGTAGATAAATCCCGGCAACTAAGAATGGGAGAAGCGCATGGGGAAACCACCATGAAAATAGCCCTGACAGTAAGAGGATTAGGAGCGCCACACTCTCCGTAACGCCTTTTCTAGTGGACGGGAGCAGGTTTTCAACCTTAAAACCCGCCTTCCTAGCTGAAAAGAGGATCGTAAGCATCCCGCCGTATGCTAAGAGAAGGTGAAGAAAAGTGGCTGGAAAGAGTATACCCCCTATAGGTTTCTCAGTAGTCCGAAACGGTAAAGGAATACCTGAATATATCCCAGGCAGAGCGTATACCTCGATAATCGAGGCTATAACTACTACTCCTATAATAGTGAATATTAGAATAGGTAGGTTCCTTTTACCTTCCCTCATTTATATCTCCCCTAAACCTACTCCATTAGGAAAAGAGTATATAAACCCTAACATTAAAACCTTAAACTCGTTATTAAAGATATTTCCTACGTCGCACATCATCGATGTTACAACTGGTTAAAATTGCAATCTATAACTCAAAAAATATATTTACCTTATGATAGCTCTCCTCATAAGCGGTGGAGTGGGTCTAAAGTGATGGAAAGCCGATACGTGATAAGTATTATTGAGATGGATAAAGCTATGAGAACTCCGAAGGAGAGCTTGGAAGCTCTCAAAGGAGTACTCGGCGCTAGAAGAATAGCAAAAATGAAGAGGGAAGCCGTAGAGTGCCCAATTAAAGGTAGAACTTTATCCTTTGTAGAATGTTTCTCATGCCCTAATTTTATTAGAAGAGTTAAAGGAGCCATCCACTGCAAAGGAGATCCCTTATAGAATCAAACGTCGGAATTATATAATTACTTATAGAGCCGTGAAATTAAAGGAAATAGGGATAGTGATAATTCATGGGGTTAGAAGAAGGCTTTAATATAGGAGGCATAGTGGCCAGGGAAGTACTGGATTCCAGGGGTAATCCCACAGTAGAAGTCGATGTGTATACCATGGGGGGGTTCGTGGGCAGGGCTTCTGTGCCTTCAGGAGCCTCTAAGGGGAAATATGAGGCATTAGAGCTTAGAGATGAAGATGAGAAGAGGTATTATGGTAAAGGCGTAATCAAAGCGGTGGATAACATAAATACAAAGATAGCCAAGGAATTGAAAGGTTTAGATGTGCGACTTCAGAGGGTTATAGACTCGACGATGATCAACCTAGATGGCACAGATAATAAATCGAGGCTCGGCGCCAATGCTATTCTAGGAGTCTCAATGGCTGTGGCTAAAGCTGCCGCCGATGCTTCTGGAATCCCTCTTTTTCAATACATAGGGGGAAGACGGTCTAATCGCTTACCCGTGCCGATGATGAACCTAATAAATGGGGGTAAACATGCCGGGAATGACCTGGCGGTGCAGGAATTCCTGATAATGCCTGTGGGATTCGATTCATACAGTGACGCTCTAAGGGCTGGCGTAGAAGTTTATAGAGAACTACGAAACTTTCTAGTCAAAAAATATGGGAGGTCAGCCGTCAACGTGGGGGATGAAGGCGGATACGCACCCCCATTGAAGGCGACCGAGGAGGCCCTTGAAGCCTTATGGAATACTGTTGAGGAGGCTGGATACGATCCGAAAACGCAGATTTGGTTAGGTATGGACAGCGCAGCATCCAGCTTCTACGATGACTCCAGAGATGTGTATATGATAGATGGATTAAAATTGAGCAGGGGAGAGTTAACGGACTATTACGGTAAACTTGTATTGAAGTATCACATTAGGAGTATGGAGGATCCATTTCAGGAAGAGGACTTCCAAGGATTCGCTGAATTCACAGCTAAATTCGGAGATAGACTTCAAGTGATCGGAGATGACCTCCTTGTAACCAAACTTAAAAGAATAGAGAAATGCATAAAATTAGGGGCCGCAAACGCCCTACTCCTAAAGGTGAATCAAGTGGGATCGGTATCTGAGGCGATGGATGCAGGAGTATACGCGTTAGATAACGGGTGGCGTGTAATTGTAAGCCATAGAAGCGGGGAGACCGAGGATTCATTCATAGCCGATTTCGCCGTGGGGTTGGGAGCCCAAATGATAAAGACAGGTGCCCCTGCTAGGGGAGAACGCACAGCAAAATATAATCAGCTGATAAGAATAGAGGAGATGCTGGCCCCCCACGCCGAGTTCTGGTGCCCAACACTTTCAAAAGGGGCAGTAAGATAGATATATACATATGGATAGTTTAGGCTTTCTTCTCCCTCCTCTTAAAAAGATGTGTGGCAAGCTTAATGGCCCCTATAAGGCTCGTGGGATCAGCTGTCCCCAGTCTAAGGCGGGCATGTCTATAAGCTGTGCCATGATCTACAGAGGTACGAATTATCGGAAGACCTAAAGTTAGATTAACTCCACCCTCTAAACCTAGGAGTTTAACGGGTATATGTCCTTGGTCATGGTACATGGCTACTACGAAGTCGAATTCCCCTCTTAAGGCTCTAGCGAAGACAGTGTCAGCGGGTATAGGACCTGTAACATCCATTCCCTTATCCTGGGCAACTTTAACCGCGGGAGCGATCTCTTTTATCTCTTCAAATCCGAAGAGGCCGCCTTCACCTCCATGAGGGTTCAGGGATGCCACCGCTATCTTAGCCTTATCAAAACCAAACCAAGAGGATGCCTCAACCACCATTTCTAATACATCCAGGATACGATCCTTAGATACTTTGTCGCAGGCTTCTCTGAGAGATACATGAGTTGAGACATGGGCAACCCTTAAAGGATCGTGAATGAGCATCATAGCATATTTTCTTGCACCAGTAAGCTCCGCAAGCAATTCTGTATGACCTTTGAATGGTATTCCAGCCATGTTAACTGCCTCCTTGTTAACAGGAGCTGTGACAATGGCGGAGATGTCTCCATGCAGGGCGAGCTTTACAGCTTTCCTGACGAAGTCCATCGCGGCCCTGCCTCCCATCGGTTGAGGTTTCCCAAGCTGCAACTCGTTTAGATTCACATTCCCCAAATCGATTATGTCGATCATGCCGAGCTTGAAAAGAGCTTCCTTAACACCCTTTACTACATGGAGCTGGAGTTTAGCAGATGCAACTTCTACTCCTATCCTAAGAGATCCCGAATCGCCTATGACGATTGGACGGCAGATAGAGTATATTTCCCTCCTTGAGAGCGCCTTAGCTACTATTTCAGGTCCTACACCAGCGGGGTCTCCCATAGTTATTC
>JAWBPF010000045.1:10468-11439 GCA_038825355.1 Bathyarchaeia archaeon
CGGCTTTGAATCAGACATATTATTACCCCTCAATACTCAAATTTTCCAGGTTCTCCTTGTCTCATCTTTATTTTTATCCATCTCGTATGGACTACCTTTTATCCAGTTTAGACTTCGAGAATTAAATAAATTTTACATATTTATATTTTCGCGGCAGCACCTCACCTATTTTAGGCATATTTAAGAGTAAGTCCACTCTCTAATTAATTTTAGGATCACATATAATAATTAAAGGGGGGGATCCTAAGGTATGTATAGGTTGGGTTATCCCGCTGTCATACCTATGCTATACCAGTTTAAGGTAAGGGAAGGCGCTAGACGTGTAACCGTGACGTGTAGCTGGGAGGGCATGGGAAGCGTCGGTTTCAAGATAGTTAGTCCCGAAAGGAGTTTCTCAGAGAAGGATTTCCAAGTGAGGGAAAGAACCGACATACACGTTAAGAATGGAGTATCCTCATACCATGGATTTAAGGAGGCCTCCCTGGAGATTAAGCCTCCGATAAAGGAAGAGAGCTGGACCCTAGAGCTGGAGATTTCAAATGTACTTGAATACAGATTGAGCATTGAGGTCTCATAGCCCTCCATGGAGGGCCTCAACCCTTGAAAGTGAACGCTAAATGTCCACTAGAGAGTTTCAGGAAGTTCCTCATCCTAAGCACATGTAAGGATATTATGCCGCCTGATATGGTGAAAGATCAAAATATATTCCCTGAGAGGGATGGACCGGGATTAATCACGATAGAAGCTAAAGATAAGGAAACTCTAGATAATATAGATGATATAAGGTTCGTGAGAGTTGACGGTTTAGATAGAATCATATATAACTCTAAGAGCGGGAGGACTAAACTGATCTGGAGAAGGCTGAGGAGGGACATAGGAAAAGTATTAGGGGACGCTAGTCTAAACAGTATAGTAAACCTTGTAACTGCAAGAGTTTTAGATATAAGTTACATAGACTCTCCTCCTAAAAG
>JAWBPF010000046.1:0-11376 GCA_038825355.1 Bathyarchaeia archaeon
CCTAGGCGAGATGAAATCCCTAGAGGAGGGGTTGAACGCGCTCATAGAGAGACTTTAGCCAGCCCATCCCCCTCAAACTTAACTTCACTTGAGGGTGTGTGCTGGATCCCTACAACCCGGCTTTGAGGGCTGTAGGGATTGTAGCTCATCCGTCCTCAGCCCTCTCAACGTGTACGTGTCCGGTTTAAGCGGGGTAAGCTCCCCCCACCGGTTTAGATCTGAGCTTATCCGCCTCCCCCATGGTTTTTAGGCTATCTTGAACATGGCCTCCATTATTTTCCTCTCTAGCCCCCAGTATAGGACGTGGGCCATGGTGTCGAGGGAGCTGTACTTCTCCATGAGCTTCAGGATCGTATCCCTCGGCCAGTTAGCCCATAGACGGTAGACGTTTAGGGCCCCCAGGATGGACTCCACCGCGCCCCTAGCTCTGGTCGATATGTAGAACCATGTGTCCAGGTCTTCCCAGCCGATCCTGTCTGGTGCTTCGGTGATGACGCATCTCCTAACCTGCAGCTCATGGAGGAGGCTTTGGAAGCGTAGATCGAAGTTGTCGTATCCGCATCTTATGATTAGGGCGTCCACCTCAACCGCTAATGGGGTCAATATGGGGATCTCGTTGGCCCCTGATACGAAGCAGAGCCTCCCCTTATATTTCCCAGTTTCAGGGAGGGCTGCCAGGTTGGCCTCCCTGGACAGGGTGAACATGTCCCCGGATATAACTCGGCTCTCCAGGTCCTGGATGGCTTCGAGCTCCCGGAGTATCTTCTGGGTCCTCCATGACTCCTCCACGTCCTTCGCGTGGGCGATGAATACGACCTCCCCGGCCTCGTACTCCCCTATGATCTCACGGTACTCCTTTGGCAGCCCCTCCATCTCACGGTGGATGGGGAGGATGAAGGCCTTCAACTTCGCGCTTAGGAGGGCTGAGAGGGGCTCGTCATACGCTATTACGAGCCTGTCGCCCTGGGATCCCACGTCCCGGATGAACTTTACGATCCATTTCACCAGGCTTGGGAAGTCGTATCTCTCGATCAGGGAGGGGGCTTCGACGTCAACCCTCACCCCTCCCCTCTTGAGCTCACCTCTCATGTTCTCCAGGGCCCTCTCGGTCATCCCGAGGACGGTTATCCCGTCTATCCAGCCCTGCTCAGCCATGAGCCTTAACGTCTCCACCACGTAGTCTGGGAGTATCTTCCCCTCCCCTCCATACGTGTTTATGTAGGCGCATGGTTCGTCCCGTGATCCAGCGAAGCCTGCGGCGAAGTTGACCATTTGAAGGGTGAACTCGGGGGCTAGGAAGAGGATCCTCCCCGGCCTACGCTTACATTCACCCCTCAGGAATTCGAAGGGCTCTAAAACCTCGAGTTCCTCTATCATCCTCACTGCCTCCTCCACGCGGTGGAGTAGGGGTAAGGCGATGATACGTATATATCTATTTCATCTATGGCTCGCCGCTGGCTCGGTGACGGTTATTAACCTGGGGGCCGGGGATCGATCGCGCCACACTATATTATATAGTGGGGTTCATAGGCTTTTTAGTGGGGTGATTTGAATGTCTGAGGATGGGGCGGTTCTAGGGGTCGTCGATGATCTGAGGGATGAGCTTGTGGATTTGACGAGGAGGCTCATCCAGATACCCACGGAGAATAAGCCTCCCCGGGGATATGAGAAGCAGGGGCAGGAGTATATCGCAGGGCAGTATTCGAAGCTGGGTATGGAGCTGGACGTGTTCACGCCCACCGATGTTGAGGGGATCGGGGATCACCCCGGATATCTCAAGGGGCGAGACTACAGGGACAGGCCTAACGTGGTAGCCCTCCTCAGGGGGGATGGGGGAGGAAAGTCCCTCATCCTCTCAGGCCACATGGATACCTCTCCCAAGGAGCCTCTGCCCTGGAGCCGGTACGATCCGTTCAGCGGGGCCGTGGAGGGGGACAGGATCTACGGTAGGGGAAGCTTCGACATGAAGGGGGGGTTGGCGGCGGCCTATATCGCGGCTAAGGCCGTGTTGGAGGCTGGGGTGAGGCTTAAGGGTGATCTCATCCTTGAAAGCGTCGTGGATGAGGAGTATGGTGGGGCTAATGGAACCCTGGCCGCCAGGCTTAGAGGCTACGAGGCCGACGCCGCCATACTTATGGAGTGCTCATCCCTGGCCATATGCCCCGCCAACCGGGGGGATAAGAACTGGCTTATGACCATAGATGGGGTTCCGGGGATGCCCTACACCGGCTATGAGCCCACCAACCCGGTGTACGGCATGGCTAGGATCATAGAGGCCCTACGGAACTACGAGGTGATCCGGAACGAGAAGACACCTAGGCATCCCCTCTACAGGGATGAGCCCATACCCCTCCCAGTATTGATTAAGAAGTTGAAGGCGGGGGAGGTTGAGCCTGAGGGGGCTTTGGGGTTGCCCAGGGACTGCTGGCTCCTCGTGGGACCCCAGTTCTACCCCGGCACCAGCGAGGAGGAGTTCGATAGGGATTTCCTGGGATTCATGAGGGCGGTGGTGGAGACGGATCCCATATTATCCAGGAATCCCCCGACGATCCGCAGCTCAGAACCATATATCAGGCGCATAGTCGAGCCCAGCGAGATAGATAGGAACCATCCCATAGTGAAGACCGTGGAGGAGGCCTTCATGAGGGCCACCGGCAGGGAAGGCGTGGTGAGGGGCGCCCCCTTCCCATGCGACGCCTTCATATTCACGAAGTATAGTAAGACGCCCGTCCTAGTCTTCGGACCTGCAGGGGGGAACGCCCACGCACCCGACGAGTACGTGACCATAAGCAGCCTATTGGCGCTCGCGAAGACCCTGGCCCTAACCATAGCGAGGTGGTGCGGCCATCGATGAAAGGGGAGTCAGGGAAGGAGTAATCCTCCCCGATAGCAGATAACTTGAAACGATTCAAAGGGTTAGGCCCTACAGTTTAAGAAAGTATTTTAGAAGTAACTTAACCGGATATGCTCCAAACGAGTATATCGAAGCATGGCTCGGCCACATGAGAGGGCTGATAGAGGTTGAGTAACGCTGTGTAAAACCTCAGAACAGTATTTGGCTGTTAGGGACAGGCTTAAACAGATGCTCGCTGAACGTGCTAGGAGATTTCGGATCCGGCGTTTTAACGGACGAGCAGCCAGCCTTAATAACAAGGCGCTATTTAGCAGAGCTTAACGAAGGGCTTCAGTGGGGCTCGGAGGAGGCGAGGGCGGATACCCATACCAGCTTAAGGTTCAGGTGACAGCAGCCCTAAGCATAGTCCACATTGATAGGGCTGATAGAATCGCAGGGGCCAGAAACCCTTGAAGCCTTCATTGAGAAAAGCCTGAAACGCATGGCCATGGAGGGGGCAGAGGCCACAAATCAGTATTAAACGTGTGGAAAGCTGAAGCTTTATAAGATTGTATTACAGTATGTAATACGGTAGACATGAGCGTTATAACTATTAGAGTTACAAAGGAAATAAGGGAGAAGCTGGAAAAATATAACGTTAACATTAGTGAGACTGTGAGAAAATTGCTTGACAAATATCTTATGGAGCTAGAATTGAAGGATCTTGAGGAAAGACTAGAGCGGTTGAGAGAGCGCCTGAGCAATAAAATTGATCCGAAATTGGTAGCTGAACTTGTGCGTGAAGATAGGGAAGTGCGTTGAAGTACTTACTTGACGCTTCAGCACTTTTGCCATTGGTCACTGGACGGGGCAGACAGCTAATATCAGAAGCTTCACATGCGGACCTGGTTACCACAGACCTGGCCGTATATGAAGCCTGTAACAGCCTCTGGAAGCTTTCAGCATTATTGAAATCGATATCCGTAGAGGACGCCATAGACGCCGCCACCGCAATAAAGGACCTAGCCATAAGAGGCGTGATTAAACCAATAGAATTCACGAAACTAGATTTTTCTGACGCACTCCAAATAGCCCATAAAGAAAGGCTGACCTTCTACGACGCCTCATACATTATAACCGCTAGAAATGCGGGAGCCACCCTAGTAACCGAAGACGAAAAATTAAAGAAGGCAGCGAGCAAATTCATGAAAACAATAACATATTCAGACCTTGAAAGCAGACTAACTCAGACCTAGCAGTCAGAAATGACAAGTCTATATCTGAAAACATATGATACCCTAAGTATAAGTTCGGATAGGATTTTTCCTATCCATGCTGGTCTTCTTGCCGTCGATGAAGGGGGATCGGGGGGAGGGGTAATCCTCCCCGTCTCTCCTCACCCTTCAGGATCGCTCCCAGGAGTTTTATTGATCATCATCAAATTATTATTTTTTTGATATTATTTCGCGTCTGTATGTGGAGAGCTGTTCTATCCCGGTCTCCGTCACGGCTATGCCGTCCTCCCATCTCAGCCCTAATTCCCCGTTTGAGAGCCATATATCCACGTTGAAGACCATCCCCGGCTGGAGTTTGAAGAGGTTCTCCTCGTTTATCCATGGGCCCTCGCATTCCTGTAGTCCTGTGCCGTGGGCTGGGCCGTAGAGGGTGAACTCCCTCCCGAATCCGTGTTTACGCAGTATTTCCTCGTAGACTCTATGTACCTGAATGGATTCCACGCCGGGCTCCATGGCGTCTATGACGGTGTTCTCAGCCTCTAAGCCGGCCTCCATGAGCCTCCTAGCCTTCCCGGGTATCTCGCCTATCACGAATGGACGGCACATGTTCCCACAGTATCCCTGATACTTCACGCCTATCGACAGTTGCACCAACTCGCTTCTGCCTATCTTACGGTCTGTGGATCTGCTCAGCCCCTGGTTCGTCCTCGGCCCGGAGCAAATCCATATGGGATACGCTGGTCCTTCAGCTCCTAACGTGGCCATGACTGATTTAGCCTTCGCCTCTATCTCCCATTCCATCCGTCCCGGCTCCGCGTACTCTAAAGCCTCCCTATGGCATTGCTCAGTTATCTTATAGGCCCTCCTCATAACGTTCAGTTCATTAGGCGATTTTATCATCCTAACCTTGAACAGGATGTCGTCTGCCTCCACGATCTCCGCGTCGCCAACAGCCCTCTTCAAATCCTGGTAGATAGCGTATGGAAAGATGTTTGAGCCCACTATCCCAACCCTCTTAATACTGCTAAGCCTGTCAGCTGCCTCTGGGATTATATCCTTAAACCTGATATGCTCGGTCTCATGATATGGTGGAGCTGAGGTCTCAAGGAAGAAGGGATGTATGAATATCCTCTTAAGTCTCGAGGTAGCCTGGGCGTATACAATGGATTCCGGGCCTCCCGTGATGAGCGAAGCTTCTCCCTCCCTGGGGACTATGAACCCTGCGAAGTCGAAGTTGGGGATAAAATCTGAAAGATATCTCACGTGATGGGGCTCAGACTCGCTTCCATAGCCTACTAGGAGGTCGATGTCTCGGAGTATCATCTCCTCCTGGACGCGTTTAACCCTCTCCAAATATTCAATATCAGGTATCAAGGACAAGACAACATCGCCTCTAACCCATCCTTTAACGTAGCCAATATAAAAAAGGTTATAATGTTGAGTAAGGTTTATGGGAGGCTCGGGTTGAGTCAGGGAAACCATTTTAAACCCTTAAGCCTGTCTATGCTCTTCTACGAGGAGGCGAGGGTTGAGATGAAGCCTGCTATAATAGTTCATGGAGGGGCTTGGGGGATCCCTGAAGGGCTCGTTGAGGCTCACCGTGAAGCCGTGTGGAGGGCTGCCCTCGAGGGCTTCAAAGTTTTAGGAGATGGGGGCTCCGCCTTGGATGGCGAGGGGGCCGCGGTCAACAGAATGGCGGGGGGGGCTAACCTATAGGCGGCGGTGGGGTCCGTCCCCAACATGGATGGCGTCGTGGAACTTGACGCGATAATAGTCGACGGCTCAACCTTAAGGTTCGGCGCTGTAGCCGCTGTCAGGAACGTGGTTAAGGCTATATCCCTGGCGAGGAAAGTTATGGAGGAGACTGAGTACGCCTTTCTTGTGGGCTGTGGAGCGGAGCGTTTCGCTGAGGAGATAGGATTTGAAACCTGTGATCAGAAGCAGTTAATAGTCGAGAGGGAGCTTGAACTCTACCGGAGGCTCAAAGCACGGGGCGCTGTATCTTCAGGGGAGTTCTTTAACCCTAAGCCGGAGATGGATGGCGGGGGAACCGTGGGGGCTGTAGCCTTGGATGTCGAGGGGAACGTAGCCGCTGGGACCTCTACAGGGGGCTCCCCGTTTAAGCGTCCAGGTAGGGTTGGGGATTCCCCGATCATAGGATGTGGAGCCTACGCCGACAATAGGATAGGTGGAGCCTCGGCCACAGGCTGGGGTGAAGTCCTTATGCGCCTGATATTCTCTAAGAGGGTGGTGGATGGGATGAGGGGGAAGCCGCCCATGGAAGCCTGCGCTCAAGCTGTAGATCTGCTTTGGAATCGTCTGGGGGGGAGGGGTGGAGTGGTCGCCTTGAACCGGGAGGGCTTAGAGGGAGCAGCGTATAATACGCCTAGGATGGCCTACGCCTACATGAGGGATGGAATGAGAGATCCCGTCGTCCACGTGTAAAGCCTCTCCTATCCCTCAACTGTGGTGTTTTCTAAAGGGCTTCGTAACCCTTTCTCGGATGGTACTCCTCCGCTTCCTCTGGAGTCTGAGCTTGACTACAAGGCCTGTGAAGGCTCGTCGGGTATTGTTAGTCTGGCCTCTCCTTATTTTTCTAGCCTGGATGGTTTATGGAAGGGGTTGGCCGCAGGCCCGCCTTATCGTAATAATTATAATAAAAACAGGGTTTCCAAGTATTTTTATGTATTTTTTACGATTTTCATCCAGAAATTTTTATTAGCAGCCCCTGAAGATAACTGGAGGTCGAGGAGACCATGGATGGAGGCCCTCGCTAAACCATCAGAGGCGTGTTCCCCGTGGAGTCGGCTTAGGAGCCGGGAGATGGAAGCCGTGCTCAGGATAGCTACAGCCGCTCTGAAGAGCATGGTTGACCTGCTAGTATGGAAGGGTTTCAGTTGGATCCTGCCCGTAATACTCTCCAAGTCTACGGATCCCCTCTGGCCTGACAACGCTGCCAGCATCGAGAAGAGGATAGAGTTGGAGGTCTACGGTCAAAGGGTTAAAACCATGCAGAGCATGATAGTTCATAAGAGGATACTCGTCTCTCTAGGCCCTGAAAAGGTCTTCGTAATATCCCCTAATATAAGGATCGAGAGCGAGAGGAGGGCTGAGACTGGGAGGCATATATACGAGTTCAACCAGCTGGACCTAGAGGTGGCCTATGGAAACATGGATGAACTCTTCAGGCTCTTCGAGGAGCTCATCATTGAATCCATACGCTGCGTAAAGAATGGCTTCGAGGAAGAGCTTAAACTCCTCGGGAGAGACTTAAAGGTGCCGGAGGCGCCCTTCAAAGTCTATAAGAGAAGGGAGTTAATGGAGGCCTATGGGGAATGCTGGGGAGAGCGGGTCTCGAAGGGATCACGTGATCCCGTGTGGGTGACGGACTTACCTAGGGAATTCTATGATTTCGAAGATGACGCCTCGGGGGAGTGGCGGAACTTCGACCTGATCCTGCCTGAAGGCTTCGGGGAACTGATCTCAGGCGGCGAGCGGGAATATGAATATGAGAAGCTCATTAAAAAGATGAGGAGGGATAACCTGAGGATCGAAGACTATAGCCTCTTACTTAGGCTCGCCGAGGAAGGGAGGCTTAAGCCTTCAGCCGGCGCAGGCCTCGGGATTGAACGCTTCATAGCCTACATCTGCGGAGCGGGGCATGTCGCCGAGGTGCAGCCGTTTCCTCGGATACCCGGCGTCGTACCGGAACTCTAATGGAACCCCCGTACCCGAAGGTTCCTCTTCTATTCCAGGTTGATCTAGAAGGCTTCGCTCAAGAGGCAGGTTTAAACTTATAAGCGAGGATTTACTTCATGGATTTCTCACCAATACTTAAATATGGGATATGTAGCTTAACTTTACAAGTTGGAAATTAAGGGATGATAGTCGATGAGCGCTGAGAAGAAGCCTCACCTGAACCTAGTGGTCATAGGCCATGTAGACCATGGCAAGAGCACCCTGACAGGCCACCTGCTATATAAGACGGGATATATAGATGATAAGACCATACAAGCCTATGAGAAGGAGGCCGTTAAGACCGGGATAGGGGAGACCTTCAAGTTCGCCTTCGCCCTGGACAGGCTTAAGGAGGAGCGTGAAAGAGGGTTAACCATAGACCTGGCATACCAGAACTTTGAAACCCCTCACGTCTACTATACCATCATAGATGCTCCAGGCCATAGGGACTTCATAAAGAACATGATAACAGGGGCAAGCCAAGCCGATGTGGCGATGCTCGTGGTATCCGCTAAGAAGGGAGAATTCGAGGTGGGGGTCGGCCCAGGAGGGCAGACGAGGGAGCACTCATACCTCGCTAAGACGCTGGGTGTAGACCAGATATTGGTTGCGGTAAATAAGATGGATGATCCAACCGTCAACTACTCCAAGGACCGCTACGAGGAATGCAGGAAGGAGTTGGAGTCCCTCCTCAAGACGGTGGGATACGATGTATCAAAGGTCGATTTCATACCAACCTCAGGATGGAAAGGGGATAACCTCTCAGATCGGAGCCCTAACACGCCATATTATGATGGGCCGACCGTGCTTGAGGCCCTAGATAAGTTCCAGCCTCCGCCTAAACCGGTGGATAAGCCCTTAAGGATTCCGGTTCAGGATGTGTACTCGATAACCGGGGTAGGCACGGTACCCGTTGGAAGGGTTGAGACGGGGATCCTAAAGGAGGGTGAAGAAGTAATATTCATGCCGGCGGACAAGAAGGGAGAAGTGAAATCCATAGAGATGCATCACGTCAGGATACCCCAGGCGGAGCCCGGTGACAATATAGGCTTCAACGTTAGAGGAGTGGCCAAGACCGATATCCATAGGGGAGACGTAGTAGGCCATCCGGATACTCCACCGACGGTGGCTAAGGAGTTCATAGGCAGGATCATAGTCATCCATCATCCCACAGCCATAGCCCAGGGATACACCCCCGTACTCCACGCCCACACCTCTACCGTGGCGGCGACCTTCACGGAGCTCATCCAGAAGATAGATCCCAGGACAGGCCAAGTAATCGAGGAGAAGCCGTCATTCCTAAAGACCGGAGACGGCGCAGTCGTTAAACTACGCCCCGTAAGACCCATAGTTATAGAACCATTCAAGGAGATACCTCAACTCGGGAGATTCGCTATAAGGGATATGGGTACAACCGTTGCGGTAGGCGTAGTCACGGAGATCACAGAGAAAGGCTGATGAAAACGGGAGAAACCCCTCAACACAATTAATATCAGATGCATCCCGTTCCATCTTGAATCCCCTCCGAAGGGTGATCGCCGTGGTGAATAAGGCCAGAATAAAACTCTCCAGCACAGATCCACACAACCTAAACTCGATATGCTCCGAGATAAAGGAGATAGCGGAGAAAGCTGGAGTCAAGTTGAAGGGGCCTATCCCATTGCCTACGAAGAGGTTAACGGTGCCTACACGGAAATCCCCCTGCGGAGAGGGCACAAACACCTGGGATAAATGGGAGATGCGCATCCATAAAAGGCTCATAGACGTGGATCCCAACGAGAGATTCCTGAAGAGATTAATGCGCATAAAGACGCCTGAAGACGTATATATAGAGATAGAGCTCATCTAACCAGTTTTTAACCTAGAACTCTCCAAAACAAAGCCGCCCCTCCTACCCTGATGGTGCTAGGGTTAGAACGTTTAGAGTCAGAAGTGGATTCTCCGTAAACATCTATCGATGCCAGCATCCTGAACGACTACCTGAAACAATAGAGGCGAAATCAAGGAGTATATAAAGGGAGAGGTGGGTGAAAGTTTCACTTGCCTCCCCAAAATTGCCCGTAACTCTTCAACGTTGAGGCCATTTAACAAAGTTAAAATTATGTGGAACCCACAAAGAATAAACGCCAAAGGCTAAGAAACCACAGCTACGAAAAGATGAAACATAAGAAAACCGTAGAATCGGGTATACGTATAAACCTTAAATCTAGGGGGGAGGGGGGGGGGTCCCCGCAGAGTGAAAGTATTCCATCAAGCCTGAGACTAGAAGCCTCCAGAGGCTATATTTAACTCCATTTCTCATACTATAAGGTTGGGGTCCTCCTAGATGCGTGGACTCCAAGTAGGTCGGCTATAGCCTCCACGTCCACGTTCTCGCTTACAAGCCTGTAGGCTAAGTCGATCCTATGCTGGTCGCCTGCCTTTATCCTTCCAACGAGCTCCCTAACCTTCTGAACCGTAGTATACGCGTCATATGATACTAAGATTATCGGGACTCCCTTCTCCTCAGCCTTAGCTCTAAGCCTCGCCTCAGGATAAATATTATCGGTTAATACGAGGGTTGAGGTGTCGGTCTCCAAGGCAGCTAAGGCTATCTCAGGCCTATCCCCCGAGGTTATGACAGCCTTCCCCCTGGCCCTCCTGAAGTGCACCACGGCGGCCTCAGTGGCCATCGCCCCCACCATATAGGTCTCCACACGCCTCGACAAAGCCTCATCGGAGCATAGGATCTCGCCGTCTAGGGCCGCCGCCACCTCCCCCACCGTTGGAGCCGTCAAATCTATGGACTCCGGTATAACCCCTAGAACCGGGACCCCGTGGAGGGAGAGGGTCCCCCCGAATACCTCTCTCACACGCTCCGTCAAATGCTCAGGTATATTGTTAAAGACTACCCCTAGGAGGCCTACCTGCCCGCGGGACAAGTGGATGCAGGCGCTTATAACCTCGTCCACAGCCCTATCCTCGCAGCTGGAGGATACGAGCACCACCTTAGAGCCCAGCTTCCTAGCCAGCCTCGGAACCGATAGCCCCAGTGAGGATCCTAGGCTGAGCTCCCTAGCGGACTCCGATATCATGAGGTCCCTGCCCTGGGATACCTCCCTATACGCCCCGGCTACTGCCTCATCGAACCCATGCTGCTCCAGGAGCGTCATGGCCTCTAAATATCTATACTTGAGGAGGATGGGGGCTATCCTCCAGGCCGGGGCCTCCAATCCTAAAACCTCCTTGAAGAGGACGGCATCCTCATCCACGGGTCTATCCCCGATCCTGGCGAGGGGCACCCCCACAGGCTTAAAGTATCCCACCCTTAACCCTCTACGGGTGAACTCCCTGGCGAGCCCCACGCATAAGGCCGTCTTACCATGGGATTCATGGGTTACACAAGCCACCATCAAGCTCTTCAAGAATCTCTCCTCCATCTATTATTTATAATCCTGCATGTCTCACGGTTATCTTGGCGTCCAAGGCTGCGCAGCCTTTATCCCTCTCATAGACAAATAAGGGGTTAATATCCATTTCAATTATATCCTCGAAGTCCAGGGAGAGCTGGGATACCCTTGAGATGGCTTC
>JAWBPF010000047.1:0-10668 GCA_038825355.1 Bathyarchaeia archaeon
ACCAAATATATCAACTAAGAGCGATTAAGCTTTAATAATTTCTCCAGCCGGGATTAAAGCTGGAGAGACCGTTACAATCCGTGGAGTTGCCTGAGAAACCCGACGGAAATAAGCTCAGAGCAGTTCAGATAATCAATCATTTTCTTCTCCACGATGAGGAAAAAGCGTGCGTGCTTTTTTAGCGGCTTCTTTGAATCTTTCATCGTAATGAGGGAAGAGCCCCTCTACCTTTTTTCCAACCTCTGATGCCGCTGGGGCCTCTTCAGCTTTTTCAGCTTCATAACCTGGAAATAGCATACGTGCCTTTTCAGCGGCCTCCGACATGGCAGGATATACTTCCACGGTCTTCCCATCTGCTCCAATTTTGGTTATAGTCCCATCTTCAGCTTCACTAAAAATCATTCCTTCTTTCGTGACCGTGATCAACTCTTTAGGATGCTCTCTCTGCAATTTTACGAGGAATAATCTAGCTTCATTTTCCGTCCTAATCTTAGGGTTTGTTCGAAGCAGATAGGCAATATTCCTCATCGTTACGGCTGAGGGCCGCTTTGGAGTCTTTTGTTGCGTGGGCTTTCCTCCTATTCCTCGCGCATGGGGACCCAATTAATTCTCACCTCACTATTTCATCCATAAATGTAATGGATCTATATTTTCATGCCGCAGTATGGACAGAATCTAAAGTTAGGGTCAAGTGAAGATCCACATTTACGGCAGCGTGGCGTGGTGAATGCACTGATCAGGTCGCCGATAAGCCCCGCTGCTCCTTGAGAGCCCGGTCCTCCCAAGCCTCCTAGAAGCATTCCAACCACATCGTCGAGTATGCTTTCATTTCCATCGCGATCGATAAGGTTAGTGATACCCTGCGGTCCAACTTTCTCCCTGTCCCGCTTTCTTACTAAGGCCCCTAGGATAATGGGCGCCAAAATGGAAATGATCATCATCGCTGTTTTCGGATTTACATTGAATTTTTGCCCCATCGCAAGCGCGGCTTGGACTCCTGATTCCCCTAAAAGACCACCTAGACGAGGGTCAGGCTGCTGATATTGGGCTCTAGATGAAACTTCTTCGCCCAAGTTGTCGAGGGAACTAGGATTCCCATACTTGCTCAAAATATGGTTTACTCTCGCCTCTCCGCCATATTCCTTCATCTGTCGTTTTAATCCACCCAATATCAAAGGCGCGACGAGAGGGATCATTTGGGAGACGATGTCCTGTTTGACTCCTAGGTTTGAGGCTAGTTGCTTGCTCACCTCAGGGCCATACATGTTCATAAACTCTTCAATAAAACTATCCATATCTTTAACCTTGAAATAAACTATTTCAACGAAAGTATTTAAGCCATTCGGCTTTGTTTGAAGTAATTAATCGGATTATCGTCTTAACTCTTCAGGATAAAGACCAATGTGCTGGTTAAATTAGCGTGGAGAATATAAGTTATAATATGGAAGGCGGCGATCGGAGGGAATATGGAGAGATCATTTATAAATTAAATGAATTGTGGACAGAACTTCTACTCGTCATGGTCGGATCCTACCGTTTTTCCTTAATTTAATCTTCTTTTTTCTAAAAAAATTCGGACATTAGAAAATAAATGGACACATCGATCCATTAAAATAGAAGATTTTCTTCTTGATCGTATCGTCAACCTATCGATCACGTAAAAGATGTCATCAATAAATTTCACCTCTACAACCCTAAAATGGTCATCAGCTTAAAGCCAGATGCAGGCCGCTCAGGTAGATCAAAGAAGGATATTAGGTTACGGTTAAAGCGTTAGTCATAAATTACGAGAAGGAGGAGGTCTGATACGCTTCTCCAATTCGACTATACAGGACCATCAGCCCCACATCGAGCACAGCCAATATTACAGAGAGGGACTTGATAGAGGATAATTTCCTACGAATGGGAAAAGAAGTTATTTATTGAAGTTTACCTGGTAGTCTAGGCGTTCCGTTATTAGGCGTTTTGAAAATGGGCCTAGGAGTGCTATTCATTATTGGATTGCTACATACTGGTTTATCGGTTTGCTGATCATTTATTTGTTTTTAAGTGTGTGAGTTTATATCGCATTTATTAGTATCTCTGTGTTACATAGAGACAGCGGCTCGAATAGAAGGTGATGGAAATGAGAAGATATAGCGTAAGAACATACCTTCTCGTACTGCTTTTAGCCTTCGCAATGGCAGCTTCCACCTACACCCCTAATACAGCAGCGGACACGGAAACAAACCATAAACAGGTATACAAAAGCGGAATAATATTAACGGCTGAGCCATCCTACAATATCATTAACCCAGGAGAAGTCGCCAGGTACTCAGTAGAAGTTAGCTCAATAAGCCCTCCTAGCGGATTACCGTTTCCGGCTGTAGGCGTAATCCACCTCGCCGTTAGAGGCATACCAGAAAACGCCTTCGGGATATTCACTCCGAGCATGGGCCTGCCAAGCTTCGAATCAAAGCTTACAATAATAACAGCGGAGGATGTCAAGCCAGGTCTATACAAGTTAACAATATTCGCCTTCAACAAGAGAAATAGAATACTCGAAACAACCGATGTCGTCCTCTCCATAGGAGGCGTGACGGTTACGGCGACTGGAACAGCCACCGTCACAGCAACCCAGACGATAACGGTTACAGCCATCACATCCACTGAGACATCAGAAGCCTCCAAGGGACTCGAAATAGACTTCTCAACAGATAAACTCTCATATAACCTAGGAGAACAGGTCGTCATAGAGGGGATGATAACCGACAAATCCGGAAACTCCATAGAGGGAGCGTCCGTATCGATACAGGTAGACAATCCCTTGGGATCAGCCATCCACGTGTATCAGACAGCCACAGATGAGCAGGGCTTCTTCAATGACACATTCACCCTACCGGACGATGCCCCGAACGGAGTCTACACGGTGTTCATATCAGCGGCATACCAAGGATGTCATGGGGCCTCACATTCAACATTCATAGTCGGGGAAAGCAGCGTACCCGCGGTCTCCATACTAAGCCTAAATATAACAGCTCCAAATGGAGCTGAAGCAACAGTGTTCGAACCTGGAATGGAGGCCGTAGCCTCAATCCAGGTCTTAAACCAGGGGGCCGACCTTGAAAACGGGATAATATGGCTCGAAGTCGACGACCCCAGGGACGTACCCATATATATAGCGCTCCTATCGACGAAGCTGAACAAAGGAGAAAACATAACGGTGAAGTTCCATATATTCCTTGAGGAAGATGCAGTTGAGGGAGCATACACAGCCAACGCCTACGTCTCAGACGACTACATATCTAAAGGCGGAACATTCCTAGACAAGAAACAGGCGACATTCATTGTAGAGAAACCTTCCACGAACACGACCACAACAACGACCATGACGGAAACCCAGTTCACAGAAACAACAGAAACCGCCACTTCGATTGAAACTACGATAGTAACTACAGCGACAAGCGAAACAACAGAAACCATTGAAACAACTGAAACTACGGAAACAGTAACCACCGAAACAACAGGAATGGCTACGACAAATACGGAGTAAACATAGGCTGGGGAGCGGTGAGGGCAATGAAGGGAACGAAGCTTCAATCCGCATCCTCTCTACTAGTTATCTTATGGATCGCTTCCATGCTACTGGTCTTCCTCACGATGAATCATTCGAGTGTGAATGCTCAAAGTGAACTCCAAGTGACCGTGTCCGCGACGAACGACGGCGAATACACCACTATAATGGGGGTCGTCACCGACTCGAATTATAACCCTGTGGAGGGAGCTAGGGTCTCGATTCAAGTCAATGACCCCTCTGGGAAAACCATACATATGGAGCTGACCTACTCGGATGGAAACGGGGAGTTCTCAGATAGGTTTAAAATGCCGGAGGACGTGAGCGGGGAATGCATCATATATGTCACAGCCAGCAAATCAGGTTACGAAGTCGGCGGCAACACCGCTAGCTTCACGGCGATACCTGAGTTCTCCGAAATACTCCTAGCGTTGGCTGCACCACTAATGTTCATGCTTAAAACGCTAAAGAAAACATGATGAGGAATCCTCCATCACCCAAATTTTTTATATTCAACATTTTTATCTCCGATGTGTTAAGGATCCATGGTGTTTGAGACGAAGGATCGGGTCGGATCATCCGTATAAATTTTATACAATTTTAGAGAAAAACTTTAATTTACCTCCTTGTTGAAGAATAGATTGCCGAGGGCGGCCGAGGTAGCTCAGCCTGGGAGAGCGCCCGGCTGAAGACCGGGTTGACAGCTTAAAAGCTGGCCTAATCGTGCGTTCAAAACCTCACCCAGAGATGCAGGTGAAAATCGCACCCTCGGCACCATACTAACCCTCCGAATCGATCATGTTTAATTGGATTGTCAGGCTTTTCCTCATCGACCAAGCTGGAACAATCGTCCTCTTCTCGGGAACCAAGAATTCATTGGAAGCAATTCATGCCCAGATATGGTCCCTTTATAAACGGAGAGGAGAATCCAATAAGATCCATAACTAAATATGGTCATCTAATTAGGGAAAAACTTTTGAGTACGATCCACTCCTATTGGGTAGTATGCGGCCGTAGTCTAGCCTGGTCTAGGACAGGAACAGCCTAAAGCTGCTGGAGGCCTGCCAACAAGAAGACAGGCGGATCGCTTCTAACCCGGGTTCAAATCCCGGCGGCCGCACCAGCCTTCACGTTTTAATTCGAAGTATGTTATTAAGCCTCTTGTGGGCTTATCCTTTAAGGCTTGCCTTCTCCCATCTAGGAAGGTATCCCTTAAGAGAAAATGTTTAGAGTTTTTCATAAATTCCCAATATTGCTTAATTGTTTACCTGGGAATGGGTTAACCTCCGCTATTTATCTTACTTTTTAGGGTGCTCTATCTATTATTGAATATTATCGTAGCTTAAATTCTAGCCATAGATATCTGGTATCCATCTCAAGATTCAATTTTTAGTATTTTTCATACACGAGGGCGCCTATTGTTAACTCAGGTGATATTTGGGGATAAAATAATGGAGAGCTTGTAGCTAATAGCCTCCCACGAAACATTCTTCGCAGGAATCTTTGGCACTTTCAAGTATCTAGTGGCTGTATCATGTGTGCTGAGTAGGCAGATTTTCGCTGGTAAATTTGAATCTTATTTTATCTGCATCCTGTAAGGTAGTAATATTTATATAATAAAATCATGTAATATATATTGGTGGTATAATTGAAGTATACAACTGTTTCAGCTAGAATTGATGAAGAGCTTCGGAAGAAGCTTTTTGAACTAGGAATAAAACCTTCCGAAGTTATTAAAAGATCCCTTGAAAAAGAAGTTGAGGAAAGGATGAGGCAACGCCTCTATAAGAAAGTTGAAGAGGCAAGCAAAATTATAAGAAAAGTTAACAGAGAAGCTTGGATTAAAGCTTTAAGAGAGAGTAGAGAAGAGAGATGAATCTTTATGATTCTTCGGCCATAATAACTCTATGCGGGGAGAAAAAATTAGATAAACTGCTTGGAGGATGGACTCTAAATTTAGCGTTTTATGAGATTGGAAACGCCATCTGGAAGCAGGCTTATTTATATAAAACTATAGAAGCCGATGAAGCAAGAATAGCGTTAGATTCCATAATTGAAGTCTTTAATAGATTAAAGAAGCCAAAAACTGAAAATGCCTTAGAAATATTAAGGATAGCTTTAGAAGAAGGCATAAACTATTACGATGCATCGTATATCCAAGCCGCGATCCATAACAGCTTAACATTAGTTACGGATGATTCAAGGCTTTATAAAATAGGGAAGAAATACATAAAAACAATAACAAGCGATGAGCTTTAACTGCCAATCGTGAATAAAACATTTAAGGTTGGCCCCCATAAAGGCTAGAAAATTATTAAATCTTAGGTGTAGGAATTAATGAATTCTCAGAAAACAAGGATTTAAATTTAACCCACAGGATAAAATTTCTATCCATACTTCATAGAAACTAGTTTCCGTTCTATGGGAGATTTACTTCTCGGTAACTTGGGGGAGACATGTAAAATTATAACTACAATCTTTTTGATTACATTTAATTTGGAGAAGGCTGGATGGATCTTGTCTGATGAAGAATATCTGCTAGGCGTTGATATAGGAACTTTAGGTTCTAAAGGGCTTTTGATAAACTGTGAAGGTGTAGCCGTCGCAGAACATTACGTTGAGCATAAGGTTAATGTTATCCGTCCAGGCTGGGTTGAGCAGGATCCTATAACCTGCTACTGGGGAGACTTTAAAAGGATCGTTCAGGCCCTATTAAAGATAAGTAGGATAGACCCTAGGGATATCAAGTGCATCGGGACAAGCGGCTTAACCCCAGGCCTTTTAGCCATCGACAGAGATCTCAAGCCAGTTAGACCCTGCATAATATACCTGGATAGAAGAGCCCAAAGTGAATGCCTATGGGTTAAGGAGCATATAGGGGAGGAAGAGATCTTCAGAGTTAGTGGAAATACAATAGATGCATATTTCGCAGGTTACAAGATCCTATGGTATCTAAGTAACGAGCCGGGGAACTATGATAGGACATGGAAGATCCTAAACCCTAATGGATGTATAACCTCTAGGCTTACGGGGGAGGCTGCGATCGACCATTGGACTGCATCGCAATTCTCCCCCCTATACGATTATAGGAGGGGTAAATGGTCGGCGGAGATGTGTCACCAACTCAGCATAGACCAAGATAAACTTCCAAAGCTCTATAACCCAGAAGATATAATTGGAGAAGTTACTCCTGAAGCTGAGAAAGATACAGGATTAGCCAAAGGTACCTCTGTAATAGCGACCGGATATGATGGTGTGCAATCCCTCTTCAGTGTAGGCGCCTTGGACGAGGGGGAATCCGCATTCATGTATGGGACGACGGGTTGCTGGATGATAGTTCAGGATGAGCCGAGGTTTGATCCCAGATTCATAAATGCCAGCAATCCTATCATCCATAAATACGTGATCTTCGGAGGCATGGCGACGACGGGCGCATTAGTAAGGTGGTTCAGGGATCAGTTCGGCCATATCGAGGTTCATATAGGTAAATCTATGTGTGTAACTCCATATGAGATACTCGACTTGGAAGCCGAAAAGGTGCCGCCCGGCAGCGATGGCCTAGTGATCTTGCCTTACTTTATGGGGGAGAGGACTCCAATATGGGATCCAGCAGCTAAGGGGATGATCTTCGGCCTAACCCTCAGCCATACGCGAGCGCACATCTATAGGGCGCTCCTGGAATCTACAGGCTACGGCCTAAAACATCATATGGAATTAGCGAAATCGGTCGGGATCCGCTTCTCTAAAATGGTCGCTGTAAATGGTGGAGCCAAGAGCCGATTATGGAGGCAGATAGTCAGCGATATAACAGGTTTTCCACAGGATTATGTGTCGAAAATTCCAGGGGCATCATTCGCCGACGCCTATATGGCAGGTTTAGGTATAGGATTCTTTAATACCCTTAGGGATATTAAGAGATTCATCGAAGTAGATGACACGGTTGAGCCGGATCCTCAGCTCTACCGCCTGTACTCGAAACTATATGAAACTTACTTGAAGCTCTATAAAAACACAAGGGAAGAGGCTGAAAAACTGCATTTACTCTCGCTGGATGAAGGGAACTAACTCCTGAACCTATTAATACATGGTAGTGAATGACATTTAGTTTCTGGAGAACTAAAGGTTAAGCATAATTCGAATATGGCATGTAAAATCTAATTACTGCCCTTATTTTATCAAATAATGTGAGCTTAAAATATTAAGATTTCAGATTTTATTATTTAAATTAATTAAAATTATTTCTCACATCTAAAGTAAGCTCCTATCCTAGTCTTTGGAAAGGGTTAAATTTTTATTTCTAATATCGTATACTTATGAAACTAATGGGGAGAGATGATGCTAACCAGAATTTTCTACACTACAGATCTACATGGTTCAGAAAAAGCCTTTATGAAACTCTTAAGGGCGGGTGAGTTCTATGAAGCAAATGTTGTTATAGTGGGCGGAGATATTACTGGGAAGATGGTCGTCCCAATAATTAAACAAAATGATAGGACATATAGAGTTAACTTCCTTGGAGAAGATAAAATACTCAGAAATGCCGATGAGGTCGATAAAATTCAGCAGTTCATCAGGGATAGTGGTAACTACCCCTATTTAACAGATGAGAAGGAGATGGAGGAGCTGGTAGCTAATAAAGAACTGGTTGATAAATTATTTTCTAAATTGATGATTGAGAGGCTGCATGAATGGTTTAAAAAAGCTGAAGAAAGAATCGCAAACAGAGATATAAAATTATTTATCACACCGGGAAATGATGATAGTTTTGATATAGATCCTATATTTAATAAATTTGATTTAGTTATAAATCCTGAAGGAAAGGTAGTGGAGATAGACGGATACCATGAGATGATCAGTACCGGATACTCCAACATAACTCCGTGGAGGTGTCCACGAGATGTTCCGGAAGAGCAATTGGAGAAAAAGATAGAAGACATGACTTCACAAATTAAAGATGTTAAAAATGCAGTATTCAATTTCCACTGCCCACCATTTGATTCAGGTCTAGATATAGCACCTAAATTGGATGAAAATTTTAAGCCTGTAACAGGTGCGGAAGGCTTTAAAATGATACCTGTAGGCTCAACGGCTGTACGCAGGAGTATAGAAGCACAGCAACCTCTGCTC
Source organism: Bathyarchaeia archaeon (assembly GCA_038825355.1). GTDB lineage: Archaea > Thermoproteota > Bathyarchaeia > 40CM-2-53-6 > DTGE01 > DTGE01. The sequence goes on from JAWBPF010000047.1 coordinate 8,681, forward strand.
GGTTTACATGGACACATTCATGAATCTAGAGGAGCACGGCTTATTGGCCGTACTTTATGCATAAATCCTGGAAGTGAGTATGGAGAAGGAATACTCAGGGGTGCTATCATAAACCTTGAGAGGGAGAAAGTAAAGGGATACATGTTAACCTCCGGTTAAAGTTGGTGAAATATTGTTCATGGAGGGATAAGAACTGTGCCTTATTGAAGAAGCCATGAAGGTTTTAAACGAAGCAAAAAGGCGTAATATAGTGGTTAGAGTTATGGGAGCCTTAGCTTTCAGGTTACATTCTCCGAACTTCTCATGGATCCATGAAAAGTTTGATCGGGAAATTTCCGATATGGATTTTGCGACTTATAGTAGATACTCCGCAGAAGTTTCGAAGCTCCTTGAGGAATTCGGCTATAGAATGGAAAGAGCTTTGGCCGTATACGAGACTAAAAGGAGGATTTTCTACCCTAATAATCAGAGATATGTAGTTGACGTTTTCTTTGATGAGCTTAATATGTGCCATAAAATAAATTTTAAAAACAGATTGGAGATGGATTATCCTACAATCCCTCTATCGGAATTACTTCTAGAAAAACTGCAAATAATAGAATTCACTAGGAAGGATTTCATAGATGTGGTAATGTTATTGAGGGAGCATGAAGTGTCCGATAACGATTCGGAGGCGATAAATAAAGAAGTCATCATCAACCTGCTGTCAGATGATTGGGGATTTTACTATACAGCCACTAATAATTTAAAGACGGTGAGAAGCCTTCTATTTGAGCACCATGATGCAATGAACGTGCTAAGCGAATCAGATATTAAAAATATTGATGAAAAAATTAATTGTATACTCAAAGCAGTCAATGAAGCACCAAAAACCATGAAATGGAAGATGCGGGCGAAAATTGGAGACAGAAAAAGATGGTATCAAGAGGTGGAATCTAAAAGATAAATTAGTCTATAAATGGAGTCGAACATTGCACAAGTGCGATCTAATAGCTTAAATTAAATAAAAATTATTAAATAAAAATGTGGTGTTAATGTCTTAACCAGGTGGCAACTCCTTGAATGCCCACATTATGTCTATGCCTTCTTTCTTCTTATGGTATACTCGGGCAGCGTAGAATATGAGCACTGAGACTATGAATATGACGATGATGAGTATAGCTACGCTAGGCGATATTGAAAGCTCTCTAAGCCCCGGGTGGACCAGATACATCCCTATCATTATACACATATAGACCGTGGCTATTACGCCTGCTATCGTTATCGCGGGAATTCCAAGTATTTCTTTTTTCGCTGGAGATGCCTCGTAGAGGTCCTTCCTTAGGTATGGGAAAGCTACACCTGCTATAGATGTCACGATAAATGTTATTGAAACTCCGATGGTTACAGCTGCGATTAGGGCGTACATACCGGAGTATAGGTAGAACCACCACCAGAAAATGCCTATTAAAGTGAATAATGCTATGGTTTTTACGGGAGTATGGAAGCGTGGATTCACATCGGACAGGAACTGGGGTGTGATTCTGTCGAATGACCATGCGAAAGCACATCTAGTGAATAATAGGATGTCCATCGGTATAAGTATGAAAGCGGCTGCTGCAAATCCAAGGTCTATCAACGTTAGCAGTGCAGGACTAGTCTCGATAATTCTCATTACATTAGGCCACTCAGCAGTTATTGGGATCCCCCAGCCTTCTGGTGGATAAAGTGTGAGATATCCAAATGCCGTGTAGAACCTCCAGCCTGTTACCCCCATTATTAAAGCAGTGAATATGGCACATATTATCCCTGCTAAGATAGCGGTTCCCCCCATAGCCGTCATATGCGTTTTAACTGCATCAGCTCTCTTTATTTCACCGGCAACCCAGTTGCTCCACACTGGTATGGTCATTAAGAACCATAACACTGCTAATGATCCAAGGAATCCCGTCCCCGTCCAACCTTTAAATCCTTCTCCTAACCCTTCGGCAGTTCCAATGATATAGTTG
>JAWBPF010000048.1:0-10645 GCA_038825355.1 Bathyarchaeia archaeon
CGAAACGCAACTGTTCCAAAGGCCATGCGCGAAGACTAGAGGCACAAGGGTTCTAACCTTACGATATACATATCCGAAGAGGCAGACCATCTTTCCAGAGCTGAATATCAGCGTAGCCGTCTTTGGACGTTTAAGACGGTATACTAAGCCCGGAAATTGCTCAGGCTTATACTCAACGGAGGGGAAACGCCTGACGACAGCGCCTAGATCTATATCCTGATCGAGGGTTGCCGACGCTACGACGTTCTCAACACTTATGACAGCCTTCTTCTGAACCAACCTTTACCACTTCTCGCGGCTATTTCCAGCCCATTTATATAGGATACGGGGAGAATAATGGATAAAAGATATTATTTAATCGTTTCCTTTTTAACCCACTTCTAGATTTATATATGTTTTACTTCCCCCTTCCTACCTTTGGCATCCATCATCTCCCATACGAGGAGGGCTGCTATAACCAAGACTATGAAGGCTACTCCTTCAGGCTCACGGATCTTCAAAGGTAAATACCCTAGGAGGGGGATCCTATAGGCTACTACGCCTATAACGTATGATTCAGGTATATAGCCCCATCTATGATAATCTGAGATGGGGTTGTTATCTCCCTTCGTCTCATAGTAGTGGGTTCCATCCACTTCGACTATCTTAACCACCCTATGCACTATTCTATATGCATCCTCGCCGTAGTGGTTTGGTACGTAGAAGACGATTATGGATCCATTGGAGATCTCCCCTGGATCACCTCCCTTGATCACCACTAGGTCGCCGACCCTCAGGTTCGGCTCCATGCTCCTTGATGGAACGTAGGCTAGTGGAACCTCGGTTCCAAGCATGTATTTAAGGATGAGCCACCCCCCCTGCACAGCCGAGAGGACTAAGCATATCAGGATAATATTCTTAACGATCTCCCTTTTAAGGGGCATTTACTCTTCCTCCTCTTTTAGGGCTGCTCCTCTGAGGTTTGCAGCAGCTATATCGAGCATATTCTCCCCTACCTCCAGGAACTCCCTCCCCTGCTCCGTAATCCTGTACGTCCTCCTGCCTTTCCCCTTGCCGGCGTCCCACACACCCTCCAAGAGGCCCCTATCCTCTAGGGAGTGGAGCAGGGGATAAAGGGTTCCAGCGCTTAGGTATACGTTGAACCTATCCTTTATCTCTATGTTTAACTCGTAACCCCACCGGGGTTTCTCATCTAAGAGTTTCAGTATTATCAGGTCTAAGATGTTCTTGACTATCCTCTCACGCCACTCCCTTTCAACCTCTCGCCTTGCAGATGTCAGGTTCATCCCATATCGCCATTATTATTGCGGGATAAAAGGCTTTATCCTCATCCTTTAAACCGTTAAAAGCTCCGTTTACTGGATTATACAGGTTGAGTCATATTCCCTTTATAGGCGGATAGAAATATTAGAAGGTAACCCTTAATGGTAACCTAAAATAGGTTAGATGGGTGGGGTGAAGGACTCAGGCTTAAGGGTCTCCGTTAGGGTTATCCTCGCCTATTCGATGGAGAGTTTAATGTTATGGTCGAGCCCACCGTCTTTGATGAACTATCCAAGCCTATTAGATCAGCCCTCTACGAGAGGGGTTTCAAGGCGCCCACTAAGGCTCAGACATCGGCGGTTCCAAAGATTCTTAAGGGGTTAAACGTTTTATTGATCGCTCCTACAGCCACGGGTAAGACCGAGTCGGCTGTCCTCCCCGTCTTCGAGAGGCTTATCAGGGAGAGGGATGCCCGTAAGGGTATCAGAGCCCTCTATATCACTCCCTTAAGGGCTTTGAACAGGGATATGCTCCGCCGACTAGAATGGTGGGCTGGAAAGGCCGGGTTCTCCGTCAGCTTGAGGCACGGGGATACAGAGTCTAAGCTTCGCAGCCTCCAGGCTAAGAGCCCTCCTGTAATGCTTATAACAACGCCTGAAACCCTCCAGGCGATACTTCCAGGCAGGGTTATGAAGCGGCATCTAAGTGGAGTAGGCCACGTCGTGGTAGACGAGGTTCATGAGCTAGCCGAAGATAAGCGGGGATCCCAGCTGGCCCTAGCCTTGGAGAGGCTTAGACTCCTTACGGGGAGGGAGTTCCAGGTAGTAGGCCTATCGGCGACCATCGGCAGCCCGGAGGCCGTAGCCAAGTTCCTAGTAGGCTCAGAGAGAGACGTAAAGGTTGTACAGGTTCCAATTGGGAGGAGCCTTAAGATAAGCATCCTATTCCCCACGGCCGAACCGGATGACCTAGATCTCGCAGCCCGCCTATACGTGAGGCCTGAAGTAGCTGCTAGGATGAGGGTTCTAAAGGATCTCATAGAAGGGCATAGGACCGTGCTCCTCTTCACCAATACAAGGGCTGTAGCTGAGGTTTTAGCCAGCCGCTTCAAGGTATGGGATGTAAACTTCCCAGTATCGATACATCATGGATCCCTTACAAAACCTGTAAGGGTTACGGCTGAGAAGGGCTTGAGGGAAGGCGCCTTAAAAGGCGTTGTATGCACATCCTCTCTAGAGCTTGGAATAGACGTTGGGGCTATAGACTACGTGATCCAGTATATGAGTCCAAGGCAGGTCACCAGGTTCCTTCAGAGGATAGGTAGGGGCAGCCACAGGGTTGGAGGAGTAGCCGAGGGTGCCATCGTAGTAATGGACTGCGACGATGCCCTGGAGTCCATGGCTATAGCTAGGAGGGCTCTAGCCGAGGAGTTGGAGGAGGTTGAAATGCCTGAGAAGCCGCTGGACGTCCTAACCCATCAGGTTGTAGGCCTCCTCTTCCATGAGCGTAGATGGCTCCTCGTAGACATGTATCGCCTAATAAGGAGGGCTTATCCCTTCAGGGATTTATCCCTTGAAGAATTTGAGAGGGTCCTCCTCTACATGCATGATAGGTATCCACGCCTGGCTTGGGTTTCCCTGGATGAAGGTGTGGTTGCCAGGCCTAGGAGGACTAAGCCTCTCTACGAGTACTATTATGAGAGGCTCTCGATGATACCTGATGAGAAGCATTACCTTGTCGTCGACGATGAAAACGATATGCCCCTAGGCTTGCTCGACGAGGCCTTCGTAGCTGAATATGGGGAGCCGGGGACCAAGTTCATATTGAAAGGGTCTCCGTGGAGGATGCTTAGGATAAGGGGCGACAAGATCCATGTGAAATCCATTCAGGATCCTACGGGGGCTGTTCCCAGCTGGGTTGGAGAGGAGGTCCCAGTACCCCTGGAGGTGGCCTTGGAGGTAGGAGAGATAAGGAGGCTCACTTCAGAGATGCTCTCCTCAGGATCTTCAAAACAGCATATATGCGAAACGCTAGCCTCAAAGTATCCGGTAGACCCTGAGACCGCTATGAAGGCTTTGGAGGAGACCTTTGAGCAGCTGGAGTGTGGCCTCCCGGTCCCAAGCGACAGGCTTATACTAGTTGAGGAATGGGATGACTACCTGATAGTCCATTGCCACTTCGGAACCCTCGTCAATAGGAGCCTGGGGAGGCTCCTCGGCCACCTAATATCCAGTGAGGTAGGCTTCTCGGTGGGGGTACAACAGGACCCCTACAGGATAGTCTTGAATACTCTGGGAGCTTTTGACGGGGAGAGGCTGGCCTCCCTCCTAAAGGAATCGGCTAAGAGGGATGTTAAAGCTCTACTGGTTGAAGCCTGTAGTAGGAGCGGGTTATTCCTAAGGAGGCTCATCCACGTGGCTAGAAGGTTTGGCGCAATATCAAAGTGGGCGGACTTGAGCGACGTAAATCTCAGGAAGCTCGCGAAAAGCTTGGAAGGCACTGTAGTCTATGATGAAGCCTTAAACGAGGCTTTCAGGAAAGACTTAGACCTCAAAAACACTGTTAAGCTATTGGATATGATCGCTAGGGATGAGCTTAAACTCGTAAATGTTGAAGGTTTAACCCCTCTGGGCAGGGTTTCCCTGGAGAGGGTTGGGGAGAGGGCTGACCTGGTTCCCCCTGAAACCATGGAGAAGCTCATCATGGAATCCGCTAAGGCTAGGCTGCTGAACGAGGTTTTAACCTTCATATGCACCTCATGCTGGAGCTGGGTTGAGATGATAAGGATAAAGGATGTGGACCAGGATGTGAAATGTCAAATGTGTGGATCTCGGAGGATTGGGATGGCTAAAGTTGGCCTCGAGGAGGCTTCGAAGCTCTTGGAGAAGGGTGGTAGGGCATACGCTAGAAGGGATAAGGCCTTAAAAACAGAGTTATTATCTTCAGCCCAGCTCTTCGAGGAATATGGTTTCTTGGCAGCTCTAATCTATGCGGGGAGAGGACTCGACATCCAGGATGTGGAGGAGATCCTGAAGGAGTTGGAGGTCCGTGAAGCACGAAGCCTAGACATGGAAAAGCTAATGGATAGGCTCGTGAAGGAGGTTATCGAGGCTGAGAAGGAAGCCCTTAGAAGACGATTCTAAATTAACCAACTCAATTACAGCTTAAACGATCTGTAGGAGGCGGGGTTAAACTCTAAGGGGTGGAATAATTCATGGAGGAACCCACCGATCTTCTGAAGGGTAGGCGGAGCATAAGGAGGTATCTGCCGGAAAGGGTTCCCATGGAGATCCTTTATAGGATATTGGATTCTGCTAGGTGGGCTCCCTCAGCCCATAATGCTCAGCCTTGGAGGTTCATAGCCGTCGTAGAGGAGGATCTGAAGAGGAGGCTGGCGGAGGCTATGGCTGAGGATTGGATTAGGGATCTAACAGGCAACGGCTTATCCATCAGGGATGCAAAAGTGAAGGCCGAAGCCTCGATAGGAGTCTTCACGAATTCACCCGTGCTCGTACTGGCCTGCCTATCAATGGAGGATATGGATAAGTATCCTGATGAACGTAGGATGGAGGCCGAGTATGTTATGGCTGTTCAAAGCCTGGCCGCCGCTATTCAGAACATGCTCCTAGCCATATATTTCGAGGGCTTAGGGGGATGCTGGTACTGTGCTCCGCTATTCTGCAGGGATACCGTGAGGAAGATCCTAGGAATTCCCATTAGTGTTGAGCCTCAAGCATTGATAACCCTAGGATACCCTGCTGAGGAGCCTCAGCCTCCGAAGAGGAGGCAAGTAGGAGAGTTTTCCTACTTGAATTATTGGGGTGGGGAGTTTCGATAACAGTTTTAGCGGGGGGAGTAGGAGCAGCAAAGCTCCTCACAGGCCTAGTAAAGCTGGTAGGCCAGGAGGATATCACCGTAATCGTGAATACCGGCGACGATATAGAGCTCCATGGCCTCCACATCTCCCCCGACATAGACATTATCACCTATACCCTAGCGGGGATAGTGGACGAAGAGAAGGGGTGGGGAGTTAAAGATGATACATTCCAATGCCTTGAAGCCCTCGGTAGGCTCGGCTGCGAGACATGGTTTAGACTCGGAGACATGGATCTAGCCACCCACATCTATAGGACTAGCCTCCTAAGGAGGGGCTCCACCCTGTCCCAGGCTACAGCCGAGATCTCTAAGGCTCTAGGAGTTAAAGTAAGGATCCTACCTATGAGCGACGACAAGGTTGAGACATGGATCCACACTAAGGATGGGCTAATACACTTTCAGGAATACCTGGTTAAAAGAGGTATGAAGGATGAGGTTTTAGGATTGGAACTTAAAGGGGTTGAGGATGCGGAGCCGGCTCCCAGCGTGTTAGATTCTATACTAGACTCGGATGGAATCATAATCCCCCCGAGCAATCCTATAGTGAGCATAGGCACGATCCTGTCGATTAAAGGCGTGAGAGAAGCGCTGAGGTCATCCAAGGCTAGAAGGGTTGCTATTTCGCCTCTAATCGCTGGACGCGCCGTCAAGGGGCCATTGGAGAAACTCCTTAGTGGGCTAGGATTGGAATCCTCCGCCTATGCTATAGCTGAGATATATAGGGATCTCATAGATACCTTCATATTGGACAAAGCCGACATCCACGAGAAACCCCGGATAGAGAGGCTGGGATTAAAGGTCGTAACGGCGAATACCCTCATGGTAAACCTCGAAGATAAGGTACAACTAGCGGATATAGCTCTAAAGGAGGCCCAGCGAAGAGAAAAGTTATAATATTATTTGGGTGATTCTACCCGGCCTCTATCGCTGCTATTCTTCGGGGATCCATGAACCTCGACAATTGCACCAGTCAAATTCCAAAAAGCTTAATTTACACCTAATTCCTATATTAGACGTCTTAGTATGGCTTTTAGATTTGGGCATAAACCTATTCTGCTCCTTTTCATATCAATAGAGGTGATATAGGAATGGGGAAGCATATGAAGGCTGCTTCAAAGAACGGCTCCAAGCCGAGCCGGTACGAGATCGAGGATTACAAGCGTAGCTTGGAGAATGCGAATGACTTCCAGTGCATATTCGACTTAGTTAGGAGAATAGTTAAGAGGGTTTTAGGCCGGGAAAGGGCGGGCTTAATGCTCTTCCTAGCGGATCTACCTATAAGTATAGGTGCATACCATGGCTTAGGATCCAACTCGATAGTTTTGAATAGGCGTATAATCGAAGCCTTGGAGAGGAACTGCAAGGATAGAGTTGAGGTAAACTCATACATATTCATAGTCCTCCTTCACGAGTATCTTCACAGCCTCGGATACGTCGACGAATATTTGACGAGGAAACTGGTATACGGGATCGCAGCGGAAACATTCGGACATGAACATCCCACTACTAGGATGGCTGAGGAAGGCCCTGCGAGACTCCTTGATAGATTTGACTCGTATACAATAGGGGAGCGGCCGCCTGAACTGGTTAAAGAATTCGATTCAACCTATCAAAGCTACATCCACTAGGCATTTCCAGCCCCAGACATATATACTCACTATCTCTTCAACCTTCTAGTTTTTAAACTAGCTTTGCCTGTATCTTTTCACTTCATAGGGGTTGATCTAGATATGGTCTCCGCCTCTGTGCTGTTGGGGTTAGAGATGACTAAGAGAGAGCTTGGAAGCGGCGATGTCGCCATAGTGATAGATGTCATCAGGGCGAGCACCACGATAATAACCGCATTGAAGATGGGAGCTGAATCCGTCGTCCCTACATCTTCGATCAGGGAAGCCCTAAAGCTTAGAGACATAGATGGAAACTTTATCCTTTCAGGTGAGAGGGGAGGCGTCAAAATCAGGGGGTTCCATTTAGATAACTCGCCGTTTGAGGTCTCCTCGACGGATATAAAGGGGAAGAAGCTTGTCATAACGACAACCCATGGAACACACCTTATCAGGGCAGCTATGGAAAGGACCGATAAGGTCCTCGTTGGAAGCCTCATAAATAGGGCGGCATGCTCAAGGCTCGCATATGAGTTGGCTGAAAAGAATAGAGTCGACGTAAAAGTAGTTATTCCCAGGTCAACTATAGGTATCTGTATCGAAGACCTCTACGCCGCAGGATTGATCATAGAATTCCTCAAGAGTCAAGGGATAAGCTGCAGCGGAGACTTAGCAGGGATCGCCGCAATATTAGCCGACATCGATATGGAAAAGATGCGTAGAGTAATCAAAGGATCCACATCAGCTACAATAGTGAAGGGTATAGGACATGAAGATGATGTAGACTACTGTCTAAGACTGGATGAGATTGATTTAATCCCCATCTCTAAGGGGTTAGAGCTGAAAGCTGCAACCTGTAGTACAGAGAAAGTATAGAAGAAATAGTAACTCTCATCCAGGAAGACCTCTAGAAGATAAAACTGATCTTTCTTTACTCCTTTTTGTAGAGTCGTCTTTTAGCTTCTAGTACCTCCTTAATCAATGATTCACGCCTTCCCTCAACTATTTTAGCGGTCCTCTGAATATAATCGGGGAGGAGCTCATTGTATCTCCTGTATCTCCAGTCTCCTAGGACTAATACGGCCCGATCCTCCTTAGACCTTAAGGCCCTACCCATGGCCTGGGATGCCCTCTTCAAGGCCGGTAGAGTGTAGGCGTAGAATCTGCCCTTATCCTCTCCGTAGAGCCTCTGGTAATATTCTATGTAGAGCTGGGTTTTAACCGTCGGCTTTTCGAAGGGTATTCCAACTATGAAGATTGCTTCAAGCTGCTCGCCTGGATAATCTGCGCCCTCGGCGAAGCGGCCCCCCATCACCGCTACGAGCATTCCTTTATTCTCATCTGAGGCTGAGGCTTTGAATCCTTCAAGGATCCTCCTACCCTCATCGCCTCGTAGGCCTTGCTCCTCCAAGTATATTTTTCTCCCATATTTCTCAGCTAGATCCTTCAAGCCCTTATCTAACAGCTTCCTCTGAACCCTGTAGCTTGACGTGAAAACTGCAAGGTTAACCCTCAGGGATGCTATGAAGCCTTCAATGGCATCCAAGTACCTCAAGGCCATCTCATCCGTTAACTCCTCCCCCCTCGTTGATAATCCCCTAGTGATTAGGGTCGCCAGATTATGCTCTGAGTAGGGGGATGGGAAAACCTTCCCATTATAGTCTTTAAGGCCTATTATCTCAGCGAAGGCTTCTAGGGGCTTAAGCGTCCCGGAGCAGAATATGCAGCTCCTAAACTCCCTCCATAGGCCTTCCAGCAGCTCGCTCGCCCTCATATCCGTGAACTCTACTGATAAGGCTTCGCCTTCCCTAGAGGCTGTGAGGGCTACGCCGTCCACGCCTTGGTTCTCTAAGGCCTTTATCCAGAAATTCCCTAGGTGATATAGGCTAGACCTAGGGGCCTTACCCTCTAATAGCCTCTGCCTTCTAATATGGTTTCCCAGCCTTATAGCCTCGGAGCAGAGCCCCTCGAAATCCTCTAGTCCCCCAGCTGTCTTCCATGCGCATTCGTCGAGGGGGAATACCATGTCTTCACCCTTAATCTCATCGAGGAACCTTTGGAAGTATCCTTTTAAAGCGTCTAGGAATCCGGCTACATCCCTTTCCTTAAGGGCTTCAGCTTCCCTTATAGACCTCTCAACCGTTCCACTCGTGACCCTGTCCGAATTCAACTCTTCAGCAGCCTTCTGGAGGTTATGCGCCTCATCTACTACGAGGATTGCGTTTCTGAAACGAATCTTCCTCCGTATGAAGTTGCTTACTTTGGGATCTATGACGTAGTTATAGTTTAACGCTATTATCCCAGCGTAGTCCATGAGCATGACCTGGACAAGGTAGGGGCAAGCCCTCACTCCGCTACAGAAGTCTAGAATCTCCGTGTAGAGCCTAGGCTCAGCGGCGAGCTCATCCAAATCATGAAGCCTCAGCCTCTCCAACCCGTCCCTATATGGACATCTGTCCTTATAGGTTCTGCAGATGAGGGATGCCTCTTCGTGGCTTACCTCTCCGGATAACTTTAAATCCCTTAGGAGGAGGCACATATCCCTCTTACCTCTGAAGGAGAAGCCGAAGAATCTCAGATTCCTCAATGAACGTATGATCTTAAGCTCCTCTATCGGCCTATCCGTCTCGCTTCCAGTCCTTACAACCCAGAGAACCTTAAGGCTGCGCCTCAGAGCTTCAGGTATTAGGGCCGATAGGATTAGGGGAGTCTTACCGAAGCCAGCTGCAGCATCCGCTAGGACGGCGCCTCTTCCTTCATGGACACCCCCCTCTATGAAGTCTAGGAATTCCCTCTGAAACTCCCTAAACTCATATGGAAACAGCATATGACTCAACTTAAACCACAAGCGTAAAGCTGAGCGTCAATTCCACCCTACAATAAGTTAAACCTGGGATAATTTAAGCTCTCCCAGAGGCGGCGCAGCACAACAGATCACTCTTGGCTAATTGAATATTTCAAAGCTGGATAAAGTTAAGAAAAGCCTCCATCTATGGCTTCAAGCTTGTTTAAACGTCCCCTTATAAGTGTGAAGCCTATAAGCGCTATGGATAAATGAATCAGAGTAGCATCCACTATCAGGATTAGAAAAGCGTTCTTTATCGTTCCGACGGCAGCCTTTATAGCTTGGATTCTCTCGATCACAGTCTTTATAATTGATGAGAACAGGGTCATTAAGGATTTGAGGAAAGTTATTAGCTGGATTCCTCTTTCTAGGATGGTTTCGAGGGTTTTAAATTCTCTAAGTAGTTCTTGGAGTTTGAGTTCATGAACCATATAGGAGAGCTCCTTTAGGCTTTCTCCCGTGCCTCTGAGGCTTTCAGCGAATTCAGCAGATATCAGCCTCAGAGCCCAGACCTCTGAGGCCTGGATCAATGTTAGGGAGATCTTGTCAAGGCTCTCCGAGATCTCCAGTATAGATGTGGAGGATTTATTCACGGTTTCAACTATGCTTTCTAAGCTGATAGTTAATCCCTTCAGAGATCCTTCTAAGCCCTCAAGTCTCAGATAGGAGTCATTCAGCATCCTCTCAACGCCTCGAAGCCCCGCTATGGTTAAGCCTATCTCGGATTCAACCCCTCCTAATGTAGCTGTAAGATATACTCCGGATAAGGGCCATACCACTAAGCCTGTCACCCCGAAGGCTATTAGGAATAATGGGATGAACCTTCTTGAAAGAAGCTTTAGACGACCCATCCAAACTTCGATCATAGCCATAAAATGGATGGAACTAATTTAATAGTTTACTTTACTTTCAGAGTAGACTCTCCATACTTATTCTAATTATCGTAGAATCAATTTGCTAAAAAAATATTTAAATCTGGAAGATGCGATCTATCATGGAAAGGGAGAGATTTGAAGAGAAAGGAAATCTATGGGAAGATCATGGAGTCGTTGAAAGG